>CAKUND010000001.1 GCA_934668295.1 uncultured Oscillospiraceae bacterium
CAGGAAAAGCTCTTCGGCGTGTTCCCGCACATGGTGGCACGTCGGAGTTCGATGTTCATGCGCGGCTTTGACGACACATTCATGGTGCCGCATTCACGGCACACCACGATCCGCCGCGAGGAAGTGGAGGCGTGCGGCAAACTGAAAATTCTGGCATCCTCACCAAAGGTGGGCATCAACGCGCTCTCGAGCGAGGGCAGACGGCAGATCTTCATCACCGGGCACTCGGAGTACAACGCCGGGACGCTCCAGAAAGAATGTCTGCGCGATAAAAACGCGGGCCTGCCGAGCCATGTGCCGGAGAACTATTTCCCGGACGACGACACACAGCCGCCGCGCGTCACATGGCGCAGCCATGCCAACCTGCTCTATCAGAACAGGCTGAACTATTTTGTCTATCAGGCGACACCCTACGATCTCGATACGATCGAGCCGGTGTTTGCTGGGCATAACACAAAAACCGCTCGTCTGCATCGGCGACAGCAGGCAGCCCCGGCTGATGTATGACGGCATTTCCGAGGGCCGCAGCGTGGTTGATACGCTTAAGACCATGGGGTTCTATGAATAAGGGCCGGAACAGGCAATGAAAAGCACGGACGCTCCAATTGAGGAACGTCCGTGCTTTCATCGCTGCCGGATAGAGCTTTCGTAATCAGACGGCGAGATGCCGTAATTCTTTTTGAAGCATTTGCTGAAGTAGTTTGTATTCTGGAAGCCGACTGCGGCGGCGATCTTCGCGATGCCGAGCTGCGTCGTGTCCAGCAGCTCCTTCGCCTTTTCCAGCCGGTACTGCTTGATATACCGGTTGATCGTCATGTCCATGCAGCGCTTGAATACGGAGCATAAATACGCATAATTCAGATGCAGCTGATTGGACAGCACCTTTGCAGAAAAATGGCTGGCGGACGAGAACTCCGATGTGGATGAGAACACCGTGATCGTTCTGCGCGGCTATGGCCCGAAGGGCGCGCCGGGGATGCCGGAGTTCGGAAATTACCTGCCTGTGCCGCCGAAGCTGCATAAAAAGGGGATCGACGATTATCTGCGTGTGACGGATTCCAGAATGTCCGGCGGCTGCTTCGGCTCCGTCATCCTGCATGTTGCGCCGGAGGCGGAGGTCGGCGGCCCGCTTGCCGCCGTGCGGGATGGAGACATCATTCATGTCGAAGCGGATGAGAATCTCATCGAGGTCGAGCTCAGCGACAGCGAGCTCCGCGAACGGCTGAAGGACTTCCGGCCGAAGGGCCACCCGGATATCCGGCGCGGCTTTATCAGAAGCTTCATCGACCACGTCCAGCAGGCAAACGACGGCTGCGATCTGGATTATCTGACAAGAGAATAGAAACCAGGCCGCCCATCAGCGGAGGAAGGGAGAGGGACAATGGCGATTCAATTTGACCCGCAGGGACAGATATTCTATCTGCACACAAAAAGCACGACCTACGCCATCGGCGTTCTGCGTGAAAAATATCTCCTGCACTTATATTACGGAAAACGCATTTCCGCGTATCCCGATTTCATGGCGCATCTGCCCATCCACGCCGGAACGACGTGGATGGGGACGGATCTTCCGGGGCTGGACTACAGTACGGAAGCCCTGCCGATGGAGTACCCGACCTACGGCAGCGCCGATCTGCGCACGCCTGCGTTCCACGCCGAATATGAAAGCGGCAGCGCTGTGACGTGCCTTTCCTATTGCGGCTATGAAATCTATCACGGCAAGGAGTCGCTGAGCGGCCTGCCCGCAACGTATGTAGAAAGTGATTCCGAAGCGGATACGCTGGAGATCACGCTGGCCGATCCGCTGACCGGCTTGAAAATCGTCCTCTCGTATTCTGTTTTTGAGGACTACGATGTCATTACAAAGAGTGTCCGCGCCGTCAACGAGAGCGTACAGCCCATTGATGTGCAGAGTATTTTAAGCAGTACGACGTATCTGTTTGATAAAAACTATGAATTTGTCCATCTGACCGGCGCGTGGGCGCGCGAACGGCATATCCAGAAGCAGCCGCTCATGAACGGTGCGATGCAGATCGACAGCAAGCGTGTGGCGAGTGGTCACATTCACAGCCCATTTTTGGCGCTGGCAAGACCGTGGGCAACGGAAAATCAGGGCGAGGTCTATGGCTATAGCTTCGTCTACAGCGGCAATTTCATCATGCAGGCGGAGACAAACCAGCAGGACGTCGTCCGCGTCAACATCGGCATCAACCCCTTCGGCTTCCACTGGCTGCTGACACCGGGCGAAGCGTTCCAAGCACCCGAAGTCGTTATGACGTTCTCCAATTCCGGCTTTGGCACGATGTCCCGGCGCTTCCACCGCATGTACCGCCAGCGCCTGTGCCGCGGCAGATACCGCGATGCCGAGCGTCCCGTGCTCATCAACAACTGGGAAGCGACATATTTTGACTTCAACGAAGAAAAAATCTTAGCCATCGCAGAAAAGGCGCGCAGCGTCGGCATCGAGCTGATGGTGCTGGACGATGGGTGGTTCGGCAAGCGAAGCAGCGACACCTGCTCGTTGGGCGACTGGATGCCAAACCTGGAAAAACTCCCGAACGGCATTGCCGGACTTGCAGAAAAGGTCACGCAGCTGGGAATGCGCTTCGGCCTCTGGTTCAAGCCGGAAATGGTATCCGAGGACAGCGACCTTTACCGTGCACACCCGGACTGGTGCATCCACACCCCCGGAAGAACAAAAACGCCCGCCCGGAACCAGCTTGTGCTGGATCTGTCCCGGCAGGATGTCTGCGACTATATCGTTGACTCGCTTTCCAGAGTTCTGGGCACGGCAAAGATATCCTACGTCAAGTGGGATATGAACCGGAACATCACAGAAAGCGGCTCTGCCGCGCTGCCCGCAAACCGGCAGCAGATCCGGCAGTACAAAGAAATCCGAAGCACCATCCATTTCGGCGATCTGTACCGCCTGCGTTCTCCATTTGAGGGTGAAAACGCCGCATGGGAATACGTCTCTGCCGACCGGAAACAGGTCGTTTTGGTTTACTGCACCATCCGCGCCCATGTCCTGACCGGCCTGACGCAGCTCCGCTTCGAGGGATTGTCCGAAAACGCGCAGTACCGGAACACGGAAACCGGTGAGATCTACGGCGGCGATTTCCTGATGAACGTCGGGCTGTATCTGCCGGACGATCGGGATCATGAAAGCAGGATCCTGATTTTTGAACAGTGCTGATACCGGCAATAACAAACGCGCGGACGTTCTCCTGGCGGGAACGTCCGCGCGTTTGCTGCCGGCCTGATACGGGCCGGGCAGAAGGCGCAGGCTTAAAACGGATCCTGCGGCTGCAGGTTGATGTAATCCTGAAGGTTTTCACTGATAATGATCCCGACCCGCGTGAAGTGCTCCTTCTGCTTCGGAGGCGTGCCGTCGCACAGCATATCGAACAGCAGATGCAGCATCTGATAGCCCTGCTTGCGCGGCTCCTGATAGATGAGCGCGGAGCAGTAATGCTCCTGCAGCAGCCTGGCCGATTGACTGCTCAGATCGTAGCCGATCAGGCAGATCTGCCCCTGCTGGTAATGCTCCTTCAGATAGGTGCCGACGCCGATCGCACCGACGGCGCTGACGCAGAATACGCCGCGGATGTCGCGGTGCTGCTCCGCGATCTGCTGCATGGCGATATAGGCTTCATCCTCACGGTCATGGTATTCGAGCACGTCAAGGATCCGCATATCGGGATGATGCTCGCGCAGATAATCCCGGAAGCCTGCGGCGCGGGCGGAATGCGACGCGACAAGACTGAAGCCGGCAAAGATGGCGACCGTTCCCGTGCCCCCGAGCATTTTGCCCATCAGCTCACCTGCGACGCGTCCGTTTTTATACGGGTCCTCCCCGACATAGAACAGCCGGCGGCTCTTTGGGATATCCGAGTTGAAGGTCACCACGGGAACGCCCTCGTCGATGATGGCGTCTACCCGTTCGGAAAGCACTTCGCTGCCGGCGTTGATGGCGATGGCGTCATAGTCGGAAACGTGCAGCTCCTGCAGAAGCGGAAGCTGCTCCTCGGCGGCCAGCGAGGTCGAAAAGTGAAAATCAAGCTCCAGATTGTAGTCCTGCAGCTCCTGCTGCGCGATCTCAAGACCGTACAGCAGCTCGTCGGTAAAATAGCGCGGGTAGCGGGACATCACGACAGCGATTTTGAAATGCAGCTTTTTCCGCAGCGCGCTCGCCAGGCGGTTTGGCTGATAGCCGAGCGAATTTGCGATTTCGATGATCTGCGCCTTTGTTTCAGGCAGAATACGTCCGCGGTTATTGAGCGCGCGGTCAACGGTTCCGATCGACACGCCTGCCTGATCTGCGATCATTTTTAACGTTACTTTACCCATAATCAAACGGCCACTTTCCTTGATGCTTCATTGTAATGAAAAAGGGAATAAAAATGCGGTGCGTAAACGATTCCATGCTGGATATATTATACCATATTCCGCGCTTTCGTCAATGCAATTTTTCGGCGGCCCGACAGGCGTCAAAACCGGTATGCACAGCACGGCAGAGGGATGCGGGGCACGCTTTGTGCGATTTCTACAAAAGAATGAATGTTATTTTGTATAAATGCGGCATTGCGACAACGGTGGGCATGTGGTATACTAAAATCGCGTAAACGATACCGCACAAAAACAACGCGCAAGTTTCTAGAGCTGCGCGTTTCTGTTTCAAAGAATGCGTTATCGTTACCGCGAAACTGGCAAGAGAAATTCCTGCTAAAAATAAAAGGAGATGTACGGAAAATGAAAAAGATCTTAGCACTGGCTCTCGCGCTTGTGATGCTTCTTGGTCTTGCGGCCTGCGCGGCAAGTGAGGAGAAGCCTGCGGCGACCCCCGAACAGACTGCCGCTGACGCACCCGCAGCAGAGGAAACGCCCGCCGCTGCAGACGGCAAAACCTATACCATCGGCGTTGCGATGGAGGATCTGAACACGCAGTTCTGGCTTTCCAACTATCAGGCGATGAAGGATCACGCGGCAGAGCTGGGCAATGTGACGCTCGTGGAAGCCATCGCGGGCGGCGATGCCAACCTGCAGAACCAGCAGATCCTCGACTTTATTGCGCAGGGCGTGGACGCCATCATCTGCGCGCCGAAGGATAACGCGGCGATCGCAACGGCTGTTGAAGAATGCAATGAAGCCGGGATCCCCATCATCATGGATAACCGTCCGGTCGTGGAGGGCTCCTGCGAGCCCGACGCACAGGTCCTGTCCGATAACCGTTCCATGGCGTATGAGGAGATGAAGTGGTTCATCGAGCGCGCAAAGGCAGACGGCAAGAGCTACAAGTGCCTTATGCTCATCGGCAACCTCGGCGACGGCAACGCGGTCGAGCGCCGCGACGGCTATCAGGCAGCTGTGGACGAGTTTGGCCAGGGTGTTGTGGATATCGTTGTCTCCGTTCCGACCGAGTGGGATCATGAGGTCGCGCTGTCCGGCCTGCAGTCCGCGCTGGCGGCATATCCCGACATCGATATGATGATCCTGCCCTCCGATTTCTTGTGGGAGCCGGTCCAGACCGCGCTGACCGAAGCCGGCAAGTGGGCAAAGAAGGGCGAAGAAAACCATGTGGTCTGCATCAGCTTTGACGGCGACGAGACCGGCAAGCAGATGCTTGCGGACGGCTATTGCTGGGCGGACGCTGCGCAGTCTGCCGCGCTGCAGGGTACGACCTGTGTGGATACCGCGATCAAGCTTGCCGACGGCGAAACGCTGGATAGCCGCGATGTCAAGGACTCCGGCCTGCTGGTCACATTTGAAAACTTTGACGAGGTCAAGGATCTGTTCTGATCCGGCCGCGGCTCGCAGCAGCACTTTTCTGGGGACACGGAACTGTCCGTGTCCCCAATTTCCGCAAGGGAGGACTCCATGAACACAAAAGTCAAAAAGTCGTCGGGAATGGTGCAGACATTTCTGATGGACAACGTCATGTTATTTGTGTTCCTCGCGTTTTTTATCTGTGGACTGCTGTTCGTGGATAAGTTCGCGTCCATCTATAACATGAAAAACTACCTCAAGAACTGCGCTCCGCTGCTGATCGCCTCGACAGGTCTGACCTTCGTTGTGCTCAATGGCGGCATTGATTTTTCTATCACCTCCGTGATCTCCTTTGGCAGCGTGATCGCGGCCTATCTGATGGTCGACTCGCCGCTGACGGGCAGCCCGCTGTGCGTGCCGCTGACGATCCTGATCGTGCTTGCCATCGGCACCGTGTTCGGCTGCATCAACGGCATTGCCGTTTCGCGGCTGAAAATGCCGTCGTTTGTCGCGACGCTCGCCATGCAGCTCATCGGCTCCGGCATCGCTGTGTGGTTTGGCAGCGTGCTGTTTGACGGCGTTGTCTCGCTGGGCGGCCTGCCGGATTCGTTCCGCGCCATCGGCGGCAAGGGCGCGTTCTGGCTGCCGGTGCTGATCGCCGGGCTGTGTTTTTTGTTCTGCGACTGGCTCAACCGCAAAACGGTGTTCGGCCGCCAGCTTTACGCCATCGGCGTCAATCCGCGCACGGCGGAGATTTCCGGCGTTCCGGTGCGCAAAAACCTGTTTTATCTGTTTTTGATCAGCGGCCTGTGCGCCGGCCTCGCGTCGATCATGTATACGGCAAAGAACGGCGCAGGCGTTCCGACGCTCGGCGATAAGCTGTTCATTGATGTGGTCGGCAGCGTCGTCATCGGCGGCACGAACCCCGCGGGCGGCTTTGGCAGCGTGAAAAACACGCTTTACGGCGTGCTGTTTCTGACGCTGGTGTCCAATATTCTGAATCTGCTCGGCATCGAGTGGTTCTATGTCGATCTCATCAAGGGTCTGCTTGTGATCGCGGCGGCGGTCTTGAACCTTGCGTTCAAGAAGTTCGGCGTGCGCACACGGGCATAAGGAGGTTTTGCAGATGGCTGATACGATTTTGGAGCTTAAGGGCATCCGCAAGAGCTTCTTTGGCACGGAGGTCCTGCACGGCATCGATCTGAGCCTGCAGCGCGGCTCGGTGCACGGCATCGTCGGCGAAAACGGCGCCGGCAAATCCACGCTCATGAATGTGATCGGCGGCGTGTTCCGCCCGGACAGCGGCGAAATGCTTGTCGACGGACAGAGCTACTCCCCGCAAAGCCCCAAGGACGCGCAAAACGCAAAGATCGCATTCGTTCACCAGGAACTGAATCTGTTTTCCAACCTGACGGTTGCGGAAAATCTGTTTATCGAGAATCTGCCGACGGGCGCCTGCCGGCAGGTGCAATACAAGTACATGGCGCAGGAAACGACCAGATATCTGGAGCAGTTCCGCATCCATGTCAATCCGCGCGCGAAGGTCGAGTCGCTCTCCATGGGCGTCCGGCAGTCGATCGAGATCGCAAAGGCGCTCATCATTCAGGCGCGCATCATCATCTTTGACGAGCCGACCACGTCGCTGACCAAGGTCGAAAAGGACAACCTGTTCCGCATCATCGACGAGCTGAAAAGCAGCGGCGTTACCATCATTTACATTTCGCACATTCTGGAGGACGTGCTGGAGCTGTGCGACGAGATCACCGTCATCCGCGACGGCTCCACCATCGACCATGTGCCGGCAAAGGAAACGACGCGCGACGATCTGATCGGCATGATGGTCGGGCGGAAGCTGGAAAAAATTTATCCGACCGTCGACAAGCAGCTCGGCGAGCAGATCCTTTCCTGCGAGCATATCAGCTCCGGCACGATGGTCGCGGACGCCAGTCTGGAGCTGCGGCGCGGAGAGGTCCTGGGCGTGTTCGGCCTGATGGGCGCGGGACGCACGGAGCTGATGCGCGCAATTTTCGGACTGGACGCCGTGAGCGGCGGAACGATCACCTACAAGGGCCGGGACTTTACCGCACACACGCCGCTGCAGGCGATCCGCGCGGGCTTTGCCTTTGTCACGGAGGACCGCCGCAACGAGGGCCTGCTCATGCCCAAAAGCGTAGAGGATAATCTTCTGCTCGTCCGTCTGCCCGCGATCGCGAACCGGCTGGGCGTGGTCAATACCGCCGAGGGCGGGCGCCTGAGCGACGCGTCGATCGCCGCGCTGCGCACCAAGGTGCAGAACAAGCGCACGCAGCTCGTGTGCAACCTCTCCGGCGGCAACCAGCAGAAGGTCGTGTTCGGCAAGTGGATCATGAACGAACCGGAGGTTTTGATCCTGGATGAGCCGACGCGCGGCGTTGATGTCGGCGCAAAGTATGAAATCTATACGATCATCAACAAGCTTGCGCAGCAGCAGTCTGCGATCCTGGTCGTCTCGTCCGAGATGGAAGAACTCATGGGGATCTGTGACCGCATTCTTGTGATGAGCCGCGGCAAAATCACCGGTGTGTGCAGCCGCGAGGAATTTGACCAGAACCGCATCATGGAAATGGCGCTGGCGGGAGGAGAGGACGCATGAATAAGGCCATGAAAAAATCCGGCGGTCTTCAGCTCCGCCATCTTTACGAATACGGCGTGTATGCGATCTTTGTGTGCATGATCATCGTGTTCTCCTTTACAAACAAAAACTTTCTGACCGGAAAAAACGCGCTGCTGATCCTGGAGCAGTCCAGTCCGCTGATGCTCGGCGTGTGCGGCATGGCCTTTGTGCTGATGCTGGGCGGTATCGATATTTCCGCCGGCGCAAACATGTATCTGTCGGCAGTCGTCGCGGCAAAGTTGATGGAGGCCTATGCCGCGGCGAACGGCGCGTCCGGCGTCATGCCGTATGTGATCGGCATCGGCGCGGGACTCTTGTGCGGCGCGCTCGTCGGCATCATCAACGGTGTGTTTATCGTCAAGCTCAAAATGGTGCCGTTTATCATGACGCTCGCCATGACGAACGTGCTGACCGGCATCGGACAGGTCATCACCAAGGCGGCGCTGCAGCCGGTGCGGACCTCCGGCTTCCAGCCGAGCTCTGTCAAGCTGGGCCCCGTCTCCATGATCGTCATCATTGCGCTGCTGTTTGCTGCGCTGTTCCATTTCCTGCTCAAGTACACCGTCTACGGCCGCCATCTGACCGCACAGGGCAACAACAACGAGGCCGCGCGCAAGCTCGGCATCCATACGGAGCGCAACGCGCTCATCGCCTATACGATCTGCGGCGCGATGGCGGGACTGGGTGGGATCCTGTCCGCCGGTCAGGTCGGCGCGATCTCCAGTAATTTTGCCAGCGGCAACGAGTTTGATATCATTCCCGCGGCGGTGCTCGGCGGCATCAGCCTCTTTGGCGGCAAGGGCAGCGTTCTGCCCGGCGCACTGATCGGCATCGTTCTGGTCAACACCATCACCAACGGACTGACCATGATGGCGGCGAACCCTTACGTTTATACCATCGTCCGCGGCGTGATCATTTTCATCGCCGTTATGCTGGACAGCATCAATTATAAAGGCGAGCTTCGATAAGCCGCAGAAAGGAACTGACTATGAACAGCAGAAAATACTCCGTTTTTATCGACAACCTCGGCTCCTGCATTGACCGGTACTGCCCGGCGTACGGAAGAAAATTCACGATGGAGGAGAAGTTTGACCGCGCCAAGAGCGTGGAGCTGCTCAGCGCCGTGGATATCGTGCTCACGCCGGAGTTTATTGGCGAAAAGCAGCGCATCCGGGAAAACCTCGCGCGCACGGGGCTGAAGGCGGCATCCATCGCCATTGACACGTTTGCCGATCCCGTGTTCCAGAAGGGCAGCTTCTCCTCGCCCGATCCCAAGGTGCGCGCGCTTGCCATCGAGCGCGGCAAGGACGCCATCGATTTTGCGGCGAGCATCGGCTGCAGCGTCGTGACGACCTGGCCCGGTCAGGACGGCTATGACTATCTGTTCGCGGCGGATTACATCAAAGAGCGGACGCTGTTTCAGGAAGCGATGGCCGAGCTGTGCGACTACAACCCCGACATGACCATCACCATGGAATACAAGATCAAGGAGCCGCGCACGCACTGCTATGTCGGCACGGTCGGCACCGCGCTTCTCATGTGCGAGGCCGCGGGGCGGAAAAATCTCGGCATCGCGCTCGACTACGGCCACGCCGCGCTCGGCTATGAGACGCCCGCCGAGTCCGTTGCGATCTGCAAGATGTACGGCGACCGCCTCAAGCATATCCATATCAACGACAACTACCGCCTGTGGGACGACGATATGATCGTCGGCAGCGTGCACACGCTGGAGTTTTTGGAGTTCATCTACTGGCTGCGCCATACGGGCTATGAAGGCTACATGACGCTCGACCAGTTCCCGTACCGCGAGGATGGCCGCGAGGCGATCGACGAGAGCGCAAAATGGCTGGACTATCTGGAGAGCATTGTCGACAGGGCCGACATGGACGAGATCCACGCGACGCTTGCCAAAAACGACGCCATCGCTTCCAGCCGCCTGATGCGCCGGCTGCTTGGCGGAAAGTAAGCGTATGAAGCTGGAACAGACACAGTATAAGGGCTATCCCGCTGCGGCGCTCGAACACGGCGCGTACCGCGCCGTGTTCCTGCCGCGGCAGGGCTGCAAGCTCGCGTCGCTCCGCAGCGAAAAAACGGGCAGGGAATACATCTATCAGGGCAAAACGGAGCAGTACCGGGAAGCAAAATACGGTATGGGCTATCTGGACGGCGAGTGCGCCGGCGTTGACGAGATGTTCCCGACCGTTGACGCCTGCTTTTATGACGCGGAGCCGTGGAAGGGCGCGTATCTGCCGGATCACGGCGAGGTATGGGCGCTTCCATGGCAGACAGAGCTGTGCGAGGGGGAGCTGCGCGCGGCAGTCACGGGCGTGCGGCTGCCGTACCGCCTGACCAAGCGCGTGCGCTGGCAGGAGCCGGGCGTGCTGCGCATCGACTACACCGCGCACAATCCCACGCCGTTCGCCATGGACTTTATCTGGGCCGCGCATATGATGCTGACCGGATACAAGGGCTGCCGGTTCGAGTTCCCGGATGGACTTCACAAGGCGTATACCACCATGTCCGACAGCGGACTCATCGGGCGCTACGGCGATACGTTCTCGTATCCGCTCGCTTCGCAGCCGGACGGCAGCGTGTATGACGCAAGCATCTGCCGCGGCACGGACGCGGACGACTATCAGAAATTTTATTTTGCCGACAAGCTGCAAGGCGAAACCGGCTGGGGCTGCATCCATTACCCGGAGGGCGGAAGCCTTCGCGTGGAGTTCCCGGCAGCCGAAGTGCCGTATCTCGGCGCAATTCAGGCGGAGGGCGGCGCGCTGGGGCTGCGCTGCATGTTTTTAGAGCCGTGCACCGGCGCGTTTGACCGCCCCGACCTTGCAAAGCAGCACCATATGAACAGCGTGCTTGCCCCCTATGAGACAAAACGCTGGTATCTGACGATCCGATTGGAGGAACCGGAATGCACGAACTGCAAGTAAAGTATCAGGCTGCCATCCGGCAGCTTGTGGACGCCTGCCACCGCTGCGCGGAGCTGAACTTTGTCACCTCCGCAGGCGGCAACCTTTCGCAGCGTGTGGACGAAAACGTTCTCATCATCACGCCGACCAAAACGCCGAAGCGCACCATGCGCGAGGAGGATATCTGCGTGATCGATCTGGACGGCAATGTTCTCTTTGCCCCGGAGGGAAAGAAGCCGACCGGCGAGTGGCCGTTCCATACCAGGATCATGCGCAAGCGCCCGGATATCCGCGCCATCGCACACACGCATCCGCCGATCCTGACCGGCTTTGCGATTGCAAATGACGGTACGCTTGAGAAAGCCTGGCTGCCGGAGCCGATCACGGAGATCGGCCCGATTTTGATGGTGCCGTATGAAACGCCGCTGTCCGAGGCGCTCTCGGAGCAGTTTGACGCGGTGATCGACGATTCCAACGGCTTCCTCATGCAGAACCACGGCGCGGTATTCTGCAGTCCCATCGATATCTTCGACGCCGTGGAGCTGCTGGATATGGCGGAGCGGATGGCGACATCCGTGCTGGTGGCAAAGCTGCTCGGCCGGGCAGAGCCCATCACGCCGCATTACGTGCGCGAGATGGACGAGGTGATCCGGGTGCGGAACCTCAAAATGCCCGGCGCGACGGAGAAATATCATTCCGCAAGCGAGCTTTTCAGACTCTGATTGGAAACGGATTTTTTTACGCAGACGCGTGTACGTTACCGCGAAAGGAGAACCATACTATGAAAATCGATCCGATCCTGAACCTTGGGATCGACAACTGCTTTGCCTCCAAGCACTGGACGCTGCCGGAGCAGTGGTGCGAGCTGATCGCGGGGCTTGGGCTTCAGTATATTGAAGCGAGTGCGGATACCGAGTGCGACCCGCTGTATATGGGCCTCGACTATACCGAGGACTGGATCACGCGCGTGCGCCGCGCGTGTGAAAAGACCGGCGTGCAGATCGCAAATCTCTACTCCGGACACGGCACCTACGCGACGCTCGGCCTTGCGCACTGGGATGCGCGTGTCCGCGCGCGCTTCCGCGACAGCTGGATGAAGCGGCAGGCAAAGACGGCCGCCTCGCTTGGCGCAGGACTCGGCTTTTTTGCCCACGCATTCGATGAGAGCGTTCTGCAAAGCCCGGACGCCTACGCGGCCGCGATGGACGAGCTCTGCCGCGATCTGGCGGACATCGCCGGATATGCAAAATCGCTGGAGCTGTCCAGTGCGGGTGTGGAGCAGATGTATGCTCCGCACCAGCCGCCATGGACGATCGCAGGCGCAAAGCAGATGCTTCGCCGCATCTATGCCATCGGCGGCGCGCCGTTTTATCTGACGGACGATGTGGGACACATGAACGGCCAGCAGTTCTTCCTGCGTCCGACAGAAGAAAGCATCCTGCGCGATCTGGCAGCAGTCCGCGCCGATGCAAAGCACAAGCGCGTCTGGATGGGCTCCCGACGTGCCATGCAGGCGTTCCGCAGCGCCTGTGAGGGCGCGTGCTCTGACGCGCAGGCGGTCGATACGATCCTGACGGAGGCAGAGCGGTACCAGTACCTGTTTGCCGAGCCGCAGGACGGCAGCCCCTATACCTGGCTGGAGGCGACCGGCTGCTGGAGCCCGATCATCCATCTGCAGCAGTCGGACGGAAAATCCTCGCCGCACTGGGCATTTGACGAGGCGCACAACGAAAAGGGCATCATCCGCGGCGAGCAGGTGCTTCGCGCGCTGGAAAAGGCCTATGCGCAGGACATCCCCGCGGATATGCCGCCCGCCTGCCCGTGCATTACGCTGACGCTGGAGCCGTTTATCGGCACGGCGGGCAATATCTATGACGCCGTGGACGAGCTGCGTGACTCGGTCGCATACTGGCGCCGCTTCATCCCGAAGGACGGGATGCGCCTGAGCGAGCTGACCGCACGGCTGCCGGAATGAAAACGCGGTGCTTGACAAACGCGTCTGAATCGGGCATCCTATAAGAAGATGAAGAACTGCCGCGGATACCTGCGCCGCTTTTACGAAAATTTCCGGCGAATTCGTGCGACAGACTTCAGCTGATACCATCAGGCGAGGAAAGGGAGCACCATGACCAGACACTACCGGATACAAAAAACTGCCGGAAGACCGGACTGGAGCGGGATCGAACAGGCGCCGATCGACCAGTGCCTCTGGCGGCCCTGCGGACAGATCCGCGCGTACGCGCAGCTTGCATATGACGACAGCCGGCTGTACGTGCATCTGCACGCAGAGGAAAAGCAGATCCGCGCCGAAAATTCCGGCCTGCTTGACCAGCCGTGTCAGGACAGCTGTCTGCGGCTGTTCTTCCCGGAGTTTGCGCCGTCCGGAACGATCCGGGGCAATTTCTACAAATGCGGCGATCTGACCGCGCAGGAGCACTATCTTGCATGGAATCGCGTAGATGCGGAGTGCCCTGATTTTCATCGCCCGGAGTATTTTGGAACGATGAGCTTTTCTGAATAACGGCTGAGGCCCGGCGCGGGATCCCGCGCCGGGCTTTATCTCATCTGCGGAAAATTTCATCCCCCGGGGGAGCTTCCGAAAGGCCCGGCGCTCTGATACAATACAGGCATCGGTTATACGCCCGCCCCTTACACAAAAACGCGGCGTTTCTTGGGGAAGAAAACGCCGCGTTTTTGCGCGGGGCGTATCAATATCTGCTGGCCCCCGGCGTGTGCGTCATGCTTCTATGCTTGGCATTTTACCTGATCAGTCTCTGGCTGACGGCCAAAAAAGAAGCGATTTCGGAGGGTTAAAATGGGGAAATATTTTGCCGACGTTCACGCGTCACACGAAAGCCAGTTTCAGTGTCTGCCGCACGGACTTGCCGACACAGACGAAATTCTTGCCTGCCGGAAAAAGCCGCAGACATATGAAACGCTTCTGGAGCTGGCAGACGCGCTGTGCTGGCAGCTGCGCTTCCGGGAGGCGATCGACGCTTTGACGCAGGCAGTCAAGCTGGAGCCGGAACGCATGGAAGCTTACCGCAAGCGCGGCCCCAAGTATCTCGATACGCTGCAATTTGAACGGGCGCTCGCGGATTATACGCGCTGCGAACAGGCGGACGGCATGAGCATCGAGTCGCGCTACCGCATCGGCATGGCGCACTACCTGATGGGGGAGTATGCTGCCGCGATCAGCGCGTTTTCGGATGCGCTTGCCATTGCGCCGCAAAGCGACGATATGTACATCGCCGCCCTTTACTGGCTGGTGCTCTCACAGCTGCGCGCCGGAAAACCAGACGAGGCACAAAAGACGCTGCAGCAGCAGTATCGCCCCGGCATGTATGTTGGCCACCACACCGCATATGAAAAAGCCATGCGCGCCGCCGCAGACTGCGCGCAGACAGCGCATATTCTGACGGAACTCGGAGATGAGCCGGATGATCTGCAGTTTGCCATGACCGCTTACGGCGTATGCGTGCTGCTGGAATCCCAAAACAAGCGCGAGCAGGCCGCCGCCCTCCGGAAGACCCTCCTCGCACGCCCCGGCTTCTGGTTCAGCTTCAGCTTCCTTGCAGCCTATACCGATGCAGCACTGCATACTGTGTGACGACCGCAAACGGGTGAAGCAGTGGCTGCCCAAGCGAAAAAGCGTCTTCCCAATGGACAAGGCCATTGCGGAAGACGCTTTTAACATATTCTGAAATAAAACCGAAACAGAGCTTAGGCCGTGCCTGCGTTCAGCCGGTAGCCGACGCCCCAGACGGTTTGCAGGAGCTTGGGATCGGAAGGATCTGCCTCGATTTTTTCCCGGATGCGGCCGATATGGACGGCGACGGTAATGTTGTCGCCCATCGACTCCAGTCCCCAGATCATCTCATACAGATCCTCTCGGCTAAAGACCTGCCCTGGGTGGCGCATGAGGAACAGAAGAAGCTCGTATTCCTTGCTTTTCAGCGGGATTTCCGCACCGTTCCTGAAGATCTGCCGTGCATCTGCTCCGCCGCTTTTTTCACGACGGCAAGTCCGATGCCGCTGCTGCCTGCGGGATTGCGCCGCGCCGCGTCTGTGCGGTATTCGAGCTCGAAGATCTTTTCCAGCTGCCCTTCCTCCACGCCGGGGCCGTTGTCCGAAATGGAGATCGAAACAGCGGAGTCGGATACGCCCGCGGAAATGACCGCCTGCTCTGCACTATACTTGCGGCTGTTGCCCAGCAGATTGGAAATGCTGCGCGAAAGCAGCTCCCGGTCGGCCAGGACCGTGCCTGCCGGCAGTTCGGAAAGCCGAATGTCCAGCCCTTCCGCGTCATAGCTGCCCACGATATCCGAAAGCGCTTCGGATATGCGCCTCCAAAGAGGCTTTCAGCCGCGCGGCCATCTCGTCGACCGCAGCGCAGGCAGGCTTAAATTCATCGTCGGTCTCATAGCCGATGGGTGTGTCGAGATCGCCGTCCCGGATCCGCTTCACACCGGAGACGAGCGTGTCCAGCGGCGCCTGAATATGCCGGAACAGGTGTTTTGTCAGATAGAGATTTGTAAACGCGACCGCCGCAAGGAGCGCCGCCATGGAGAGCCCCAGCCGGGGAAGATACACCCGTTTCAGAAGCAGCACCGCAAGCCCGCCGCCCGCCAGCAGCAAAACTGCCGCGATCGCCACGGGGATCAGAATCATCACAAGATTGGAACGCGCAAGGCGCCTCCGGATCGTCATGCTATCACATCCTTTGCAGACAGTATGGCATAAATTCCGCAAAAGATTGAAACAGTTTTGAAACAACCGCACATCAATCATCCGGGAGACCGGCATTCACTTTTACTTATTGCGTTCTATTTCATAGCAGCTTTTTTGAAAGCTTCGGTTTTCCCGTGAAAGGGAAGCCTTGAGATAAAAATCAGGCCGCCGGAGAACGGCGGCCTGATGGGGGAATTGAATTACTCGGCGTCCTCGTCTTCCTCTGCGGCCGGGGCCAGCAGGGCGCGGATGGACAGGGAGATGCGCTTGTGCTCCTCGTCGATGTCGATGATCTTCGCGTCGACTTCCTGACCCTCGGACAGAACGTCCTCCGGCTTGCCGATGCGGCGATCCGCGATCTGAGAGATGTGGATGAGGCCGTCGACGCCCGGGATGATCTCGGCGAATGCGCCGAAGGTCATGAGCTTGACGATCTTGACCTTGGCAACGTCGCCGACATGGAACTCGTTGGTGAACAGCGTCCAGGGGTTGGTGGCTTCGGTCTTGTAGCCGAGGGAGATCTTGCGCTTTTCGGGATCGAGCGCGATGACGAAGACGTCGATCTCGTCGCCGACCTTGACGACCTCGGACGGATTCTTGATGCGGTTCCAGCTCAACTCGGAGACATGGACCATGCCGTCAACGCCGCCGATGTCGACGAACGCGCCGTAGCTGGTGAGGGACTTGACGGTGCCGTGGTACTGCTTGCCGACCTCGATCTCGCTCCAGATCTTCTCCTGTGCGGCCTTGCGCTGTTCAGCGGCGACGGAGCGGATGGAGCCGACGACGCGGCGGCGGGCACGGTTGACTTCGGTGATGCGCAGCTGCACGGTCTTGCCGACCAGCTCGTTCAGATCGCCGCCCTTGGGAACGCCGGACTGGGAAGCGGGGACGAACACGCGGATGCCCTTGACATTGACGACGATGCCGCCCTTGTTTTCCTCGGTGACATTGCCTTCGACAACGGTCTTGTCCTCAACGGCCGCTTCGATCTCCTCCCAGGCCTTGCCAGCCTCGAGGCGCTTGCGGGACAGGCGGACGACGCCCTCACCGTCGTTGACATGGACGACGACCGCTTCGATCTGATCGCCGACGTGGACGACGTCCTCAGGCTTGACGGACGGATCGCCGGAGAAATCCTCCAGCGGGATGTAGGCGGTGTGCTTCGTGCCGAGGTCGACTTCGATCTCGGTGGAACCGATGGCCATGACGGTGCCAGTTACCTTATCTCCATTATTCAAAGTCTTGAGGGACTGCTCGAGAAGCTCGGCAAAATTCTCCTCCTGTGCAGTTTCAACTTTCAGTTCTTCGCTCATTTTGTTGTTTACCTCCTTAATTATCCACGGCGGCGTCGATGCGCCCGCCGTTATACCCACAGTAGCTGCGCCATGAAAAAAGGACATGTCCAGTTCATCGGCATGATCGACGAGTATCACCTTCGGGCAATTCTCCTTGCAGATCATGGCCAGACGCCCCGTATTGGAGCTTCTCGCGTCCCCGACAACGACCATCGCATCACAGCTCTTTGAAAGAGAAGCCGCTTCTTCCTGCCGCATTTCCGTAGCTCTGCATATTGTATCAAATATTTCGCAGTTTGTACACACTTTTTTTGCAATTTCCCGGCATGATTCCCACAATTTTTGCGTCCCTGTCGTCTGTGAAACCAGACAAAACGGCAAATCGCGCCGCTCCGGGCGCTCTGTGAGCCAATTTTCCAGCGCCTCGGCGGTCTGGAAGACGTGCGCGTCGGAGGAAAAGCTTGCGATGGCGATGATCTCCGGGTGCGTGGGCGTGCCGATGATGAGAAGACTGCGGCCCTCCCGCTCCGCCTTCTGTGCGATCACATGGATCTTTTTGACGAACGGGCACGTCGCATCGACCATTGCCGCGCCGCGCACGGCAAGCGTTTCCTGCTCGCCGGCGGGGATGCCGTGCGCGCGGATGACGACGGTCTGACCGGGCTGCGCCTCGTCCGCCGCAGAAATTTCGCGCAGACCCATGCGCGCAAAGCGCTCGACCACATGGCGGTTATGAATGATCGGCCCCAGCGTGACCGCGTTTTTGCATTCGCGCGCCGTCTGTTCGGCAAGTGCGACCGCGCGCTCGACGCCGAAGCAGAAGCCCGCCGTTTCAGCCAATCTGATCTGCATAGCTGTCACCGCCCAACTGATAAATGGTTTTCAGAAGCCGGTCTGCCTCACGCTGACAGGCGTCGTGGTCGCTTAGATCCAGCGCGCCGACGCGGTACGGTTCGCCGAACGCGACGCTCACCGGACAGAACGGCGTTTTATTGCGCGTGACGAACACCGGCACGACCGGAACGCCGGCCTCCGCGGCCATACGCACAGCGCCTGTTTTGGCGCGCACGTGTTTGTTTTTGTTGCAGCGCGTTCCCTCGACGAAGACGAGCAGCTTCTCCTGCTCACGCGCCAGCGCGTCGACGCAGCGGCTGAACGCCTGCGTGTCGTGCGCGCCGCGATTGACGAAGATGACGCGGAATTTCTCCATGACCCAGCCGATAAACGGCACGCGCCGCAGCTCCTGCTTGGCCATGATGCGGATCATTTTCTTTTCCGGCAGGGCAAGCAAAATCCAGATGGGGTCGGCCATGCCGGAGTGATTGGCGCAGAAAACGCAGCTGCCCGCCGGGATCCGCTCCCGGCCCGTCACATGAAACACCGGGTGCCAGAAAAACAGCCCGACACGGCACAGCCACCAGCAGAGATGGTACCAGAAGTTCACCCGAGCTTCCTCCTGACAATGGCTAAGATGGCCTCTACCGATTCTTCAACCGTATCGTCAGAGGTATCGAGCAGCACGGCGTCCGCCGCCTGCTTTAACGGCGCGATGGCGCGCTCGGAATCCTGCTTGTCGCGCTGCTTCGTCTCAGCGAGGATCTGCGCGTAGGGCGTCTTATCGCCCCTCTGCTGCAGCTCGTCGAAGCGGCGCTTCGCGCGCACCTCGGCGCTGGCGGTCAGGAAGATCTTCACGTCGGCCTTTGGCAGCACAACCGTGCCGATGTCACGGCCGTCCATGACGACGTTATGCGTCCGGGCAAGCTGCCGCTGCATATCGAGCAGGAACGCGCGCACGCACGGCTGCGCGGACACGCCGGAGGCGTACATGGACATTTCGGGCGTGCGGATCTCTCCGGTCACATCCGCGCCGTTGAGGAGCATATGCTGCACGCCGTCCTCGTAGCGGATGTCGATGTTGACCTCGTCGATGAGGCGGGCAATGCCGTCCCGATCCTTCGGGCCGACGCCCATGAGGCGCATATAATAGCCGACGGTGCGGTAGATCGCGCCGGTGTCGACGTATAAATAGCCCAGCGCCTTTGCGCAGGCTCTGGCCATGGTGCTTTTTCCGGCGCCCGCCGGGCCGTCGATGGCGATGGATACGAATTTGCTCATGTCGCGTCCTCCGGTTTCTGGAATTCTTTCGCGGCGGCAGACAGCCCCGCAAGACAGCCCGTCGCCCAGGCGATCTGGAGATTGAAGCCGCCCGTATAGGCGTCGACGTCCAGAAGCTCGCCCGCAAAATACAGGCCCTGCACCAGCTTCGATTCCATTGTCTTTGCGTTCACCTCGGAGACCTTTACGCCGCCGGAGGTGACAATGGCGTCCTCAACAGGCGCCTTGCAGGCGATGGGCACGGAAAAGCATTTGATCGTCTCGAGCAGAGCGCGCCGCTGCTGCTTCGTGATGGAGTTGACCTTCTGCATGGGGTCAATGCCGCTGCGGGCAATGACGATTGGGATCATGGATCTCGGCAGCAGGGCAGAAAGGCTGTTTTCAAAATCGCGGTTCTGCGCGGCGGAAAAATCGCGCAAAATGCGCGCGTCGAGCGTCTTTTCGTCCAGCGCAGGCTTCAGATCGATCCTGACCGTATAGCCGTCCTCGCCGCGCGCCATGTGCGCGCTGGCCGAGAGAATGACCGGGCCGGAGAGGCCGAAATGGGTAAACAGTAATTCCCCAAAGTCCTCATAGACGGTCTTGCCCTTGGCGTTTACGAGCCTGACCGCGATATTTTTCAGGGCCAGCCCCTGCATTTTTGCGCAGTCGTGGCCCTTTTCGACCAGCGGGACGAGCGAGCCGGCCGGCTCTATGATCGTATGCCCGAGGGCCTTCGCCATGGCGTAGCCGCTGCCGGTCGAGCCGGTGGCGGGATAGGACAGGCCGCCGGTCGCGAGGATGACACAGTCGGCGGGCACGGGGCCCTCCGCCGTCTTGACGCCGCTGATGCGGCCGTCGGAGACAGCGATCTGCTCTGCCCGGCGCGGCAGGACGCGCACATGCTGTTCGCGCAGAAAGCGCTCGAGCGCGTCCAGAACGGACTGCGACCGGTCGGAGACGGGAAAAACGCGGTTTCCGCGCTCGGTCTTGAGCGCGCAGCCGTAAGTTTCAAAGAATTGCTTCGCGTCCGCGGGGGAAAAGCCCGCGAGAGCGCTGTAGAGAAAGCGCGGGTTCGTGGGGACGTTCTGCAGCACGTCCTGCCACGGGCAGTCGTTTGTGACGTTGCAGCGGCCCTTGCCGGTGATGAGAAGCTTTTTGCCGAGACGGCCGTTCTGCTCGAGCAGCGTCACCTGCGCGCCGGCCTGTGCGGCCATGCCGGCGGCCATCATGCCCGCCGCGCCGCCGCCGACGACAACAACCTTATTCGACCCGTTCAAAGGCGTCATATTCATCCCAAAGCCGCTCCAGATCCTCATAGGTTTTTGCTACGCTGTCCTCCTGCTGCAGACCGACGGAGACGATCAGCGCGTTGATGACGCTCATCGGCGCGACGAGCGAGTCGACAAACGAGACCATATTGCTCTTGGCGCACAGGACATAGTCGGCGACCTTCCCGGCCGGCGCCTCGGGCTTGTCCGTGATGGTGACGACGGTCGCGCCGGAGTCGTGCGCATACTGCAGCAGCTTGACTGTCCGGCTGGAGTAGCGCGGCAGGCTGATGCCGATGACGACATCCTCCCGTCCCACGCGCAGCAGCTGCTCGAACATTTCGCTGGTGGCGGTGGAGGAAACGAGGCGCACGTTGTCAAAAATATTGCGGAAATAGAAATTCAGATAGTTGGCCAGCGCGGCGGACGAGCGCACGCCTACAATATAAATACACCGCGCGCGCAAAATCGCGCCGACCGCGCGGGTCATCTGCGTGCGGTCGAGCGCCTCGGCTGTCATGCGGATGGCGTTGGCGTCGCGCTGCAGGACGCTGGCAACGACGTCCTGATTGCCGAACTGGTCGCTGGCGACCTCAATGCGCTGGACGCTGGTGAGCTTGTTGCGGACAAGCTCCTGCAGCGTTTTCTGCATCTCCGGGTAGCCCTCAAAGCCCAGCTCCACAGCGAAGCGCACAACGGTCGACTCCGAGACCCCGACGGTCTTGCCGAGGCGGCTGGCCGTCATGAACGCAGCCTTGTCATAATTGCTCAGGATATAGGACGCGATCTTCTTCTGTCCCTTGGAAAAGGCATGGATCCCGTTTTGAATGTGAGTCAGAATATCTGCCGGCATAAGAAAAAACCTCCGCCGCGCGCGCTCGGCGCAAAATTTTCAAATCCTTTTTATTTTACCGGCTCCCGCCGCGTTTTGCAAGCGGGAATCGGAAAAATGGCAATATTTTCTCAGGGATGCGCACTGGTGCGTCAGAGCGACGCGAGAAGGGGAGGGAGGTCGAGGAGGTCGGATACTGCGTAGTCGCACAGCGGCGCGATCGGCTCTGCCTGCCCGTAAAGGCAGGTCGGGATCCCGGCGTTGCGGCCGCCCTGCATGTCGCTTGAGAGGCTGTCGCCGATCATGATGGAGCATGTGCGGTATTCCTCACCGATCTCGGCAAAGACCTTGTCGTAAAACAGCTTGTCGGGCTTCTTGCAGCCCATCTGCTCAGAGATGAACACGCGGTCAAAATACTGTGCCATGCCGCTGGCGGCGATGCGCCTTCTCTGGATGTCCGTATTGCCGTTGGTCACAATGAATATTTTATACTGCGCGTGCAGCTGCCGTAGCGCCTGCTCGCAGTGCGGCATGAAATTGCACTGATCGCCCAGTTCGCGGAAGTATGCGGCGTTAAACGCCGCCGGGTCGGCTTCCAGACCGTATTCTGCGAAAAAGACGCGGAAGCGCTCGACATAGAGCGCCGTCTTTGTGATCTCTCCACGCTCGAAGCGCTGCCAGAAGTCGGCGTCAAGCGCGCGGTAGCGCGTCCACATCTCCGGCGTGAACGGAAGACCGAAGGAACGGAACGCGATGGACAGCGCGTTCCGGGAGCTGGTCTGAAAGTCAAACAGCGTATCGTCAATGTCCATAAGCAGCGCGCGGATCGGCATGGCGGGGCCTCCTGCAGTTTTTTGTTTGATTGTAGCATGATTTGTGATACAATACAAAAAGATTTTTTCAATAAGGAGTAACCCATGCAGTCTATATCGGAAATTCTGGCGCAGGAATTAAACTGCAAGCAGGAATATATCGAAAATGTCATCGCCCTTCTGGATGAGGGCAACACCATCCCGTTCATCGCCCGCTACCGCAAGGAGCAGCACGGCGCGATGGACGACACAACGCTTCGGACGCTGGAGACGCGGCTGCAGTATCTGCGCAATCTCGCCCAGCGGCGCGAGGAGGTCAAGGCCTCTATTGAAGCGCAGGAAAAGCTGACGGATGCGCTGGCAAAGGCCATCGACGAGGCAAAGACGCTGGCCGAGGTCGAAGACCTCTACCGGCCCTACAAGCCCAAGCGCCGCACCCGCGCGACGATCGCGAAGGAAAAGGGCCTCGAGCCGCTGGCGGACGCGATCTTCGCGCAGACGCTGAAAATGGACGCGCCAGAGACGCTGGCGCAGGCGTATCTTGACCCGGAGAAGGGCGTGGAGACGATCGAAGACGCGCTGGCAGGCGCGTCGGATATTCTCGCCGAGCGCATTTCGGACGATGCGGAGGTGCGCAAGAGTCTGCGCGCGCTCATGAACCGGCGCGGCACGGCGCAGTCGGCTGCGGCAAAGGACGAGGAGGACGAGAAAACCGCCGTCTACCGGCAGTATTTCGCGTTTTCCCAGCCGATCTCACGCCTGCAGAGTCACCAGGTGCTGGCGCTCAACCGCGGCGAACGGGAGGGAGCCTTGAAGGTCGGCCTGTCCGTCGACCGGGACGAGGCGCTGCAGTGCATCCGCCGCGGCGTTGTAAAGCCCGGCAGCCCGGCGATGGAATTCATGAAAGCCGTCTGCGGCGACAGCTATGACCGGCTTTTGGAGCCCAGCATGGAGCGCGAGCTGCGCACGGCGCTGACCGACATGGCAAACGAGCAGGCCATCCATAATTTTGCCCTCAATCTGCGTCCGCTTCTCATGCAGCCGCCGGTGAAGGGCGCGGTCACGATGGGCCTCGACCCCGGTTACAGCCACGGCTGCAAGGTCGCCATCGTCGACGAAACGGGCAAGGTGCTCGACACCACGGTCGTCTATCCGACGTTTGGCGAAAAGCAGAAGCAGGATGCGATCGCAAAGCTCTCGCAGCTCATCAAAAAGGATAACGTGCGCCATCTTGCCATCGGCAACGGCACGGCCTCGCGCGAGACGGAGGCCATGGCTGTCGAGATGATCCACAAGCTTGGCGGCGGCGTTTCCTATATGATCGTCAACGAGGCGGGCGCGTCCGTCTATTCCGCGTCGAAGCTGGCGGCGGAGGAATTCCCGCAGTATGACGTGAATCTGCGCTCGGCGGTGTCCATCGCGCGCCGGCTGCAGGATCCGCTGGCGGAGCTGGTGAAGATCGACCCGAAGGCCATCGGCGTCGGGCAGTATCAGCACGATATGCCGGAAAAGGAGCTGGACGCCGCGCTCGGCGGCGTGGTCGAGGCCTGCGTCAACGCCGTCGGCGTTGATCTGAACACGGCCTCCGCACCGCTTTTAAAGCAGGTCGCGGGACTCAACGCGACGACGGCAAAAAATATCGTCGCGTACCGCGAGGAAAACGGCGCGTTCACCTCGCGCGCGCAGATCAAAAAGGTGCCGAAGCTGGGGCCGAAGGCGTTTGAGCAGTGCGCTGGCTTTTTGCGCGTGCCGGAAAGCAAACAGGTGCTCGACCGCACGGGCGTGCATCCGGAGAGCTATGACGCGGCAAAGAAGCTGGCGGAGCTGCTGGATATCGACCTGAAAAACGCGGGAAAGCCGGAAATGGCCGGTCTTCCCGACAAGCTCCGCGCCTATGGCGCGGAAAAGGCCGCGGCGGAATGCGGCGTCGGCGTGCCGACGCTGCAGGATATCGTCAAGGAGCTTGTAAAGCCCGGCCGCGACCCGCGCGACGAGCTGCCCGCGCCGATCTTGCGCACGGACGTGCTGGAGCTGAAGGATCTGAAGCCCGGCATGGTGCTCAGCGGAACGGTGCGCAACGTCATTGATTTCGGCGTGTTCGTCGACATCGGCGTGCATCAGGACGGTCTGGTGCATATCTCGCAGGTCAGCAACAAATTTATCAAGCACCCGTCCGAGGTCGTCTCGGTCGGCGATGTGGTCAAGGTCGCCGTTCTGGACGTCGACCAGAAGCGCGGCAGGATCAGCCTGACGATGAAGGGCGTGAAATAAGCAGTGCAGCCCCCGGCGGTTGCCGGGGGCTGCAGGTTTTTATTGTGCTTTTTTATAGACCCATGCGTTCGGCAGGGGACGGCCGCCGGTGTAGCGGAGAGGGGAGGACGACGACTGCGTGACGTATTCGCCGTCGAACCAGAGCATGGCGCTCGAACCGCCGTCGAGATTGATGGCCTGCATGCACTTGTGCTGCAGCAAAATCTCGGAGCAGTTGTTGACGCTCGTGCCGAGGATGCCCTCGAGCGGATACCGGCCCTCGATGACCAGCATGAGGATCTCGTGCTTTTCGCTCTGGCCGATGCAGGCACGCGGCTGCTCGCCGGTCCAGTAATCGTCCATGATCTTTTTGCCGTCGACGATGAGCGCGGGCGTGAACTCCGCCGCGTCGGTGCAGTCCGCGCCGACGGGGGACAGCGCGTCCTTGATATAGAACAGGTTGTCCTCGTGCAGCTCGATGCGCTTGTAGGCGTAGGCGGAGAAGTGGTCGCCGTAGGCCGTGCCGTTGGACATGGTATAGCCTGCGAGCTGGCCGCCGTTGCCGCCGCCGTTGGGGTCGAGGAAGCCGTTGGCGTTCATGGCCAGCACACCGTTGTGCGCTGCGGCGATCTCGCCGGAGAGCTGTCCGGCGGTGCCGAGCGTCGCGGCCATTTCGATGGACAGAAGCGACGGATCCTTGCCCACAGCCAGCACGCCGCGGTAGCCCTTGCCGGAAATGCGCAGGAGCAGCACGCCGTCCTTGGCGTCGATGGCAAGCACCTGCTCGCCGAAAATGGACTGGATGGACGTGCCCTCGTCGTCAAAGCCCGCCTCATTGATGTAAATATGATCCCAGCCGTTTGCAAGCGTGTCGGGGTGTTCGGCCAGATACGCCTCCATCGACGTGCGGTCGAGCTCCCAGAAGACGGTGTAGAAATTCTCCTGCGCCTGCTTTTCCTGCTCCTCGGGCGTCTGGGTGTCGTCCTTTGCGTCCGATTCATGTGTGACGTTGGGGTCGATATGTGTGATGTTGCCGTCCGCGTCCGACGGTGTGTCCGTCCCGGCGGTGTCGGCCTTCTTGCCCCAGTTGGAGTTGGACTCTACGCCGACCTGTGCAGTTTTGACAAGGCCGTATTCATACCGCACCTCGTCGATGACGTCCTTGGGAATGAAATAGGTCGCCAGCCACTGGTGACGCATGGTGTCCATCGCGGTGTTGATGTAAATCGTCCGCCATTTTTTGACGAAGCTGTTGTTCGTATATACGCAGAAGAAGTACAGCGCCTCGAGGCAGAGGATGACGAGCAGCCAGATGGCAAGCGTCTTCAGGGGCTTTTTGACCTTCTGCTTCTTCGCCCGTCCGGAGCGCTTGGCTACGCGCGCGCCGCCGGTCGAGCTGAACAGTTTGACCTGTGACATCGAATCTCTCCAGTATCAATAAAATCACATATGAATGCATTCTATCACACATCGCCGCAGGAATCAAACCTTTTCCCAGAAAGTTAAGAAATATTTACAATTTGGTGCAGAATCGCCACTTATTTTGCGCCAGTTTGTGTGCTTTGTCTGACGGTGCCGGGCTCGGCCTCCAGATTTTTACCGTATTCGACCGTTCCGATGCGGCAGCCGTGCCCGATGCGGACGTATTTGCCGCGGACGATCTCCGCCTCGACATTCTCCAGCTCGATGTTGTCGCCCTCGATCGAGCCGATGCGCGCACAGCCGGGGCTCGTATGGAAGATGCCGAGGATCGTCGTCGTGTCCTTCTGCAGGACGCGGATGGTTCCGCCGCCAATGGAGCCAATGTGTACCGCGCGGTTGGCCGAGAGCTCGACCGTCTCCGCGTTCAGAAGTCCGCCGATCTGTACCGCACCGCTCAAAGTTGCCGTCTCTGCTTCGATATCCCCGCTGACCCGGCACGAACCGGAGGAACGGAACGCCCGGCAGTGGACGCTGCCCGCTTCCAGAGAGCCGGACGCGCGGAGCTCGTCCGCCGTGAACGCCTGCTCTGTCTGCAGCGAACCGGAGACGGACGCAAGCCCTTCTACCTGAACCGACTGCGCGGAAAATGCGCCCGAGGCCGACAGGCTGCCGCAGCGGACGCTTCCGTCCACCTTGCCCGCGCCGCTCGTGTACAGCTCACCCGCACAGTCCACGTCGCCCTGCACCTTCGCCGCGCCGGAGCAGTGCAGCTCCTCGCATTTGAGACTGCCGTTGACTCTGCCCGCGCCGCTGATCGAGACTCTGCGGTATTCGCCGCCCGGCATGGTGCTCGAGCCGGAAATCTTCATATCAATGTGTTCGTTCATAATGCTTCCTCCTTCAGATGCTCCAGTATATCGGTTTTGTGTTCGCCCTCGGTCAGATACAGATGTAAAAGCTCGTCGAGGGGATAGGTCTTCAGTCCGTACTTTGTCTCCAGCACCAGTGTTCGCCGTGCGGCGGCCGCCTGCTTCTGCCCGGCCAGCTCCGCGGCCAGTTCTTCGAGCGACACGCGCTCCTTGCTTTCCAGGATCCGCTCCACACGCAGGCAGATCTGCTTTGTGTGGAAATAGGTCTCCTGTCCGTTCGGCGTCGAACGCCGCAAAAACCATGCCTCCGGGATCAGCCCCATCCGCTTCCAGCGGTACAGCGCGCCATAGGAGATCCCATAGCGCTCCAGCAGCTCCTTCTTGGAAATCAGATCCTCATCCATGGATACCCTCCTTCGGAACAGTGTTACGTAACATTGTTACGGTACGCATGATAGCATAACATTGTTACGTTGTCAAGCGTTTTTTTACCTATGCCGACAGTCCGGCATGTCCGCCGGAGCCATACACAGGCCTTGCCTTTCCGGCGCGGTTCTGATACAATATGATAAACTGCAAGGAAGGGATGTGAGCCTCATCGCGATCACAAATGCAAGCCTGCCGTCGAAGAAGCGGATCCTGACGGTCTGCGTCAAGCTGTTTCTCGAGCAGGGCTATAAAAAAACGACCGTCGCCCAGATCGTGCAGCAGGCGTCTGTCTCCAACAGCATCTTTCAGAATATCTTCCGCGCCAAGGACGGCGTACTGACCGAGCTTGCGGCGTTCATGCTCTCCAATCAGTTCGCCATGGCCCGCAGCATGGCCGGCGCGCAGCTGCCGCCTGTCTGTGTCTACGCTGTAGAGACGGCCATTCAGATGACGCTGACGGAGCTGAACGAAAATCTGCGCGAGATCTACATCGAAGCCTACACGCAGAAGGAGGCCTCGGACTATATCTTCCGCGAGACGGCGAAGGAGCTGCAGCAGATCTTCGGCCCCTATCAGCCGGAGCTGACCGGGCAGGACTTTTATTACATGGAGCTCGGCTCCGCCGGGATCATGCGGGCCTATATGGCGCACCCCTGCGACGAGGAGCTGACGCTGGAAAAGAAACTGCGCATGTTCCTCACCATGAGCCTGCGGGCGTATCATGTCCCGGAGGACGAAATTCAGAAGACTGTGGACTTTATCGGCAGCATGGACATCCGCGCCGTCTCCGAGCGCGTCATGCACGAGCTTTTCCGTGCGCTTGCCATGCGCTTTGAATTCACGCTGTAGATCCGGTGGATCCAGCTTATGGTCCTGCACGGATATAAAAGCCTCCCCTTGCCGCGCAAGGGGAGGCGATATTTTTTGAAGAAGATGCAGTGAATCCGCACGCCCCTGCACGCCTCTGCTTTTGGCGCAGCGTTACGGCAGCACCAGCACGCATGCGGCCTGCTTTTCGGGCAGATCGGAGAATACGTCGTCGGGGGAGTAGGCCGCCGCGATGTATCCGTCCAGGATCGTCTGCGCCAGCTGGCCGGTCACGCGGTACAGCCGCGCACCGTTCTCCGTCAGTTCATACGGCATTGTCTCCAGCTCGGAAGGAACACCGCTGTTCCACACCAGCAGCACATCCAGCCCTGTCTCGGCGGAAAGCTCCGCCGCCTGCTGTGCGGCGGCCTCGTCCGGCGCTTCTGCGCCGGTCTGCGTGAAGATCTGCTCGACTGCCGAGCCGACATTGACCGTCACGATACTGTCCTTCTCAAACCCGGGCAGCGCAATGAGCCGCGCCCGTCCTGCCAGCAGCACGAGCGCGGCTGCCGCCGCGATGGCCGCGGCGGGAACCCAGGCGCGGCGCGACCTCTGCTTTTTCTCCTGCCGGATCGCCTGCATCACGCCGTCGTGCAGCGCCGCGGGCGGCTCCAGCTCGCTTTTCTGCAGCAGCGCGTCCAGCTCGTGCAGCTGCCGCCGTGTTTCCCGGCAGTCCGGACAGGCGTCCAGATGGGCCTGCAGCGCTGCCGCTTCCTCCGGCGTCAGCGCCTCGTTCAGCTCCCGGTTCATGAGCTCCAGCGCGTTTTCACAGTTCATGGCTCGCCCACCTCCTGTTTATTCCGATCGTTTAGACGCGTCGGTTTCAAAAAAGTTCCCGGCGTCCAATCTTTTTTTCAATTGGAGCCGCGCACGCGCCAGACGCGACTTGACCGTCCCGACCGGAAGCTCCATGATCTGCGCGATCTGCTCATACGGCAGCTGACGCACCACGCGAAGCTCCAGAATTTCGCGGAAATCGACCGGCAGCGCGTTCATCGCGTTCCGGATGGCCTCCTGCTTTTCGTTGAAGATCACGCGCTCCTCCGGCAGCGGCGCGGGGTCGGGGACCGACAGCTCCTTCCCCTCGTCCTCGCCGTCGGAAAATGTGAGCGAAACGTGCTGCTGCCGCTTCTGTTTGCGCAGAAAGTCAATGCAGACGTTCTGCGTCAGCCGGTAGAGCCAGGTGGAAAACGCCGCGTCAAACTGATACTGCGCCAGCATCCGCCACAGCTTCAAAAACACCTCCTGTGACAGATCGAGCGCGTCCTCGGCATTTCCCGCCATGCGGTAACAGATATTGTAGACCGGCTTCTGATGCAGCAGCATCAGCTGTTCAAATGCGGCTGCGTCCTGCGCGGCCGCTCTGCGGATCAGACTGTCGTCCTGCAAGGGCTTCACCTCAAATCTCTCTTGATCCCGTCTGCGATCCGTTCGATCTCGTCCATCGTCGAGATCGACGAAATTTTTTCCTTATAATAGCCGCTGTGCGCCACGCCGCGCAGATACCACGCAAAGTGCTTCCGCGCCTCCAGACAGGCGATGTGCTCGCCCTTGTCCTGCGCCGCAAGGCGGAACTGCCGCAGGGCTGTATCGACCCGGCCGCACAGCGGCGGCGTTTCCGGCACAGCCTCGCCGCGCAGCGCGGCCTGCGCCTGCCGAAATACCCACGGGTCGCCGAACGTCGTCCGGCCCAGCATGAGCATATCCGCGCCCGTGCGCGCCTTGCACTTCACCGCATCCTCCGCCGTGAAAATATCGCCGTTGGCGATCACGGGGATCTTCACGGCCTCCCTGACCGCGCGGATGCAGTCCCAGTCGGCGACGCCGGAATAGAGCATCGTCTTCGTCCGCCCGTGGACGGCGATCGCCGACGCGCCCGCCTGCTCCAGCATTGCGGCCAGCTCCGGCGCGTTGCACGAGCCCTTGTCCCAGCCCTTGCGCATCTTGACCGTGACCGGAACCGGCACGGCCCTCACAACGGCCTCGACGATCCGCGCCGCCTTTTCCGGGTTCTTCATCAGGGCGCTCCCGTCGCCGTTGTTCGCGATCTTCGGCATGGGGCAGCCCATGTTGATGTCGATAAAATCCGCGCCGGACGCCTCCAGCGCCAGCGCCGCGCCGTCGGCCATGACAGAAGGGTCATTGCCGAAGATCTGCGCGCCGCAGACACCGATGGGCGTTTTATGCAGCAGGCTTCTGCTCTTTTTATCCTGATAGATCAGCGCCCGGGACGAGACCATTTCCGTCACCGTCACTGCCGCGCCCAATTCTGCGCAGACCGTGCGGAACGCCAGATCCGTCACGCCGGCCATCGGCGCGAGCACCAGATCGCCCGCGATTTCCAGAGTTCCAAGTCTCATACTTATACTTCCAATGTGTCGTCCTGATCGATCCAGTCCTGCACCCGCACGACCGTGAAATCCGTTTCCGTATTGCGGATGACCACGCGCCGCAGTCCTGCGTTGATGATCATGCGCCTGCACATCGAGCAGGAGGTCGCGTCGGACAGGATCTGGCCCGTTTTCGCGTCGTGGCCGACGAGATAAATGTCGCCCCCGATGCACTCGTTGCGGGAGGCGGAGATGATCGCGTTCGCCTCGGCATGGACGCTGCGGCACAGCTCATAGCGCTCGCCGCGCGGCACGCGCATCTGCTCGCGCACGCAGTAGCCGAGATCGGAGCAGTTTTTCCGCCCGCGCGGCGCGCCGTTATACCCCGTTGCGACGATCTCGTCGTTGCGGACGATGATCGCGCCGTATTGCCGGCGCAGGCACGTCGAGCGCTCGAGCACCGTCTCGGCAATGTCCAGATAATAATTCTCCTTTACGATCCGTTCCATGGCGCGTCCCTCCCGCAGCTCTTTTTCTGATTAGTATATCATACTCTTTTTTACAGGGCAACTGAAATCCTTGCTCTTATCCGCGATTTATGGTATACTGTGTAGGAATCTCAGGAAGAAAGGCGGCGAAACCATGAAGCTGCGCAGATGGGTCTGTTTTCTTTTGTGTCTTGTGCTGACCGTGTGCCTGTGCACGCCTGCGCTGGCCGAGGGCGAGCTGTTCTTCGTCGCCGTCAACGACACCATCCCCCTGACGCTGAGCGTCTTCCCGACCTACTCCGGCGGCACGCTTTATGTGCCCTATCAGGTCTTCGACAGTCAGCCGTGCGGCGTTACGCCGTCGTATAATCAGGTCAAGCAGACCTACGTTCTGCTCAGCCGCGGACGGCAGATGCTCTTTGATCTGGCCGCCGGGACCGTCAGCGACGAGAGCGGCAGCGTCTCGTCCGCAAACGTGCTGTACCGCGGCGGCAATCTCTATCTGCCACTTACCTTCTGCGCCTCGCACTTCGGCCTTAAGACCACGATGCTTGAATCTGCAGACGGCTATCAGGTCCTGCGCTTTACCGACGGCAGCGAGGTCTACGACGATTCGCTGTTCATCGAAAAGGCCGAAAATCTGATCGCCTACCGCGTCCGGCAGAACCAGAGCGGCTCGCAGTCCCAGGAAAAGCCCGCCGACCGCCCCAACGGCGGCGCGCAGGGCACGCAGGAGCAGCCTGCCGCAGAAAAAAAGCCCGCGACCGTCTATCTTGCCTTTACCGGCAGCGAGACGATGCGCGGCAGCATGGCTGCGCTGGAAACCTACAAGCTGCGCGGGACATTCTTCCTGACGGAAGCGGAAATTCTCTCCGATCCGCCGCTGGTCTTTGAGCTGCTTGCCGCAGGCCATGCCCTCGGCGTTACCGCCGAAGACGGCGCGGAAGACCTCCCTGACGCGCTTGCGCGCGCGAACGACGCGCTCTGCGCCCTCACCTGCCAGAAGACGCTGCTTGCCCTTCTGCCCGCCGACGCGCAGGCCCCGGACGGTTATTGCGTGTTCCACAAGCCGGCTTCTCCTGTTTCCGCTGCCGACGCTGCCGCCTCCGAAACCGCACATCTGCTCATCTGCTCTGGAAGCGCCGAAGCAGATCTCTATACCCTGTTTTCCGCCGACGCCCGCATCCTCCAGCTGCTCGAAACGACCGACCGCGTATGACCGCCCCGCCCAAAAAAATTTCGGATTTCAGAAAAAAGTACTTGCATTTTCCGAAAAGATCTGATAGAATAACTCCGCCGATGGGGGTATAGCTCAGCTGGGAGAGCGCATGACTGGCAGTCATGAGGTCAGCGGTTCGATCCCGCTTATCTCCACCAGAAAAGTCCTGAAATCTCATGATTTCAGGACTTTTTCTTTACTTTCTAGCGCAAATAATCGGCCGCATTTCTTCCTTCATGCGACCTGACCCAGATTTGACCCAAACGGGCGCTTAAACGCGGTGGATTTATTGAGATTTATTTGACAAAACAGCACGAATATACCATTCTCCAATCGTTTTCCGAATATTTTAACGGCGGCTGCAGCTTGCAGCCGCCGCTTTGATTTTAGCTCAGATCGCGTTTCGGATGGTGTTTCCGATCGCGTCCGCCGCGCTCTGTTTCATGCCCGGCGTCGAGTGGACGTAGGTGCTGAGCGTGAATCCTGCGCTGAAATGTCCCAGCGTTTCCGATAGTGTCCGCACATCCACGCCGCTTTTCAGCGATAACGTTGCAAATGTGTGTCGCATGTCATGAAAACGAACGTGTTCTGCACCGATTTCTTTGATGATTCTGTCGTGCAGCCTGCGAAATCCATCCGGGTCCCACGTCTCGCCTGTGCGTGGAGATGGGAACAAATACGGATTTGCTGGATGTCTTGCGTGTTCTTCCACAAGAAGTTTCACTGTGTCCTCTGGGAGAAGAACCGTTCGGATGGAATTTGGTGTTTTTGGTGTGCTGATGACCAGCTTTCCATTCTGCCGCGCTACGCTTTTGTTGATCGAGAGTGTACGATTCTGCACATCTAAGTCCTCCCAGCGTAAGGCCAGCAGCTCCCCGCGCCGTAAGCCTGTGGTCAGTTCCAGATACATCGGCGCGAGAATGCCATGCTCTTTCGCTACACTCAAATATGGGCCGATCAATGCTTCGGGCAGGATGTTCATTTCCTTGCGAGTGTTTTTCGGGATTTTACATCTCTTCGCCGGGTTCGCAAGGATCAATTTTTCCTCCACTGCATGTTCCAACGCCTTATTCAGCACCACATGAACGCATTGCACCATGCGGGGACTCAGACCGTGTTCTTTCAGCTCCGGCTGGTTTTTCTTCTGCACGCGACCGCTCTTGAGCAGCTCGTTGTAAAACTGTTGGATTTGCAGCATCGTCAGCTTTTCCAGTTTAACGCCTCCAAGTTTCGGAATGATGTGGTGATCGATGGCGTTGTGGTAAAATTCCTTGGTCGAGTATCGCACCTGCGGTTCGACGTAAACGGTGTACCACAGCTTCAGCCACTGTTCGAGCGTATAGCTGCCAGCCTTCACCGGATCGAGCTTCTTGCTGTCCTCAATCGCGGCCCGTAGTTTATCTTTGACTTCTGCCTGTGTTCTGCCAAGCACGTTTTTCGTAATGGCTTTTCCGTTTGCATCGTATCCAGCGGTGTATCGGCCTTCCCAGCGCCCGTCTTTTCGCTTGCGAATATTCCCTTCACCGTTGGCTCGTCGTTTCGGCATCGTGTTTACCTCCTTCTCATTTTATCAGCACACACGATTACCACAAGCACAGCCGAATAGCAAGTCCAATTTCCTGTCAGGCGCATTTTTGTTCCTCACACTGCTCCCCCATCCTGGGGATCAAAATTTGTTTTGAATAGCCGAGAAGAATTACCAAATCGAAGTTTTCATCCTAGTTTTCTTCACGCCGCCACGGTGGGCGGACGCGGCGTTTGTGCCGCGCAGACCTGCACGGATACGCGGTCAGCCCATAAAACCGCACACGTCGGCGCGACGCGCCCCACGCCGCGGAGCAAATGGCTGCGCCGATGTGCGTTTCTGACTTGTGCCGTAGTTCAGCCGTTAGTCCTCCGCCCACAGGCGGCATTGGGGTCAGGGTTCTCCCTGCAAGCCGCATTTTGGTACCAAAATGCTATGCTTGCGCGCGTCGTCGCGGACTGCGCTGCTTCGCGACGACTTTTTATGCTGCGCATCAAAAAGTCATCTCTCATCCGCTTCGTCGCTCCTCCTTTCCAAAATGCAAACAGTTCCTTGGTTTGCATTTTGGTTTTCTTTTTAGTCGCTACAATAGTCGCTATGAAATTCAAAATTACTGATTTTTGCCGTTCGTAGTCGCTACAATAGTCGCTACGCAGCATTCAGCTCTGCTTCCAGCCGCTTTCTGGCAAGATCCGCGTACACATCCGTGACCTCGATGCCGGTTGCATCGTAACCCTCTTTGACCGCAGCCAGAACCGTTGTACCAGAGCCTGCAAAGGGGTCCAAGATATGACCGCCCGGTTCCGTGATCTTGACAAGGTCCTGCATGAGCTGCAACGGCTTCTCGGTCAGGTGGATGCGGTTCTGCGGATTGCCGTATTTGAATACACCCGGCAAACACGGCACAGGGCGGCTGACCGGCATATCACCATTCGAGCCCCAAACGATATATTCTGCCTGTTGCCGGAAACGCCCCTTCTGCGGACGGGAGTTTCCCTTGTCCCAAACAGCAATGCCGCGCCAGATCCAGCCTGCCCACTGGAGCGCATCGCTGGCACATGGAAGCTGCCGCCAGTCAATGAACATACAGACCGGCGCACCGGGCTTGGCTGCACGTCTTGCAAGATACAGCCACTCCGCTGCCCAGCGGGTCCATGATCGCTGATCCTTGGCGTCGCCGTCAAAATCAGGCGGCGCGTTGCCGCCCATGCTGGAATATTTCTTTGCGGTGGCTTTGGATTTCTCCGCCTGTGTGCGACCACCGGACGCATACGGCGGGTCGGTGATGACAGCGTCGAACGTGCCGGGAGGAAAACTCTCCAGCACCGTAAGGCTGTCACCGTGGATGATCTCCCATCTGGGCTTATCGCTCATGGGCATCCGCTCCCTTCATTTTTTGAGTATGTTGTCGATTCTGTACCCGTTCGTGCGTCAGTTCAAAAACGCTGAGATATTCCGCAGTCGCGTTTGCCAACAACGTATAATCACGCGAACCGGGGCAGCAGGCATACCACTGCGGCGTTTTCCCGTCGACCCAGATGTGCGGTTCCGTATTGCGAAGATTCGGATTCGTGCTGCGGCAGCTTCTGCTGATGACGTCCCCAATTTTCATCCGAACACTGTCAATTTCGCCTTTCGTAGGATTCAGGATGGAAACTGTCAGGTATGGATACTGATTCGCAACGATATCTTTTGTAAACCGCGCTTTGACCCGCAGATCGCCAAGACTGCCGTAGCAGCATTCGCCAACGAATTGCGGATCATGGATCACGCGCCCATCTCCATAGATCTTTCTCAGTTCTTCCAGAAAGAAATTTGTCATGATACCTCCGAAAGAAACAGGAGCGCCAGATCTCTCTGACGCTCCCGTAATTATGCTTTAGATATTATATTGTCGTTCTGTCGTGTTTCAATGCAGATCTTCTGCTTTGCGGAGCCCTTTTGTCGGCGCAGACAGAATACCATGTCCGGCGTGCGCTCAAAAAAGCCGATCCCACCCTTCCAACTCATGCCGCAGGAGCAATGCTGCAAGCCAATAAACTGCTGCTTCATTTTATGCCCGCAGCGAGGACATTTCTTGTTGTTCTTCCCCATCATCTGCTCCTGTTGCATTTGTATCTATGCTAATTATAATGTATTATTGCGCTTGCCAACACCGATATGACGGAGCTGATAACTGAAAATCAGCATACTGCTGCGTATCTTTTCCATTGCCTCAGCTATGACAGGAACCGTATTTTTTGCCGCCTGCATCAGCTTCTTGACTGTTGCTTTCAGTTCACGAAGCAAAGCGTTATCTGCCTTGATCTGACGATTGATTTCACAGCGGTCAGAGATAATGCCTTTCTTTTCCAACGCACGGGCAACCACACCCTCGTGAATGGTGGGCTGCTCGGTCAGTCCTCGGTCTGCGTGGCTGCGGTGGTCGATACGTTCGTCGTGACCATATTGCTCCAAATAGCGGTTGGTCACGTCTGCCCACGCTTTGCGCCACTCCACAAGCTGTTCCTCGCTGTTCCAACGCTCGGCTATGGGATTCTGTCTGCCGAACTTGGTGCTTTTCGGGTGCTTGTTGGCTCGTTCATATCCGTGCTTCTCAGCTTCGGATGGCGCCATATACACTTTCTTTCGTCCAACCTTGTAAGGGTGCTGCTTCTCCCATCCGTCAGCCTGTGCCGCCTTGAACTCAGCAGCGGTAAAGCCCCGTTCCTCACCGTTTCTGACACAGAGATATTCTTTCTCGATCTTGTACTGCCAGTTGCCTTGTTCATCCAACGGGCGCACCGTCAGCATAATGTGAGCGTGAGGATTATGACCGGGCGGGTGCGGATCGTGGATTGCCACATCAGCGCACATCCCTTCGGCAACAAAGCTGTTCTGAATGAAATCGGTTAAAAGCTCCTGCCATTGTGCCGGTGTCAGCTCAATAATACCTTTTGAAATAACGGAAGGGGTCATTATCTTTTCCCCTTGTCGGTTTGGGAAACGGAATCCCTCCATACCAGCTCTGGGGTAGTTATGATATGCTGAATTTTACTTTCTGTGTTCTCGGTTTCATTGTTAATTAGCTCTGATAGTCTCTGCGCTGCTCGTCTCCCGATATCGTAAAAATGGTTGTCTACAGTGCATAGAGACGGTTCGATAATAGAAGAAAACTCATTATTATCGTATCCAACGACAGAGATGTCCTGTGGGATTTGGTAACCATGCTCTTTAAGGGCCATGTATACTCCGCACGCAACATAGTCTGAGAATGCAAATATTGCAGTAGCAGTAATCTCTCTTTTATCCTTAAAGTCCGCCAGCCATCTACTGGTGGTTCGATATGCATCTATACGGCTTCCGTCGCACTGAAGACGCTGTATGTTCTCCAGAGGTATGCCAAGGGCCTGTAATCTGTTTGCAAAGCCAGAGTATCGCTGTTTTGCGGACGATATATAGCTTAAGCCAGAAAGATACATGAATTTTCTGTGCCCGCAGGAATATAACCTTTCGGCCACGATTTCTGCCCCATAAACGTCATCGCATATAATGTAATTATAATTGCAAGGAGGGGTTTCAAAACTTCTTACGGCCAGAACAAACGGGATGTTTGCGTTTTTTAATTTCTCGATAATGCGGTTGTTTGTGAGGCTGGGAATGAGTATGATCCCGTCTACTCCATGGTCGATCATACTGCCGATAACATTGTCTTCGTCTACAGCATTCTCATAGCTTGAGCCTGTCATTATCGTATAACCTTTGGTTTTGCCCATTGATTCCACACCATTAATTATTGCACTCATAGCAGGGTTGCTATAGTCCGTCACTACAACACCCATAATATAAGACCGGCTAGTACGCAAATTGCTTGCAACAAGGTTTTTTCTATAACCTAATTTTTCCGCTGTTTCTTTAATTAAGATTTTTGTTTCCTTACCTACATCTGACATATCACGCAAACCGCGAGAAACTGTATTAACGGAGAGATTGAGTTCTCTAGCTATATCTTTTAAAGTTGTCTTCAAGCAAACCACCCCATAAGTTTATCGTGAATAATTTACATTGTTAGCGCCGGGCGAAAAACGCCATTTTGAGCCGGGCGAAAAACGCCAATTTCGGCCGGACGAAAATAGCCAATCCGTACCGAAATGGTGTAGCCAGCCCCGGTCTGGATGTAGGTTTTAGGTGTCGTTCCTCGGTCCGTTGGCAGAAGCTGCTGCGGTCGTGCGCAGGGAGACTGTCTCAAGACGGCGGCCACGGAAGCTCTCGCCCTTAATTGCAAAGACAATCGCATCATCAAAGATGCGGTCAAGAGCACACAGGAGCGAGTCGTTCTCACAGAAATTTTCCTGCCACTGCGCAGGATCGCGGTTGCTGGTGAAGACCATGTTGTAATAACCGTCCTTCTGGTAACGGCGGTCCACCATGTCAAAGAACAGCCGCGTATTCTCCTTGTCAAATTCGCAGTGTCCCACTTCATCAATAATAAGACAGGAAGGCCGGACAAGGGATGCAAGGAGCGTGCTCTCACGGCCAGCCCGTCGGGCATCCGTCATCCGGTCACGCAGCTCGGACATCTTAATGAAGTATGCCTTCATGCCATGCTCACAACAGGCACGGCCAAAAGCCTGTGCCAAATGGGTTTTGCCGGTTCCCGGTTTTCCAATAAAGGCAAGGTTTTTGTGGGCATAGAGGGCAGATAGCGTAGAGAGGCTGCGCAGTTTGTCAACATTCTTCCCTGTAACACGGTTGAAGTCGAAGTTGTCAAAGGTTTTGGGAACTTTCAGCGGCAGGCGGCTCGTGCGCAGTAAGAAGTCCACCGTGGAACGGTCTTTCTTTGCCTTCAGATATTCAAAAACCTTGGTCACTGCAAGGACCTCTGCGTCGGACATATTGTTCTTCTGCGCCAGCGCAGCAAATTCCTCCACCGTAAGTCCAAACTTCATCAGCTCTTTGCTGCAAGTGGAGACGGCGTTAAACAGAGTTTCACTCATCCCAGTCATCCTCCTTGCTGAAGTTAAGCTTCTCAAAAGAGAGGTCACGGGGCGGCTCTGAAAGCTGCTTAATCACCGCCTTTACCGGCATAGAGGGAAACTCTTCCGGCTGTTCAGGCAGAGCATACTGGTTTTCACAAAAGCTGTCCCTCCGTGCCCAGGTCACATCGTGCGTGGCCAGAAGAAAGCTCATATCAGAGGAGTAGATATGCAGGGTATCGCCGTCGCGCAGCACACGGGCGGTCTTGCCCTGGTAGGTATAGGGAACGCCAAAGCGCCGCCCCTCATAGCTCACAAATCCGTCAAAGGAAATCCGGCGCTCCGGGCATAGGTAAAACAGCATCTCATAGCTGTCATCCAGCACGGATACCACATTGGCGCAGTGCGCCGTGTGCGTATCCTGGGGAATCCCAAGCCCCCTGTGGTATGCGGTGTTCTGTTCATTGCACCAATCCAAGGCAGCAACGTTCAAATCGGTCACATTCCAGAACACGCGCCCGACAAGAAAGTTTTCCTTCACGAACCGCACTAGGCGCTCTACCTTGCCCTTCGTAAAGGGATGGCGGGGCTTGCAGAGTTTCGTCTGGAATCCCACGGTCTTCATGAACTGCTCGTAATCCTTCTGCCAGACGGGTTTGCCGTCCTGGCTGCGCCGGATGACCACGTTCTTCATGTTGTCCGTAAGGACATGTTGGGGAACGCCCATATAGCGGAAAGCGTGAACCATTCCAATGAACAGGTTCTCCTGCTTTGCGTTGGGAAAGAACTCCATGTACCGCTGCCCGCAGTGGTGGCAAATCATAGCGAAGCAGGCAGCGTTATACTCGCTTCCGTCATAAGCCTGTACCCTCGTGAAGCCCCAGTCCATCTGATACTATTTCTTAATTAAACAGTTTGATTATCCACTCTCTGCCGGTGATGCTTGAAATGATTTCATGATTCAAGGAACAGATGGTGTCACACAAACGGTCAACCACCTTCTCCAAGGTAGCAAAGATTTCGTTGCGGAAGCCGCGCTTCCGGATTTCCTTCCAAATCTGTTCTATCGGATTCATTTCCGGTGTGTACGGTGGAATGTGAAACAGAACAATATTGTCAGGCAGCTCCAGACCGGCGGATCTGTGCCATGCCGCACCATCACAGCAAAGCAAAATAATATCATCAGCGTATTTTTCAGACAGTTGCTTCAAAAAGATATTCATGCAGACAGTATTGCAATAGGGCAGGACGAGAAAGTACCCATCGCCTGTCAGCGGCTCCACCGCACCATAGGCATAGCGGTACTCACGGATATGATGGCAGGGCACACTGGGACGGATACCGTTCCCGCACCAGCAGTATTTCGGCTTGTTGATCCGACCAAACCCAGCTTCATCCTGAAACATAAGCCGAATGTCCTTGCCCCTGTGGATAACTTTAAGCTCATTTATCGTAGTGTTAATTTTTTTGAGGCCGCGATTTCTTCTTCGCTAGCCTTTTTGGGATGCCTGCTCCGAGGCATGATCTTCCGCCATCCATGCCGATGCAGCACAAAGTAAATTTGTCCTTTGCTGACCGGATGGTCTACTGCTGCCTGATATGCCCTTGCAATCTCACTGACCTCAACCAATTCCCCTCTTTCAGCGCGTTCCTGAAAAGGTGCCAGAATGGCTGCTTCCTCCGCTATGCTCATATTGCGGTGGTTTCCACCGTAGTGATTGCCGGAAATCGCTTCAAGACCGTGATCTCTGTATTTCGCAACCAGTCGTGTTACTGAACTGGCATGAAACCCTGTTGCTCTTGATACTTCCTTAGCATTGGCGCCTTTTGCACGCAGTTCCAATGCCTTCAGTCTCGCCTCGGCGCGCTTGTCCTTGTTATTCTTGCAAGCTTGCTCTATTTTTTTGATTTTTTGATTTCTTCTTCGCTGAATTTATATCTGGAAGCCATTTTCATCACCCAGTTATAGTATATCATATCATCGCAAGCTATTCTACCGCTTTATTAAGAATTGGTATGAAATGCTTCTCCGGGACCGGTAAAATACCGGCGTCCACGGTTCCCCTGCGGCTCAACCGCATGCCGAGGAGCCGGAACAAGGTGCTGGTGGTTTGCAATGTACTCCTTAACGATGCTTTTCCCGCCAGTGAACCCACTTTCACGGAGTTTGGAAAGACAAACGACAGAGTTCACAACGCCACCTTTGAGCAATCCGTCAAGAATGCCGGTGTAGCCGCTCAGGAGCGTGGTCGTGGCCTTGCGTCCTTTCAGCGCGTGTTGGACATCCTCAAAGTCGTGCTCTTTCATGCGGCGCAGCTTGGCACGAGAAATTCCGGTGCGGCGGCCAAGGTCTGCAAGGTTGATTTTCTCCAGAGAGAACTTCTCTCCCTGTTCAACCATCATCTGTTCTATGGCCTTCGCCACAGCTGGATTCATGGCTGCAAAATTAGGTTTTTTCATGATGCCTCCTTTCACCGAGAGCTGGCTACTCTCCCAGTGTAAAGGATTTCATGAAATTATGATTGGCTGTTTTCTCCCGGCCCCTATTGGCGATTTCCGCCCGGCCCGGAATGGCTAATTCTGCCCGGCGCTAACAACATTGCATGAAAGTCTTATTCTATATGTTGGCGATAGAACAATGCATTTTTTGGGACATTACTTTTTTCATTATATTTAAGGCTATAATAACGGACAGCCCTTTGAAATACAATATTGCAAAATAAAACTGGATTATTGCACAAATATTAAATATGCATTTTGTAGGGAACGACAAAAAAATATTCACGTCTTGACTTCAAATAAAATTAAGGATATTATCGTTAATGTAAACGATAAGGTCTTTAAAATCGCAATTAATTGTAAGAGCTTATTTGCAGGGGGTAGAATGTGAAAGCGAAAATTTTTGCAGACAAAAGATTTGAAATTGCAGAAATAGACAAGAAAATCTACGGATCCTTTGTCGAACACCTTGGCAGAGCCGTGTATGGCGGGATATATGAACCAGGCCACGATACCGCTGTCGAGGGCGGTTTCCGAGGCGATGTTATCGAGCTTGTAAAACGACTTAACATCCCCATAGTGAGATATCCGGGTGGCAACTTTGTTTCTGGTTACAATTGGGAAGACGGCGTTGGAAAAGTGGAAGATCGCCCCAAAAGACTTGAGCTTGCATGGTCCGCAATCGAGCCAAATCTTGTTGGTGTGTGTGAATTCCATGATTGGACAAAAAAAGTTAACGCCGAGCTTATGCTTGCGGTTAATCTTGGGACAAGGGGCGTTGAAGATGCCCGCAACTTGATTGAATATTGTAATTTCCCGGGTGGTACTAAGTATAGTGACATGCGGAGAAATCACGGATATGAAGAGCCATTTTCTGTAAAATACTGGTGCCTTGGAAACGAGATGGATGGTCCTTGGCAGATTAGCAGCAAGACGGCTGATGAATATGGCAGAAACGCGGCTGAAACCGCAAAGGTCATGAAATGGGTAGATCCCGATGTGAAGCTTATCGCTTGTGGGAGCTCCAACAGTAACATGGCTACCTTCGGCAGATGGGAAGAAATTGTGCTTGAGCACACATATGACTATGTTGATTACCTCTCTCTGCATAGCTATTACGGGAATAGAAACGATGATACCGGGGAGTTTCTCGCTTGCTCCAAGGATATGGATGAGTTTATTTCCGTGGTTGCAGCTATTTGTGATGTGATAAAGAACCGCAAACACTCCGATAAAACCATGTACCTCTCTTTTGATGAATGGAACGTATGGTTTCATTCTGAGGAGCATGACAGGACGATTGAGAAATGGACGCAGGCCCCGCGACAACTTGAGGACATCTATAATTTTGAGGATGCACTGGTAGTAGGATGTCTGTTGATTACATTGCTTAGGCACTGCGACCGAGTAAAGATTGCCTGTCTGGCTCAGCTAGTAAATGTAATCGCTCCCATCATGACCGAAACTGGTGGACGTGCTTGGGCACAAACCATTTTTTATCCACTGATGCATGCATCCGCACTGGCCCAAGGCACCAGCCTTATGACGAAGGTCGATTGTGAAAAGTACGATGCTCACAGGTATGGCATGACGCCCTATGTGGAAAGCATAGTGATCGATAATGATATTTCCCACGAGATTGTTGTCCTCGCAGTAAATCGTTCTCTGGAAGAAGATATCGAAGTAGAAATCGAGGTCAACGGCTTCGGAGAGTTGAATAAAATTCAGCACATTGCCCTGAACTGTGATGACCTCAAAGCCTGCAATACCGCTGATTCCCCTGATACCGTTACTCCTCACGAACGAGAGATATCCGATAATACACTTCTTGAAAAACACAGTTGGAATGTGATCAGATTCAGATACGGATAAGCCTTCCTAAAGCAGAAAATACTTAATTGTGTCCCCCAAATTTAAAATAAACAAAAAGGAGAATGAACATGAAAAAGAGACTCACAGCAATTATCCTGGCCTTGCTCCTCGTTGGTGGGTGCCTCGCTGGATGCGGACAGACCGCAGAGCCCGCTGGGGAAAAGCCTGCACAGACGGATGCACCTGTTGAAGATGCATACATCAAGGTCAATGTTGGCATCGACGGTGATCCCGGTGCATTCGGCCCGTGGCTTGGCACAGGTGTTAACGGTAGAATTGCGATTCAAATCGAGCTGTACGAAGCGCTGTTTTCACTTGAGACCTTTGGCGGGGAGCCGATTCCTTGCCTTGCGGAGGGTTATGAGCAAATCGACCCTTACACTTACAGAGTCAAGATCCATGAAAATATTTATGATTCCGCAGGCAATCACATTACAGCAGATGACGTTGTATTCAGTTTTGAGACTGCAGCGGCTCAGGGCAACTGTGCTACATATCTGACAAGCTATGCTGGAATTGCAAAGGTTGACGATTATACCGTAGATCTGACCCTTAACAGTACAGAGATTGGCGGCTTCCTCAATACGACTACCTTTATCTACATCGTCTCTCAGAAAGCCTACGAAGCAGATCCCGACGGATTCGCAATGAAACCCATCGGCACTGGCCCCTATGTCCTCAAATCCTTCACACCCGGTTCTGGAGCAATTCTTGTAAAGAACGAGAATTACTGGCAGGGTGAAAATCCCCAGAATTTGTACGGCAAGCAGAACTGCGATGAAATCGAATACAAAGTTATTACCGAGAGCGCGCAGTTCCCCATAGCGCTGGAGACCGGCGTTATCGATTTCTCCAACAATGTTTCCCAATCCGACCTTTATCTCTTTGATAACAACGATGCTTTCCAGGTCATTTCCAGACCCGCAGCTTTGGCGGAGATTCTTCAGTACAACTGTAGTGAGAAGAGTCCCTGCCAGGATATAAATCTGCGTAAGGCCATCTGCTATGCCATTGATACCGAGGCTATCCTCATCAGCGTTTTTGAAGGCAACGGTGCTGTATGTAAGACATACGGTAGTGGCAACTACAGTGATTATCAGAAATCTTGGGAGAACGAGGATTACTACGAATACGATGTGGAAAAGGCAAAAGAATACCTGGCCAACTCTTCCTATAACGGAGAGACGCTTCGCCTGATGTGTGTCCCCGGAGACAAGTATACGAGGACTTGCGAGCTTATTCAGTCCTATCTTTCTGATGCCGGTATTAACTGCGAGATTCTCGTTTACGATGGAACCCTCTTCAACACCTACCGTTTTGATGACACTCAGTGGGACATCAGCATGCAGACCAAGGGATCCGGCGACTATCTGGCCAACTGCTGGAAGTACAACTTTGATGCACGCCTGTTCGGCGGTAAGACCCAGACCTTTACGGCAGATGAGCAGCTCCAGGCCCTGCTTGAGACCTGTCTCAACACTGATACGCACAACGCAGAGAATGTGAATGCATTCCACTCATATCTGAAGGATATCGCAATCGGATACGGCCTGATGTATGGCTATGACAACTTTGTTGTCAGCAACAACATTTCCGAAGTCGTTCTGACACCGATGAATATGCTCATGCCTGGCGCCTGCGTTTATAACCAGAAGTAAATAATTTATTGCCAGTCTGCTGGAATTATTCATTCTCTTTATAAACAGAGTTGGGGAAAATTCCAGCAGGCTTTTGTATTTTGACCGATTTGAGCCAACTCGTACAAGATCGGAGGAATTCTTTTGATCAAATATATAATCAAGCGCCTGCTTATGTTGATACCGGTAGTACTTGGCGTAACAATCCTAATATTTACCCTTATGTATTTTACGCCAGGCGACCCGGCCGTTATAATTCTCGGCGGCAATGCGTCAGAAGAACAGTTGGAAGCCAAGAGGGAAGAACTCCGCCTTAACGATGGGTATCTACATAATCTCGGAGAATACATGAAGAATGTGTTCTTCAAGTTGGATTTCGGACGTTCATACCTGAACAATTCTAGCGTGTCCGAAGCAATTTTCAGCAGATTCCCAAGGACCTGTATTATCGCATTCTTCAGTGTTTTGCTGTCCATCTCATTTGGTATACCGTTGGGGATTACCAGTGCTGTTAATCAATACAGTTGGAAAGATCACTTCTGTATGGTGGCTGCTCTGGTCGGCGTGTCGATGCCCGGATTTTGGGTGGCATTGATGCTGGTGCTGCTATTTTCACTTAAACTGGGTATACTTCCGCCAAGTGGGATTGGACATATCCAGAATTACATCATGCCATGCGTTGCTTGTTGTCTAGGAGGCATGGCTACTACAGCGAGGCAGACCAGATCCAGCATGCTGGAAGTCATCAGGTCTGATTATATTATTACTGCTCGTGCAAAGGGCCAGTCAGAGAGAAAGGTAATATATCGCCATGCGCTCAGAAACGCGTTAATCCCCATTATCACTGAAGCCGGAACCTCATTTGGGCTAATGCTCGGTGGAGCTCTGGTTATAGAAACTGTATTTTCCATACCGGGACTCGGCACATACATGTGTACAGCGATAAGCAATCGGGATTATCCCGCAATTCAGGGATCGGTCATTTTCCTTTCTATTGTGTTCGGAATTGTGATGATGTTAGTGGACCTGGTTTACGCGTACGTTGACCCACGCATAAAGAGCCAGTACAGTTCCTGATTTTTATGATTATAAGCGACAAAGTGTTTCGGAATGCTCAGATAGAAGGAGAAGGTTAAGTGAATCGAAAGAAGAAAAAAAGCAAGGAAAGCTTGTTCAACATAACTGTGCGACGGCTGCTAAAAAATAAACTTGCAGTTCTTGGCTTGGTAATAATAGTTATTATGGTTTTGCTTGCCATATTTGCTCTGTTGCTGTCTCCATATAAGTATGACGCGGCCGATATCAGAAACGCATTTGCTAAGCCCAGTTGGGAACACCCCTGTGGAACAGACGACTTAGGAAGAGATATATTGAGCAGGCTTATGTATGGCGGCAGATACTCTCTCAGGATAGGTATCATTTCAATAAGCGTTGCGCTGCTGGGTGGTATGACAATAGGGTCTATCGCAGGATACTTCGGCGGCTGGTTTGATATCATCATCATGCGTGTTCTGGATATTTTTCAGGCAATACCCGGCCTTATCATGTCTATCGCGGTATGTGCGGTTTTAGGGCCAGGCTTTTCAAACTGCATTCTGGCTCTGGCGATCGGACTGATACCAGGCTTTGCACGCATGACCAGAGCATCTGTGCTGAATGTAAGGAAGATGGAATATCTCGAAGCCGCGACCTCAATAAATGCCAGTAATTTCAGAATAATTTCCCGTCATGTTCTTCCCAATGCTATCGCCCCCCTGATCGTTTCAGCAACTATGGGAATTGCAAGCGCGATTCTGGTTGCAGCGTCCCTCAGCTTTATCGGTCTGGGAGTTCAGCCTCCCACCCCTGAATGGGGTGCAATGCTGTCTGCTGGACGCAGTTATATCAGAAACTATCCGCACCTGGTAATTTTCCCTGGTATAACCATTATGCTTGCGGTCCTTTCACTGAATCTTTTGGGAGATGGCCTGAGAGACGCTTTGGATCCAAAGCTTAAGGATTAAGGAGGGTAGGTAATGCAGGAAAAAAACAGAAGAGAGAATCTTCTTGAGGTAAAAGACCTTGTGGTTGAATACACCGCCAACGGTGAGAGAATACACGCGGTAAATGGGATAAGTTTTACTCTCGAAAAGGGAAAAACTTTGGGGCTTGTCGGAGAAACCGGTGCAGGAAAAACGACTATTGCTAAAACAATCCTCCGTGTTTTACCGGATCGTTCAGCAAGAATTAAAGGCGGGGGAATAATTTTTGATGGAGAAAAGCTTCTGGAAAAAAGCGAAAAAGAAATGCGTAGCATCCGTGGAAAGCGAATTTCCATGATATTCCAAAACCCGATGACATCTCTTAACCCCGTGTTCACCGTAGGCGACCAGATTGCAGAGGTAATTAAGCTCCATGAAAAGCTGAATGGCGAGCAGGCTTTTGAAAAAACCAAAAGGATACTTGAAATGGTAGGTATCCCCGCAGAACGTTACAGCGAATATCCACACCAGTTTTCAGGCGGCATGAAACAGCGGATTGTAATTGCTATGGCTCTTGCATGCAATCCGGAGCTTCTTCTTGCAGACGAACCCACCACAGCCCTTGATGTTACTATCCAGGCGCAGGTACTTGATATGATTGCCAAACTTAAAGTTGAAAATAACACTTCCATGATCCTCATAACCCATGATCTGGGAGTGGTTGCGGAGGTGTGCGATGAAGTTGCAGTGGTGTATGCAGGAGAAATAATTGAAAGCGGATCAAAGGAAGAAATCTTTGATTATCCCAGTCACCCATATACCATCGGGCTTTTTAACTCTGTTCCTAGTCTGGAAGCAACGCAGGAACGTCTTGAACCAATCCCAGGCCATGCAGTTGATCCGACAAATCTTCCGGACGGCTGCTTCTTCGGCCCGCGTTGCCCATATGCCACAGAACAATGCAAAAAGGCACATCCTGAAATGGATGAAATCAGACAGCAGCATTTTTGCAGATGTATACATCCTCGGATAAGGGAGGTCAGGTAATGTCTACAGTTCTTGAAGTAAAAAATCTGAAAAAGTATTTCCCTGTGTCCAAAGGCATGCTTCATGCGGTTGACGATGTTTCATTTTCCATAGAAAAAGGGACAACTATGGGTGTAGTCGGCGAGTCTGGCTGCGGAAAATCCACGCTGGGCCGCACTGTTATCCACCTTCTTGATAGCACCGACGGTACAATCTTTTTTAATGGTGAAGATATCACTCACCCCAACAAAAAGGAAATAAAAAAGCTTAGAGAAAGGATGCAGATTATTTTCCAGGATCCGTATTCCTCTCTCAATCCCAGAATGACGGTCAGCGAGATTATTAGAGAACCTCTGATGCTTTCCGGTAGATATGGGAAGGACAAACAGGCATTGGACGACCAGTTAAATAAGATTATGGATCTTGTAGGCGTCGATGAGAGGCTGAGAATGTCTTATCCACACGAGCTCGATGGTGGTAGAAGACAGCGTGTAGGCATTGGGCGCGCTCTGGCACTAAATCCCGAGTTTGTTGTGTGTGATGAGCCTGTTTCTTCGCTGGATGTGTCAATCCAGGCACAGATACTCAACCTTATTCAGGACCTTCAGCAGAAACAGGGGATTTCATTCATGTTCATAACTCACGATCTCTCTGTGGTACGCCATATCTCTCACAATATATGCGTCATGTATCTAGGTCAGCTTGTTGAGACCTCTGAATCAAAGGAACTGTTTGTGAAGCCACTTCATCCTTACACTGAGGCTCTTATCTCAGCTATCCCCAGTACAAATATCCATAAACCCAAAAATCGCATTTTGCTGCAGGGCGAAGTGGTATCTCCTATAAACCCGAAGCCCGGCTGCAGATTCGCCGCACGTTGTCAGTATGCCTGCGAAGATTGCGTAAAGGAACAGAAACTGGAAGAACTCTTGCCCAAGCACTGGGTAGCATGCTGCAGAGCCAGAGAAATACACGGCCTCTGAACAGGTGGATAAAAGGGAAGGAAGCATAAAATGAAGTCTCAGGATAAGTTATGGAACGCAGCCTTTATTAACATCTTGCTAATCAATTTCTGCCATCAAATGGGACAGCAGATGATGAACACACTGGTTCCCAAGTATGTGGATGCGTTGGGCGGAAGCGCATATATCGTTGGACTCGTTAGCAGCATTTTTGCTGTTTCTTCATTGATACTTCGCCCTGTCCTTGTTCCAGCCTTTGACAGCTTCAGCAAAAAAAAGATGCTGGCTGCAAGCATATTCGGAATATTCATTGTCTTTACATGCTATGGAATGGCAAAGGATTTTTCACTAATCATTGTCGCCAGACTTCTGCATGGCGTATGCGTAGGTTGTGTAGCCCCCCTGAGCCTTGCAATCGCAAGTGAATCTCTTCCAAAGGATAAAATCGGCAAGGGCATAAGTATTTTTTCTCTATGTCAGGCGGTAGGTCAGGCTGTCGGCCCTAACTTTGGGTTGACAATCAGCCGAAACATCGGGTATTCAAAAACCTTTTATATAGGTTCTGCGGTTATGCTTCTGGCCTTTGCACTTACACTTATCATGAAAGACAATACCACAGAAAGAGATCAATATAAGATTGCCCTGAATAAATTCATCGAAAAACGGTCTCTTCATTCAGCTGTGCTTATGTTTTTCCTTATGCTGCCGTATTGCTGTGTGGGCAGTTATCTTGCAATATACGGTGATTTGCTCGGCATTGACAATATCGGTCTGTATTTTACCGCCTATGCGGTATGCCTGCTTTTCAGCAGACCGATAAGCGGCAGTATGATAGATAAGTACGGATATGAAAGAGTTCTTATTCCCGGAATGATATGCTATGCGATTTCTTTTGTGCTGCTGAGCATTTCAAGGACTCTTGGCGGTTTTATCGCAGCAGCTGTTGTCAGCGCATTTGGTTATGGTGTCTGCTATCCGACGATCCAGTCCCTCGGTATGAGTTGCGCTCCTGCGAGCAGGCGGGGAGCCGCCAGCAGCACAAGTTATCTTGGGGCAGACTTTGCCATGCTGTTGGGGCCTACCCTTGCCGGAAAGTATGTGGACCATCTGGTTGCCGCCAGCAACAGCAAAGTAGATGGGTATTCGACAATGTATGCGGTGATGATTATACCCATAGCTCTGAGCTTTATTTATTTCTTGTTTACTAAAAAAACAATAAAGCGTTATGTGGATATGGAGAAAGCCGGATAGGAGGTAAAGATATGTGTTTTCCTGGAAAACTGTTTCAGTATACGCTTTATCATGGAAAGCTCCCGGATGAGGAATATGACAGCAACGGCATTCCTTACGGCATACAGCCTGATTATGAAAGACCTTTTACTGACTACAGGGGAAAAGACAAGCAGTATTTCCTCTACATGCCTTCCGGTCTTTTGCCTATGCAAAGCTGCAAAACACTTTTTGTTGCAGGAGATTTCCCAGACAAGGACAGTGTTGAGGAGCTCCTTGTCTCTAACGGACTTTCCTACCTTGCCGAGCGAGACCAGGCCTTTCTGGTTTTTTACCCTGTTACCGAGAATTTTGCGGAAAGCGAAGAGGCATGGGAACATGAAATCCAACTATTGATAGAGCTGCAGACCGCAGCGATAGACGGCTACCTTTTTGGTGGACGCAATAAGTGTCACTGCTATTATCTAAGTATGATGGGTCTGGGCATTGGAGGAGATCTGGTGCACTGTACTCTGGCAAGGTTTTCTAAATATATCGGTTCAGCCATGACGGTCGGAGGGAGTGTGGCTTCAGAACAGTTTCCAAAAGATCATGGCGACTGCAATATGAACATCTGGATGATTAATCCGCCGGAAGCAGCTCTGGAGTATTGGCAGAGTGCTAACGGTCTGAAAGATGTGCCATGGTCTGAAAACGGTGAGACCAAGATTTGCGAGCGCAGTGACAATCCCGCAATTCAGATTCGTGTAACGGAGTTAAAGAATGAACCGGATTATGCAAAAGTTATCCCTCTTTACTGGGACGAGTGCTTTTCCAATCTTGTTCGTGTTTCTGCTATAGGAAACGGAGAATTGTTTAATCCGGAAAAGGAATTAAATAAATATCTGCCATCAATACACACCCGGGACAGAAGTCTGGGCGATAACGGCGGCATCGAGCATGACTGGGTAGAATTTATTCCCTCGGCCGTACGTGAAAAGCGCAGTGACCCGACATATAAGTGTCCGTTGCTGTTGGTACTTCACGGAGGCGGTTCCCTGTTCAAAATGGAAATGGGCGTTTTCCAGGCCCATAAATTGGGAGAAGCTGGAGAGTTCATCACAGTTTATGCTAATGCCTCCGAGGGAAAGTCTTGGAATAGCACGCTACTGCCGCAAAGATATGATGATGTGGAATACTTGACTGCTCTTGTGGAGAACGTGAAAAGAAATTATCCTGTCGATCCTGAAAAAGTCTACATTACGGGCTTTTCAAACGGCAGCGGTATGTCTCATGCAATGGCGGCGCTTTGCCCAGATCTTTTTGCCGGTCTTATTGCATTCAACACGCGTTACCGTATAGGGGAAGCTCTGCAACGTAAGGCATGTAAAGTCAAGGAACGCAAAGACTACCGCATGCCGGTATTTTCCACATACGGTACGTTAGACGTGGAGTATCCTCTCTTTAATGGCAGCGCGCAGTCCACTCAGATGAATTTTTGGAGATGGTACAACAACATTCCGTCCCGTATATATAATACCGACGAAGATGGAGCAATGACGTTACAGGGTGATACTGTGAAGATATGGGGTTTTGACAATGATAAGTATTCCTCCGTTTTCTGCACGAACATATACGCTTCTGCTTCCCCGTCAATTGACAATCTTTATAATTACACCATGATTAAGGGCATGCCCCACGGTGTGGAAAGGCATATCCTGAAAACAGCGTTGGATTATGTATTCCAGTATAGGAGACTGCCAGACGGAAGCCTCGTAAAAACAGAAGCTGATAACGGATTTATAATCTCGTTAGATTAAAGGGGATTGATATATGGGCTATTTGAGATTTAATTACAGAAGCGATGCTTTAAACAGATATATAGATATAAGTATCGTTTATCCCACGGATTTGTACTGCTACTACGACATGTCAAAGGGGAACAGACATCATGCGGCTCCCGGCGCGCCTTTCAGAAGAACATATAACCGTGATATGAAATTTCAGACGATTTATCTCATGCATGGTGGCGGGGACGATGACTCTCTCCCTTTCAGATATACCAGCGTGGAGCGATATGCTCAGAAGAACAATGTGATGATCGTGACCCCTGACATTGCGAACAGCTTCGGCGCAGACACAAACTACGGCGTGGAGTATCAGACCTTTATTACGCAGGAGTTGCCTGTGGTGGTGCAGTCTCTCTTCGCATCTTCGGACAAGCGCGAGGATAACTTTATTGTTGGCTTTGCAATGGGCGGCAATGTGGCACTTGCCAGCGCACTTTTCAGCCCCGAAAAATACAGTGTATGCGTAGATATGTCCGGCGGCATTGGTTATACGCTGGATACTGCTCAGTTAATGACTGAGCTTGCCAGCGACCATTTCAAAAACAGTTTTAAAATTTACAACAGCACTTTTGGTGAGTCGGAGGATGTAGAAACCTCAAGGCACAATCTCTATGAGGCTGCAAAGGCAATAAGTGATGAAGAAAAGAAAAAGATCAAGTTCTATCTTATCGCCGGCAGTGAAGAGGGTGCTATCGGAGAACGTGTGGCAAAAGACGCGCAGATACTTAAGGAGCTTGATTTTGATGTGTCTTATTTGTGCTTGGAGGGCTACGGGCATGATTATACACTGTGGGACATGATGCTGGATAAGCTTCTCAGCGAAGTATTACCGCTTGACAGATAAAACGAGGTTTATATGAAAGCAATAGAAGTTAAAAACATTTCCATCCCCGAATATGTAAAGCAGCTGCCTGTCACTAATGACAGCCGACCTCTGGCCGGAGCTGCTTGGCTAGAAACACCAGTAAATCTGGACGCTCTCGGCTACAAAGAGGAAGAATATATCATCAAAGGAAAGGCCAATATCTACTCTTGGCCTTGTGATGAAGAAAAGCCGGTCGTGCTTAGAGATGATGGAGAATACTGCACCAGATTTCTCATCCGCATGCCTAAAGATCCCGAAAAATTCAGTGGTTTTGTTGCCGTTGAAAGCTTCAACGGTTCCTTCGAAATAGACCACTGTTCCGGCGGCTGGGGCCTAAACCACGAGCAGATCGTTAAGTCGGGCGACGCATGGGTCGGCTACACCAAGGATTATATTTGTGTGCAGTCCCTGCTCAAATTCGATCCTGAAAGGTACGAAGAAGTGGGATATCCCAACCCTAGGCCCCGGGAGGAGTGCGGAGCCCCCGGCTGGGATCCGTTTTTGGAGTACTGCAACAAAAACAACACCAAGTTCCCTCTGATACTTGACCCGGCCTATGAACGGGGTCTTACCTATGAGGCTGCTTTCCAACTTGCAGCTCTTCTGAAATCCAAGAATCCTTCTAATCCTCTCAAAGACTACAATGTAAAATATGTTGTTGGCTTTGGTATAAATGATTACAACACATATGTTGCTGCACTCCATCCGTATATGAGACTTGAAGGAGACAAACCTGTTTTTGACGGCTATCTTATGTACATGTCCGGGCACGGCGGTGCTCTGAATAACGAGGAAGACATGTTCCCCCTTGCAAGCGAAAGATGCAGACGCACCTGTGACGTGCCTGTTATCAAAGTACAGACTGCTGGAGACTTGCGAGGCTTTCTGCCTCATCCTCTGTGGGCGGCGCTCTGGAGATGTGAGGATTCCGACGAGCCCGGAAAACAGATGCGCTGGTATGAGATTCCTGGTTTGGGTGTTGCGGCGGCTTTCCGACAGGACGAGTCCGCTTTCGCCTGCGAGGCAGATTATACAAAGATAGGTTCCAGAAGTAAATCCAAGGATAATCATTATGATTACTGGAACCAAATGTGTCTGCATATTATGGCTGGAGCTTACCAGAATCTGAAACTTTGGATAAGCGACGGTGTGCTTCCTCCCAAAGCCGGAAAAATAGATTTGATCGGAGAATATCCGAATTTCAATTTCTCACTTGACAAGTACGGCAACCATGTAGGCGGCATAAGACATACGTATCTTGAAGTTCCTATAGCTGTATTCGATGATTTTTCAAACATAAAGTTCTTTGATAAGAAACTTCGGGACAGCCTGTACTCAAGCAAAGAAGACTATGTGGAAAAGGTCCGCGCGGACGCTATGAGGATGGCAAAAGAAAGATGGATTCTGACGGAAGCGATAGATATGCTTGTTGAACAGGCAGAAAGCCTTGAATGGTAAGGCGAATCGTGGGGGAATTAATGCAGTGAACCCTACTTGTGCATTACATGATACTTGAAGGTATTTAAGGAGAAACTATGAAAAAATGCGAATTTTGGTTTGTAGTAGGCAGTCAGTTCCTGTATGGGCAGGAGGTGCTTTTGACTATTGAAGCGCGGGCAAAGGAGATGGCCGAAGAACTCAGCAGCTTCTTACCGTATCCACTCGTATATAAAGTAACGGCAAAGACGAATAAAGAAATTTCAGATATCGTAAAAGAGGCCAATTATCGGGACGAATGTGCCGGTATCATCACCTGGTGCCACACCTTCTCTCCGTCCAAAATGTGGATCAACGGCCTTGTTTCCCTGCAAAAGCCGTGGTGCCATCTGGCGACCCAGTACAACAAAGAGATCCCCAACGACGAGATCGACATGGACTTTATGAACCTGAACCAAGCTGCCCACGGAGACCGGGAGCACGGCTTCATCGGCGCTCGCCTGCGCAAGCCGCGGAAGGTGATTGCCGGTCACTGGCAGGATGAAAAGGTGCACCAGCGCCTTGCCGACTGGATGAAGGCCGCTGTGGGCGTGGCCGTGTCGAAGCAAATGAAGGTCATGCGTTTTGGCGACAACATGCGGGAAGTGGCCGTCACCGAGGGCGACAAGGTGGAAGCGCAGATCAAGCTGGGCTGGCAGGTGAACACCTGGCCTGTGGGCGATCTGGCGCGGGAAATGAACGCCGTGAGCGAGGCGGAGATTGACGGGTTGATGGAAGAATATCTGGCCGCTTACGATCTGGCCACGGAGGATCTGGAGACCGTCCGTTACCAAGCCAGAGAAGAGCTGGCCATGAAGCGGATGCTGGACCGGGAGGGCTGCCTTGCCTTCTCCAACACCTTCCAGGATCTTCACGGCATGCGGCAGCTGCCGGGCCTTGCCTCCCAGCACCTGATGGCTCAGGGCTACGGTTACGGGGCCGAGGGCGACTGGAAAGTGTCTGCGCTGACGGCAATCATGAAGGCTATGGGCGAAGGAGGCAACGGCGCCTCCGCCTTTATGGAGGACTATACCTATCATCTGGCGGAGGGGAAGGAATACTCTCTGGGGGCCCATATGCTGGAGGTCTGCCCCAGTGTGGCAGCCGGCCGGCCCCGGATCGAGGCCCATCCCCTGGGCATCGGCGACAGGGAGCCGCCTGCCCGGCTGGTGTTTGAGGGCAAGGCGGGAAAGGCCATCGTGGCCTCGCTCATCGACATGGGCGGCAGATTCCGCCTCATCGTACAGGATATCGAGGCGGTAAAGCCCATTCTGCCCATGCCGAACCTGCCGGTGGCAAGGGTGATGTGGCGGGCCATGCCCGATCTGGTCACGGGCCTTGGCTGCTGGATCACCGCCGGCGGGGCGCACCACTCCGTCCTTTCCTACGATGTAAGCGCAGAACAGATGCGCGACTGGGCCAGAATGATGGACATTGAATTTGTCCATATCACAGCAGACAGCAGCCCCGAAAAGCTGGAAGAGGAGCTGCTGGTAAAAGATCTGATCTGGAAGCTGAAGTGAGGTGCTCCATGCTGAACTGGGAAAAGACGGTCCTGGGTATTGAATTCGGCACCACGCGGATCAAGGCCGTGCTGATCGATGACAGCCACCGGCCGGTGGCCGCAGGCAGCCATATCTGGGAGAATCGGCTGGAAAAGGGCATATGGACCTACTCTCTGGACGAGGTGGAAAACGGCATTCAAAGCTGCTATGCGGAATTGAAACGTGACGTGAAGGAAAAGTTCGGGACAGAGCTCACCCGCGTGGGCGCCATCGGTGTTTCCGCCATGATGCACGGCTATCTGCCCTTTGACAAGGACGGAAAGCAGCTGGCGGCCTTCCGCACCTGGAGAAACACCATCACCGGCCAGGCAGCGGAAAAGCTGACAGCGCTGTTTGGCTTCAATATTCCCCAGAGGTGGACGATCGCCCATCTCTATCAGGCGATGTTAAATGGCGAGGAGCATGTTAAAGACATTGCCTATCTTACGACCATGGCCGGATACGCTCATTGGCGGCTCACGGGAGAGAAAAAGGTGGGGACCGGCGAGGCTTCCGGGATATTCCCCCTGGACAACAATACGCTGGATTATGACCGGCGCATGCTGGCGCGGTTTGAAGCCCTGCCCCAAAGCGCCAACTATGGCTGGAAGCTGAGAGATATTCTTCCCCAGCCCATTCAGGCAGGTCAGCCTGCCGGGTATCTGACAGAGGAGGGCGCGCGCTTTCTTGACCCCTCAGGCACGCTGCAAAGCGGGATCCCCGTGGCCCCCTGCGAGGGAGACGCGGGGACGGGGATGGTGGCCACCAACTCTGTCCGGGCGGGAACGGGGAACGTATCCGCCGGAACCTCCGCCTTTGCCATGCTGGTGTCCGACCATGAGCTGGGGGTACACAGAGAAATCAATATGGTAACCACACCTGTCGGACTGCCGGTAGCGATGGTGCATTGCAGCAACTGTACTTCAGACATCAACGCCTGGGTGGAGCTACTTGCCGAGTTCGCGGACGCCATCGGCGCGCCGCGGAATAAGGACAGCCTGTATATGCTGTTCTTCAACAAGGCGATGGAGGGTGCTGCCGACGGCGGCGGCCTGATCAGCTATAACTACTTCTCCGGCGAGGGTGTGACCAATCTTGACCAGGGCAGACCCTTCTTTACGCGCATGCCCGGCTGCCAATTCACGCTGGCGAATTTTTTCCGCACCCATCTGCTCTCGGCCCTTGCCACGCTGAAAATCGGATTGGATATTCTGAACCGCGAGGAAAATATCCGCATCGACAAAATTTATGCCCACGGCGGCTTTTTCAAAACGCCTGGAGTGGGGCAGAAGCTCCTGTCCGCGGTGGTCGACGCGCCGGTATCCGTCATGGAGACGGCGGGGGAGGGCGGCCCCTACGGCATGGCGCTGCTGTGCGCCTATATGCTGTGGCACGAAGAGGGAGAAACGCTGGAGGATTATCTGGACAACAAGGTCTTTGCCGGGGCCAGGTCTTCCACTGTAATGGCTGACAGCGAGACGGCAGAGGGTTTCTCCGCTTACCTTGAACGGTATAAGAAGGCCCTTTCGCTGGAACGCCTTGCAACGGAGCTTGTATGAGCAGGAGGGAAAAATGATTATTGATACCCGGGAATACGGCGGCGTCTGCCTCTGCGGGAGAGAGCATATCATGACCACACGGTCCGTTGTGATCGAATCCGGCTGCCTGTTGCGCCCGGAGGAGATTCTGGAACAGAGCAGCATCCGGGGCAAACGCTGTGCTTTATACGGAGAAAATTCCTACGCCGCCACCGCGGACAGGCATCCGCGGGCCGGACAGGAGATCGTCCTCCCGGCGGCGGGACTGCATGCGGACGAACGCTCCACCGCACGGGTGCTGGAACTGCTGGACGGGGACGTTGAAGTGATCCTGGCCGTGGGCAGCGGGACTATACATGACATTGCCCGTTACTGCGCCTGTGAGAGAGGCCTTCGCCTGGTGTCCTGCCCCACGGCGGCAAGCGTAGATGGCTTTTGCAGCACGGTCTCGGCGATGACCTGGCACGGGTATAAAAAGACCGTACCGGCAGTTGCCCCTGAAATCGTGGCTGCCGATACGGAGATCATCCGAAACGCGCCGCCTGAACTGGTCAAAAGCGGCGTGGGGGATATTCTGGCCAAATATACCGCCCTTGCCGACTGGAGGATCGCCAATGTTCTGACGGGAGAGCATTTCTGCCCGAGGATACATGACATGATGCGGGAAGCGGCGCATACGGCGGTGGCGAGCATAGGCGGACTGCTCCGGGGAGAGACGGATGCTTACGCCAAAGTGACCTACGCACTGGTGTTGAGCGGGATCGCCATGCAGATGATGGGAAATTCCCGGCCCGCCTCCGGGGCGGAACACCACATTTCTCACCTGATCGAAATGGGACCGGCCGGCCTGAAAGCCGCGTTCCCGGCGCTTCACGGGGAAAAAGCGGGCGTTGGAACCATCCTGGCCGCCCGGGAATATAAGCGGCTTGCAGACATTGAACTTCAGCCATCCTGTCTTTGGGAATATAAGCCTCTTTCTCCGGAAGAGATCAATGCCTTTTTCGGCGAGGATCTTGCGGAGGCGATTCTTACGGAGAATAAAAGCGATTGCCTTGCCGCAGTACAGAATGAAGCGCTGATCGGCAAGTGGCCGCGGATAAAACAAATTATTGCCGATATACCCGACCCGGAATATTTATACGGCCTGCTGAAAACGCTGGGCGCGAAGCGCGCGCCGGAGGATATGGGGGTTACAAAAGACGATGTGGAAACGATCTTCGAATACTCGCCGCTTGTACGCAACCGGCTGACGCTGATGAGGATACGCCGGTTAATGAAACGAACCGGCAACAGAGAAAGAAGTGCTTGAATGCTTGAAAGACTAAAAAATGAAGTGCTGCGGGCAAATCTGCTGCTGCCGGAGCACGGGCTGGTCACCTTCACCTGGGGAAATGTCTCCGGGATCGACAGGGAGCGGGGGCTTGTGGCCATTAAGCCCTCCGGCGTGCCCTATGAGGGCATGACTGCCGAGGATATGGTGATCGTTGACCTGGACGGAAAGCTGATCGAGGGGAAGTGGAAGCCATCCAGCGACACACCCACCCATCTGGAACTGTATAAGGCATTTCCCCGGTGCGGCGGTATCGTCCACACGCACAGCCGCTGGGCGACCACCTTTGCACAGGCGGGCATGGCTATCCCCGCCATGGGTACGACCCAGGCCGATTACTTCTACGGCCCGATCCCCTGCACCCGGCCCATGACGGAGGCGGAGATCAGCGGAGAATATGAAAAGGAGACGGGCAAAGTGATCGTTGAGGCGTTCAAGGACCTTGACCCGGCGACCGTGCCCGGCGTGCTGGTGTACAGCCACGGGCCCTTTGCCTGGGGAACGGGCCCCTTGAACGCGGTACACAACGCCGTGGTGATGGAAGAGGTAGCCTTTATGGACTGGCACGCCATGGTCATCAATGGCAGCTGCGGCGAAATGCAGCAGGCGCTGCTGGATAAGCATTATCTGCGCAAGCACGGGAAAAACGCGTACTACGGACAGAATAACTGAAGGACATACTACAATTCGTGTTACAATATAGCCCCAGCACGAAGCTACAGGGGACAAGTCCAGGTGCTTCGTGCTGGGGTTATATGTACAGTATACTTATGTAGAAATAGAAAAAAAGTAAGTGTCAAACCTACCCGCGCATGGACAGGCATGAGACAATAGTAACGGGACGTTGCGAAACGTTCCGTTACTGTCATATTGGAGGTAATACTGATATTCAATTAAAAACTTTCATTCATGGAATGGAAGTTTTTAATATGATGAGTATTCCGCCCCAGATTGAGCACCTCGACCGCTCAAATTGAGCATCCGTTCCGGCGGAATTGAGCACTCTTGCCGCCGTCGTTGAGCACTGCGGTAAAATGTAGATATGCGTCAGATTTCTGGCGTAAATATCTACAAGGAGGTCACCTGTATGACCAATTACCGTGAGATCCTCAGGCTCCACAGCCTGGGGCTCAACAAGACCGAGATCG
>CAKUND010000002.1 GCA_934668295.1 uncultured Oscillospiraceae bacterium
GCGCTCGGCTCCGTCCACTATATCTCGCCCGAGCAGGCCAAGGGCGCGCAGGTCGACTGCCGCGCCGACCTCTATTCGCTCGGCGTCGTCATGTATGAGATGCTGACGGGCCGCCCGCCGTATGACGGCGATACGCCCGTGTCCGTCGCCATTCAGCACATCGGCGGCCATCCCACCATGCCGCGCGAGCTGAACCCCTCGATTCCGCTCGGCCTCGAGCAGATCACCATGCACGCCATGACGGCGGAGCTGTCCCACCGCTACCCCTCCGCCACGCGCATGCTCCACGATCTGGAGGAATTCCGCAAGGAGCCGAATATCATCTTCGACTTTACCGCCGAGGCCGACAGCATCGACGTGCAGCGTTTGCTGAACGATCCCGATTATATGCCCAAGACGCTTGGCCGCACAAATGCGGTCAAGGGCGCGCTTGCCGACGCGGTCGCGAAGAAAAAGCAGCTCGAGCACGATAAAAAGGCCCAGCAGGACGCTTCCCGGCGCGGCAGCCGCATCGCGGTCATTGCCGGCATCGTCTGCATCGCGCTGGCCGTGATCGTTATCTGCTATTTCCTGTATAACTATTTCTTCTCCGGCCTGTTCGGCAGGACGGAGGAAAAAGCGGTGCCAAAGCTCATCGGCCTGAACGCCGAGCAGATCCGCGCCGAGGATTACCTGGATTTCGTCATTCAGATCGGCAGCTACGTCGAAAGCAGCCAGTATGAGGCGGGCATCGTGATCGACCAGTCGCCGCTGCCGGAAAAGCAGGCGAAGGTGGGCAGCACCATCAAGCTGACCGTCTCCGCGGGCGCCAGCGAGACAAAAATGCCGCCGCTTGTCAATCTCACGCGGCAGAACGCCGAGCAGCAGCTGAACGCGCTCGGACTCGACCTGAACATCCAGATCGAGGAGCGCAAGGACGATATCTACACCGAGGGCTATGTCATCCAGACGGACCCGGCCGGCGGCACGCCGCTCACCAGCGGCCAGACCGTCACGCTCACAGTCTCGCTCGGCCCGGATGTCGAGCTCATCGAGGTTCCGACGCTCGTCGGCGAGGACGTGGATAAGGCGCTGCAGATGATCACAGACGCCGGGCTGCAGAACGGCAGCATCCGCAGCGACGACAGCGATCTGCCCAAGGGCACGGTCACGTTCCAGTCCATCGACGGCGGCCAGATGGTCAAGAAGGACACCGTCATCAACCTGCGTGTGTCCAAGGGCCCGCAGGAGGCCGAAACGCCGGTCGTGACCAATCTCACGCAGGATCAGGCCGTTTTGCAGGGCGATCCCGTTACGCTTTCCATTTCCGCCTATTCCGCCGACGATGGGACGCTCCGCTACGCTTGGTATATGAGCACCGACGGCGGCTATGAAAACGCCGCGCTCGTCTCGCGCAGCAGGGAGGGGAACACGACCTGCGAAGCCGATACCTCCGTCCCTGGCACGTATTACTATTTCTGCGTCGTGGAAAACTCCCTCGGCGACGATACGAAGACCACCAAGTCCAACATGATCGAGGTCGTCGTGCAGGAGAAGACCGTGGAAAAGACCATTGCGATCACGCTCCCGGATCAGAACGGCCTCTATGAGCTCACCGTCTATGTCGACGGCGTGCTGCAATACGGCCCGGCCTCCGTGTCGGTCACGGACAACCGCTCCATCATCACCGAGGTCACCGTCAAGGGCAAGGGGACGCTTCCGGTCGATGTCTATCTCGACGGCGCGATCTACGATTCGCAGCTGATCCTGTTTGAGTAAAGCGCATGGAAGAATATCGCATCATCAAAGCCCTGAGCGGCTTCTATTATGTACAGACAGAAAGCGGCGTCGTCGAATGCCGCGCCAGAGGCCGCTTCCGGCGGCAGGATCAGTCACCGCTCGTCGGAGACTTCGTCCGCATCACGCGGCAGGGCAGCAAGGGCGTGCTGGAGGAGCTTCTGTCCCGGAAAAACGCCTTTGTCCGTCCGGCCGTCGCCAACATCGACCAGCTTGTCGTGCTGGCCTCCTGCGCCATCCCGGTGACGGAGCCGTTTCTCATCGACCGCGTCCTCGCCATCGCCCAGCTGCAGAGCGTCCCGGCCCTTGTCGTTGTCAATAAGGATGATCTGGCCCCGGCGCAGCCGCTTGCGGAGATCTACCGCAGGGCGGGCGTTCCCGTGCTCGTCACGAGCGCGGAGACAGGCGAGGGGATCGAGGCTCTGCGCGAAGCGCTTGCGGGGAAGCTCTCCTGCCTGACCGGCAATTCCGGCGTCGGTAAATCAAGCCTTCTCAACCGCGCCTGCCCGCAGCTGCAGCTGCCCGTCGGCGAGGTTTCGGAAAAGCTCGGCCGCGGCCGCCATACCACGCGCCATATCGAGCTCTACAGCCTTGGAAACAATACGTTCGTCGCCGATACCCCCGGCTTCTCCGCGTTCGACACCGAGCGCATGGAGCTCGTGCACAAGGAGCAGCTGCAATATGCCTTCCCGGAGTTTGCTCCGTATCTCGGCCATTGTCAGTTTCCCGACTGCGCCCACCGGAAGGAACCCGGCTGCGCCGTCCGCAGGGCGCTTGCCGAAGGAAAAATCGGCCAGACCCGCTACGACAGCTACGAGCGCCTGTACGAACTGGCCAGCCAGCTGAAGGAATGGGAACTCAAATAAAAAACGCACCCGGACGCATAACAGATCGTCCGGGTGCATTTTTTACGGTTGAACGGATGCACTGCCGTATTTCATTGCAGGGGCCGATGCAGGCATCAGCCCCTGCAGACTTTGGCTGATGATCTTACGCTTACAGCCCCATTTCCTTCTTGACCTCGCCGAAGCAGCGGACGGCAAAATCGAGGTCTTCCTTCGTGTGGCCGGCGGAGATCTGCGTGCGGATGCGGTCGCGGCCCTTCGGGACGACGGGATAGCAGAAGCCGACAACGTACACGCCCTTGTCGAGCATCCGGCGGGCAAACTCCTGCGCGACCTTCGGGTCATAGAGCATGACGGGGACGATCGGGTGTTCGCCGGGGAGCAGATCGAAGCCGAGCTTTTCCATCTCCGCGCGGAAATAGCGCGCGTTCTCATGAACCTTGTCGCGCAGCGCCGTGGATTCCTCCAGCAGGTCGATCGTGCGGAGCGTCGCGGCGCAGATGGCGGGCGCGAGCGTGTTGGAGAACAGGTACGGGCGCGAACGCTGCCGCAGCAGGTCGACGATCGGCTGCCGGGCTGCCGTATAGCCGCCGGACGCACCGCCCATGGCCTTGCCGAACGTGCCGGTGATGATGTCGACGCGTCCAATGACACCGCAGAACTCTGCCGTGCCGCGGCCGTGCGCGCCCATGAAGCCGACGGCGTGGCTGTCGTCGACCATCGTCAGCGCGTCATAGCGGTCGGCGAGATCGCAGATGGCCTTGAGGTTTGCAATATAGCCGTCCATGGAGAACACGCCGTCGGTCGCGATCAGGATCTTTTTGCAGCCGGACGCACGCGCATCCTTCAGCTTGGCTTCGAGGTCTTCCATGTTGTTGTTGAGATAGCGGTAGCGCTTGGCCTTGCACAGGCGCACGCCGTCGATGATGGACGCGTGGTTCAGCTCATCCGAAATGACCGCGTCCTCCGGCCCAAGCAGCGTCTCAAACAGACCGCCGTTGGCGTCGAAGCAGGAGGAATAGAGGATGGCGTCGTCGGTGCCTGCGAACTTTGCGATGCGGCGCTCGAGCTCCTTGTGAATTTCCTGCGTGCCGCAGATGAAGCGCACGGAGGAAAGGCCGAAGCCCCAGCGGTCATAGCTGGCCTTCGCGGCCTCGATGAGCCGCGGGTCGTTGGACAGGCCAAGATAGTTGTTGGCGCACATGTTGACGACGTGGGATTTCTGCGTGGTGTCGATGCAGGCGCGCTGCGGGGTGGTGATGATGCGCTCTTCGCGCCAGGTACCGGCTTCGCGGATGGCGTTCAGCTCCTGTTCAAAGGCTTGCAGTGCGGTTTTCATGTGAAATTCCTCCTTTACTTCGTCCAGTCGAGGACAACCTTGCCGGAATTGCCGCTCATCATTGCGTCAAAGCCCTTCTGGAAGTCCGTGTAGTGGAAGCGGTGCGTAATGACGGGGGTCAGATCGAGCCCGCCCTGCACCATGTACGACATCTGGTGCCAGTTGTCCATCTTGCGGCCATAGATGCCCTGCAGCGTCAGGCCGTTTGTAATGATCTGGTTCATGTCCACGCTGATGGGGCCGTCGCCGAGACCGAGCAGCGAGACCTTGCCGCCGCTGCGCATGACGGAGATCAGCTGATGGAAGGCCGCGGCGTTTCCGGACATTTCAAGGCCTACGTCAAAGCCCTCGGTCAGACCCTGCTCGTGCATGACCTCGTGCAGATCCTCCTTTGCGGTGTTGACGGCGGCGTCAACGCCCATTTTGCGGGCGAGGGCAAGCCGGTATTCGTTCACGTCGGTGATGACGACGCGGCGCGCACCCGCGTATTTGCAAATGCCGCCGGCGATAATGCCGATGGGGCCCGCGCCGGTGATGAGCACGTCCTCGCCGATGAGCGGGAACATGAGGGCGGTATGCGTGGCGTTGCCGAAGGCGTCAAAGAAGGAGACAACGTCCTCCGGCAGGCTCTCGTCGATGGCAATGACGTTGCGCGCCGGGATGCAGACATACTCCGCGAACGCGCCGTCCCGGTCGACGCCGACGCCGACATGGTGCTTGCACCACTGAATATTGCCGGTGTGACAGTTGCGGCAGTGGCCGCAGGTGATATGGCCCTCGCCGGAGACGCGCTGGCCGACCGTGAAGCCCGTGACGCCCGCGCCGAGCTCGGCGACCTCGCCGACATACTCATGGCCGATGACCTGTGGGGGCTTGACGTGCTGCTGCGCCCACTGGTTCCATTTGTAGATATGGACGTCGGAGCCGCAGATTGCGGTTTTGTGAATTTTGATCAGAACCTCTCCGGGGCCCGGCACAGGAACAGGCACCTGCCGCAGCTCCAATCCGGGGCCGGCTACGGGTTTTACAATGGCATCCATCATCTGTTTCATTCCAAATCCGCCTTTCTTCAGAAATTCATATGTCCACGGTTCAAAGACTTTGTGCGCAATCATGTGCGCCCTATAAAGACATATTAACGGACAACCGCCCGCTTGTCAAGAGAAAAACCGGGTCTGCCAAAAAACTTTTGACGCAAACGGCCAATATAAGCATTCCTGAAGACAGCGTTCAGCAATATGAATAAAACAGGCAATTAAAACTTGTTGACATTAACAATGCACATCGCTAAAATAAGTGAAAAATTCAGTTTGACTTGTCAACATATCAAAAAGGATGCGTTTGCTATGAGCAGGAAAAGAAGTCTCGGTGTGATCGGTCTTGGGCATGTGGGCGCGCATGTCGCGTATACCCTTGCCGTACAGGGCATTGCGGACGAGCTGGTCCTGGTCGACCAAAATGCGCAGAAGCTTGCCAGCGAGGTGCAGGATCTGCGCGACGCGGCTGCCTATCTGCCGCACAGGGTCACGGTTCATGCAGGCGATTTTCAGGATCTCGGCGGATGTGACGTGATCGTCAACTGCGTGGGCAGGATCGAGCTGCTGCGCGAAAGCCACGACCGGCTGACGGAAATGGACTACACGATCCCGGCGTGCGCGGCTATGTGCAGAAGCTCCGTGAAAGCGGCTTTGACGGCGTACTCATCAATATTACAAATCCCTGCGACATCGTGACCCGTGAGCTGGCGCTGGGACTCGGGCTGCCGCGCGGCCGCGTGTTCGGCACCGGAACGGGGCTGGATACCTCCCGCCTTTTAAGCGCGCTTGCACGGCAGACAGGCATCGATCATAAATCCATTACCTGCTATATGCTGGGCGAGCACGGAAATGAGCAGTTCGTGCCGTGGTCCTGCGTGAGCTTCCGCGGCATGCCGCTGGATGTCTGGGCGGAAACGGACGAGCGCTTCCGCTTTGACCGTGCGGCGCTGCAGAAGGAGTCCATCGGCGGCGGCTGGGTCACGTTTTCCGGCAAGCAGTGCACCGAATACGGCATTGCAGCAACGGCCGCGCGGATGGCGTATATCGTTCTGCACGATGAAAAGGCCATCATGCCGGCCAGCGCCGAGCTTTGCGGCGAGTATGGCGAGACGGGGCTGTTCGCAGGCGTTCCGTGCGTCCTTGGGGCAAACGGCGTGGAGCAGGTGATCGAGCTTCCGCTCAGCGCAGAGGAGCAGGCCCGGTTCCACAGCTGCTGCGAGGGCATCCGCCGCAATCTGCAGCATCTCAAAGAGTTATAATTATAAATCATAAACCATTCAGACAGGAGGTTATGACGATGAACATCAGCATCACAAAAACAGCGCATCCCGGCAAGCTGCCGCCGGCCGATCAGCTCGGCTTCGGCTCCGTGTTTACAGACCACATGTTCCTGATGGATTATACAGACAAGGAGGGCTGGCATAACGCGCGTATCGTCCCCTTCGGGCCGATCAGCATTTCCCCGGCAGCAAGCGTTCTGCATTACGGCACGGAGGTCTTCGAAGGGTTGAAGGCGTACCGCCGTCCGGACGGAGCCGTGCAGCTGTTCAGACCCTGGGAAAACGTCGCGCGGCTGAACCGCTCCTGCGACCGGCTGGGCCTGCCGCGCATCGGGGAAAGCGACGGCCTGCAGGCGATCCGGGAGCTGGTAAGAACGGATGCTGCCTGGGTCCCGTCTGCGCCCGGCACGTCGCTCTATATCCGCCCCTTCCTGTATTCCACAGACCCCACGCTTGCCCTGCACGGCGTGCATGAGGCGACGTTTGCCATCATACTCTCCCCGTCGGGAAGCTATTTCTCAGACGGCCTGAAGCCCGTGCCGATCATGGTCGAGACCGAGGACGTGCGCGCGGTGCGCGGCGGAACGGGCGAGGCCAAATGCGGCGGCAACTACGCCGCAGCCAATCGTGCGGGCGACAAGGCGATGGAAAAGGGCTATTCGCAGGTCCTGTGGCTCGACGGCGTGGAGCGCCGGTATGTGGAGGAGGGCGGCGGCATGAACGTCATGTTCAAGATCGCCGGCACGGTCGTCACGCCGATGCTGACGGGCTCAATCCTGCGGGGCGTCACAAGAAAATCCTGCATCGAGCTGCTGAAAAGCTGGGGCGTTCCAGTCGAGGAGCGGCTGCTCAGCGTGGATGAGCTTTTTGAAGCGGCCAAAAACGGCACGCTGGAGGAAGCATGGTGCGTCGGTACCGCGGCTGTCATTTCGCCCATCGGAGAGCTGGCATGGAACGATGAAAAGTACGAGGTCAACCAGAACCGCATCGGCGCGCTGTCGCAGAAGCTCTACGATGAGCTGACCGGCATCCAGTGGGGCACCCGGCCCGATCCCTTCGGCTGGACCTGCGTCGTATGACCGTACAGGCTTCGCATAGCCCGGCAGGGGGGCGGACAATTCTGTCCGCCCCCTGCCGGGCCGCTGCGCCTGGCGGATTGCAGAATGTGGTTGCTTTTGGGTGAAAGCGGTGGTATGATGAAAGCACTGGTTAGTGCACTCTAACCAGCGCGGAATCACCTGAGTCATATCCGCAGCGAAAGCGCAGAGGAGATCGCCGCCGCGCAGGATATGTTTGAGCCGATCTTCAAGGATTACAAGCAGGAAAAGGATGTGCATATCTCGGGACATCTTGCCGACCTCATGAACCAGAAGCCCGTGACCGAGGCTGATTTTGCCGCGCTTGCGGGGAAAATTCTTCTTATCCTGCCGGATCAGGACTTTTTTCGGGAAAAATGCAGGCGGATCTCATTCAATTGATGCACGATCCGCAGATCGTCTATGTTTCGGGCGGCCATCTGTCAACGGTACTGAAGACGGACGGCTATATCCGCACGATCCGCACGTTCCTGGATGCAATGGACGCATAGACGCAGGAGAAGCCCCACGCCCGGTCTGCCGGACAGTACAGATATCAATTGCAAAATCTGCGGAACCGCATTAAAATAGCTTTGTTTATTTCACGATTTCTTTTGCAGGAGGTAGTATCATGATTCAGGTCAATGCGCTGGGCGACACCTGCCCGCTGCCCGTCATTAAGACGATGAACGCGCTGAAGGAGCTGAACGGCGCGGGAACGGTCGAGGTGCTGGTCGACAACGAGGTCGCCGTCCAGAATCTGACGCGCCTTGCAGAAAACAAGGGCTGCACGATCGAGACGGAAAAGCGCTCGGAAAAGGAATACCGCGTTACGCTCACCGCTGGCGAAGCGGTCGAGGAGACCGGCGACGAGGCAAGCTTCTGCACCGTCCCCGCCGCGCAGAAAAAGATCGTGGTCGTCATTTCCGCCGACCATATGGGAGAAGGCAGCGACGAGCTGGGGAAGATCCTGCTCAAGGGCTTCCTGTTTGCCCTGACGCAGCAGGAAAAGCTGCCGTCGACGATCCTGTTCTATAACGGCGGCGCCAGCATCACGTGCGAGGGCTCGGCCTCGCTGGAAGATCTGCATGAGCTTTCCGGGCGCGGCGTGGAGATCCTCACCTGCGGCACGTGCCTCAACTACTACGGTCTGACCGACAAGCTGCAGGTCGGCGAGGTCACGAACATGTACGTGATCGCTGAAAAACAGCTGCAGGCCGATCTGGTGCTCCGCCCGTGACGCGGCGGGGCTATTCCGCAGGGATGATCCCCAAGTAATGATTTTATGGAAAAAAGATCCGTGAAATGACACGATTTCACGGATCTTGGTCTGTATTTCTGTGCCGGATGTTCAGCTGTTTTTCTTATTGAGCGCGCGGCAGAGAACCGGCGCGATCAGGCAGGCCAGCACACCGCCAATCACGGCAGTGAGAAGCTGCGGCCAGGTAAAGGCCGCTGTGACGGTGCTGAGCTTCGCCGCCGGGACGACAGCCGGGGCCACCAGCCGGACGAGGACGAGATACAGCGTCACGAACTTTGCTGCGGCTGCCAGCAGCATGCTGCCGTATGCGGCGGGCAGCTTCTTTTTTTGCAGAAATTTGCCGACGAGCAGACCAAACAGGACGGCGTAGACAGCGTTGCCCAGCGAAACGCACGGCACCATCGGCAAAAACGCCGGGCCGATGCCGAGCAGATACGCGCAGAACGGCGAAATGACCGCGACCGTCACGCCGGACCAGACGCCGCCGGTCAGCGCCGCGATGGCCAGCACCAGATTGACGCACGAGCCGGTCACCAGCTGGCCGAGGCTCTTGGTGAAGAACTGAACAGCGAGCAGAAGCGCAAGGCAGACCGCAGTCCGCGTGATCCATGTTGTTTTTTTCATAAAATATCTCCCCAAGCTTGTATTTTGCTGCTATTATAGCAATATCATTCGAAAGCTTCGTTGCAGCTGCAACGGGAAGGAGAAAAATGCTGACAGACGAAGAAAAGAAACTCCTGCTGCAAAACAGGCTTTTCGCAGGGCTTCCCGCGGAGCGGCTGAGCGGGCTGCTGCAAAAGCTATCTGCCCGCACGGCCTGCTTCGGAAAAAACAGCGTCATCTGGGGCATGGGCGAACGGGTCGACCGTGCGGGGATCGTGCTGTCCGGGCGCGTGGAGGCATGGCGGTATACGCCCGACGGGCAGGAGAGCCTTTCGGCGGTACACGAGACAGGCGGCCTGTTCGGGGACGTGCTGATGTCGGCCCGGACGGTCGGCAGCCCGGTGGAGCTCCGCACGGCAAAGCCGGCCAAAATTCTGTTTCTTTCGCTGGACGCGCTGCTCCGCTGCTGCGCGGAGGACGGCGGAAGCGACTGCGCAAGGCTGCTGTCCAATCTGCTGGGGGAGATTTCAGAAAAATACTGGGCATTACAGCGTCATATCCGCCTCCTGTCCATCCCGGACGGGCGGACGAGACTGGAAGCGTATCTGCGGCAGGAGGCAGAAAAAACCGGCGGGATCGTCTGCACCGGAATGACGCGTGAGCAGATGGCCCGGTACCTCGGTATGAACCGCAGCGCCCTTTCGCGCCTGCTCGGCGCCATGCAGCGGGAGGGCCGCATCGAGCTCCGCCGGGGGAGCATCCGGATTTTGTGAGCGCGCGCAATGCGCGGATCGCCGCAGAATCGAATTCCAGTTTGTTTCACTCCCGGATTTTTTTGAATCATATTATTGTATATCCGAATTGAATGTGGTAAAATGTCGTATATGCCTGAAAAAGACATATATTGAAACAAAAAACGTGACGCATCCCATCCGCCATGTTATCCACTTGCGCCAAAGCGGAAAAATCTATTACCAGCTGCAAAGGAGACAATCCATGCAAGATCATCCCACGGCCCGGGCGGCTTCCTCCATCGGCTCCCGTCTGAAGGCATATGCCGCGCGTTTTTGTCGGGAGTATGGCGGCTGCGCAGTCTTTGGGCTTCTTTACGGGGCGGTACTCTATGCGCTGATGATGTCCCAGCAGCTCACCAATACCTTTGACGGGCTTTGGCACCAGAATTATCATCGCGCAGGCGCGGCGGAGCTTTCCTCCGGAAGATGGGTGCTCGCCGGTATCGACAGGCTTCTCATGGGCATGCACGCAGAACCGATCGCCTCCATCGCGGCTCTGGTTCTGTTTATCGCGGGCTTCCTGCTTGTTCTGGATCTGTTCCGGCTCAAACGCAAGCCGGTCTGCTGCCTCTGCCTGGCGCTTTTCCTTTCGTCGACCCTGATATCCAACACGCTTTCCTACAGATTCACTTCCATCGGCTATGGGTTTGCCTATTTCTTTGCCGTGCTCAGCGTCTATGCGCTCGTGAAAATCAAAAATTCCGGCCTGGCGATCGGCATTGCCGGCGTCCTTTTGGGGCTGTCCCTGTCCTGCTATCAGGCGTATGCGGCTGTATTCTGTGTCGTCGCTGTGTTCTGCGTCATTTTTGCGTGCAGACAGGCAGAGCAGAGCGCGGGCGGCGCTTCCGCAAAAAGCATGCTCCGCTGTTTGCTGAGGATCATATTCTGCCTGTGTGTCGGCGCGGTGTTCTATATTGCGTCGCTGTCGCTGTGCCTGAAGCTGTGCGGGGTCGCCTTAAGCGGCTACAATGGGATCGGACAGACCTCCGCGGGCAGCCTGCTTGCGGGCCTTCCGCGGAATCTTCTGAAAACATATCAGTATTTTTATTCCTATTTCTTCCTGAACAAGCTGAAGATCAACCGCCTGCAGCCGTTTGGGATCTTTTATATCCTGTTCGCGGTTCTGGCCGTGGAGGTCGTCGTGACCGCTGTGAGGACGTGGAAGGTCAGCAAGGTGCAGACGCTGCTTCTGCTGCTGGCAGCCGCAGTCCTTCCGATCGCCGCCAACGCCTATATGCTGCTTGCCGGCGATAAGCTGGAGCTGCAGATGACGGCCGGGCTTGCCATGGTAGCGCCGCTGACAATGGCGCTCGTGCTCTCCTGTCCGGAAAGGAAGCGTACGCTCAAGCTTGCATGCGCGCTGCTGTGCGCCGCGCTGACCTACGGAAGCGCCATGCAGGTCTGGATCGATCAGGAGGGCATGTACGAGGGCCAGAACGCCTGCGAGACCATGATGACACAGGTGATCCATGATCTGCGCGGGGAAGATCTGCTTTCGGCGGACCATGAATACTTTTTTATCGGCGTGCCGGAGGAGAATCCGCTCTTTTCCACGAGCGAGGCGTATACCCGTGCAAACGCCTACGCACAGATGGGCCGCTTCTGGGTAAGCGGAAACTGCAGCCAGATGTCGTACGGGGGCCTGCTTCAGCGCATGGGGCTCGGACTTTCCATGTCTTCCTTGCAGTATGAGGACATTGCCGGAAAAATCAACGCCTCAGAGCTGCCTGCATTCCCGTCGGCCGGATATATCGTGCAGCTGGACGAAAATACCGTTGTGATAAAAATCAGCGAATATAAGACGTATACAGGCGATTCCAAGTATGTCATCGATTCGCCCGCATAGATAAGGTGTAAAAAATGAGGAAGAAACTATCGGTCATAATTCCTGCCTATAATGAGGAAGCGGTTGCTGAACCGGCAGCCGCTTCGATCGGGGGGATCTTGAAACGCGCCGACATTCCTTACGAGCTCCTGTTTGTTGACGATGGCTCGGAAGACAGCACCTGGGAAAAGATCAGCCGGCTGTCGTCAGAAGATCCCGCCATCCGGGGCATTCGGTTTTCGCGCAATTTCGGAAAAGACGCCGCGATCATGGCAGGACTGACAGCGGCGCACGGCGATGGCTGTGTGGTGATCGACTGTGATCTGCAGCATCCGCCGGAGAAAATCATAGAGATGTATCATCTGTGGGAGCAGGGCTATGACATCGTCGCCGGCAGAAAATCCAGCCGCGGCACAGAGGGGAAGCTGCACACGCTGGCAGCAAAGACGTTCTACTCCGCCATCAGCGCCGCCGTAGGCTTTGATATGGAAAACACCTCCGACTTTAAGCTTCTGGATCGAAAGGCGGTCGACGTTCTGATCCGGATGCGGGAGAAGCACGCATTTTTCCGGGCGCTCTCCGCATGGATCGGATTCCGGACCGCGTATGTCGATTTTGACGTGCGGGAACGAATGGCGGGCACATCCAAATGGTCTGTGCGTGCCCTGACCCGGTATGCGATCAACAGCATTTCATCCTTTTCCACCGTACCGATGCAGTTTGCCACCGTGCTTGGCACGCTCATGCTGCTGGTTTCGATCATCCTCGGCGTGACCGCGCTGGTTCAGGCATGCAGCGGACATGCGCCGGAAGGCTACACGCTTGTGATATTCGTTCAGCTGCTTTCCAACAGCCTGATTTTGATAAGCCTTGGCATTATCGGATACTATATCGCAAAAATCCACGAAGCAAGTATGGACAGGCCGCGATTTATCATCGCCGACACCTGCGGAGATTCGCCCCTATGAAGAAGCTGCTTTGCAAACTGTTTGACCGCACCTTCTGGAAGTTCATTCTCGTCGGTGTCGCGAATACCCTGTTTGGAACCGCGATCATGTTCCTGTTTTATAACGTGCTGCATTGCAGCTATTGGATCTCCTCTGCCTCCAATTATTTTTTCGGCAGCATCCTCAGCTACATTCTGAATCGGAAATTTACATTTCGCAGCGATCGCAAAACAGCCGCAACGCTTCCGCGGTTTATCGCCCACATCGCCGTGTGTTATCTGCTGGCATATGGGATCGCCAAGCCTGCAGCCGCCCATATTCTTTCCGGCTGCTCACAGCCGGTGCAGGAAAATGTCGCCATGCTGGTCGGGATGTGCCTGTTTGTCGGCCTGAACTACCTCGGACAGCGGTTCTTCGTTTTCAGAGCCGGACAGTCAGCCGAAAAGCAGCAGGACAGCAGCGAGGCGCCCCGGTCATAGTCCGCAGCGCAGATCGGACTCCAAGCACGACAAAAAGCCCTCTGAGGTCAGCCTCAGAGGGCTTTTTCCGGCTTGGGGGGAGAGACTCAGACCTTCCAGCCTGCGGCCTGCCTGCGTTCGACCACAAAGCGGCGGTAGAGTCCGTCGGCGTTGATCAGGTCGTCATGCGTGCCCTGCTGGACGATCTCGCCGTGGTCAACGACAAAGATCTGGTCGGCATTGCGCACAGTTTTGAGCCGGTGCGCGATCATAATGACCGTCTTGTTGTGCGTCAGCTCCCGGACGGCTTCCATCAGCTCCTTTTCGTTCTCCGGGTCGACGTTCGCCATGGCCTCATCCAGAATGACGACGGGCGCGTCCTTCATGATGGCGCAGGCGATCCCGAGCGGCACGACAATGAACATGGAAAGTCCCATGCGCCAGTCCTTCATAAACAGCAGCACCAGCACCGCCAGAGCGCCCGCGATGTTGGCCGTCATTTCCGGCAGCAGATGGGCAAGCGTCGTTTCAATGGAATCAACGCGTTCGACGACAATGTTCTTATATGAGCCCGACGACCGGTCCAGCACTGTGCCGAGCGGGAGCGCTGCCAGCTTGTCCAGCAGCCGCACGCGGGTGTTGGACAGCACATGGAAGGTCGCGTGATGGGAGAGGGAGGTGGAAACGCTGTGCAGCGCATAGCGCAGCACCCAGCAGCCCGCCATCCACGCGCAGAGCGTCAGGCAGCGGGCGAGCTCCGCCGTACCCTCCGCAGATTGAAATTCCAATGCAGGCTCGAGCATGGCGCGTGCTTTTTTAATGTAGCGGTCATGTTGATTTGCTCTGCCGGCGCTTTGGCCCAATCTATATTAGATGATAGATCAGCTTCCTTATAAAACAGGCCTTTAAATTTCGCCGCCGCCACTGTCGCTGTCAGCGCGGTCAGCAGCAGGCAGAGCAGAAGCAGCATCGTAAACAGTCGTTTTTTTCATTTTGGTACCTCCGTTTCCGTGATCCCCTGCAGGGAAAATTCAAATCGCATGGCCAGCGCCTCGAACAGCGCGTGCATGACCCGTTCCGCGATGGCGCGGATGTCCAGTCCCTCGACGAAGCGGATCACCTGCTCCAGCTCGTCCTCCGGCACCCGATAGGCCCGCAGGCTCATGCAGAAAAACAGCCGCAGCTTCTTTTCCAGCGTCAGCTCCGCGTCGCACGGGTGCGCCATGTAGCCGCGCATGATGCTGGCCGAGCCGATCTCCATGTCGTAAAAATCCCGCGCCGTCCGCCCCGGCAGGTAGGAGCCGAAGATGCGCTCGAGCTCCTTCGCCGTCTCGCGGAAAATGTAGTCCGAGGCCTCCTTCTGCGTGTAGGCTTCGATGTAAATTTCGCGCAGATTTTCGTTCAGCTCCGTCAGCGTCATCTGGATGGCCGTTTCCACGGCGTAGATATACACCGGCGGCAGCTGCGCGCCCGCTGCGCTGCGGGCCATGGCGAACTGATTGGAGAACATGAACTCCACCAGCTCCGTCAGCACGCCGTCCTTCGCGCGGAAAATGTTCTGGAACGTGCTGTAGGAGACGTCGGCCTTTTCGATGATCTCCGCCAGCGTCGTCCGCCTGTAGCCCTTTTCCAGAAAGAGCTTCACGCAGACGGTCAGGATCCGCTTCTTCGCGGGCAGGCTCGCACTCGTAATGCCGATCCAAATCACATCCTTTTCCTTGGTGTGCATACCAACTGTATAACACAGTCCCATCAGGAACGCAAGAGCGATTGCTGCGCGCGGGATGTCTTTTTTGCCCGCAGGGCAGAATAAATCGGCAGGCCCGGAACCCTCCGAGCCTGCCGCCGGCAGATTGCAGCGATTTTACGCAAATCCCAGGCGAATTCGCAACATTTTTGGTCCGACAGGGCATTGGCCCCTACAGGGGATGGCTGCGAATTCTATAGGGTAAACTGCCCCGTCGCGGCGTATTCGTCCATGCGGCGTCCTTGACGTTTGCGGTTTCATGGGGCAGCTTCGGGTCGTCGGAATGCAGCGTATCCAGAGAAACAACATGCACCTGATATCCCATGTTCAAAAGCTCCGGCGTCAGATAAGAGCCCAGCGCCCCGCTCCCGCCGAGCAGCATGATTTTTTTCATACAGCGTCCTCCTTCCAATGATCGCAGGCCTTCAGCAGCGTCCGCTGCATCATCAGTTCATACTCGTAGGTATATGGATTTGCGTGCTCTTTGCGCACGATTTGCGCAAAATCCTCCATCATTTCCATATAGCGCCCAAACGGGCCGAAGCGAATATCGCGCCCGGCCTTTCCAAGCTTGCTGCTCAGCGAATCAAGACTATATCACCTGTTCCGCAAGGAGATGGGGATCTCTCCGATCAAATACCGCAACGAGATCCGGGTCGAAAAAGCCGCAAATGAGCTTAGGGTGTATCTGAAAACGAAACAAGCAAATTTCGGATATCGCGTTCGAATGCGGGTTCAACTCCATGACATATTTTTATGAGGTCTTTAAGGCGCATACCGGCATGAAGCCCTCCGAATATCAACAGGCAAACGCGTGAGACGCGCGGCTCGCAGAATTCGCCGTGCATTCAAAAAATTCCATGGAAGCCGAGCCGTGAATTCCCATTCATAACACGCCTGCATCGGGTCAAACTACGGTTGAAGGAAATCAAACACGGATTTCCCCAAAACAAGTAAGGAGATGCAGAACTATGACGAACCGTAATTCTTCCAACATCAACATCCCGGAAGCCCGCGAAGCGATGGACAAGTTCAAGATGGAAGCCGCCTCTGAAGTCGGCGTTAACCTGAAGAACGGCTACAACGGCGACCTGACCTCCCGCGAAGCCGGCTCTGTCGGCGGCCAGATGGTCAAGAACGTGTGCCCCATACGAACTGCGAGCTTTGTCAGGAAGGACAGGACAGCGGCGGGGCACACGGCGACGGTGCGGTACATAGCGGAAGTCACAGTGTGAAAAAAGCAGCACGAGCATTCGGGAAAAATCCAGATGCCTGTGCTGCTTTTTGCTGTGCGTATTATGCGTGTTGGGGAATCGGTGTTTGCTTTTCCGGGGTTCCTCTGGTACAATAGGGGCAGAACCGGGGGCGAGGCAGGCGGCAGGGGATCCTGTGTGCCTGCGGGAAAAGGAAGTGAACGCTATGACCTGCGACGAGGGCTTATACCGCCAATATCTGAGCGGCGACGACGCCGGGCTGGAGGCTCTGATGAAAAAATACGGCGATCCCCTGACCCTGTATATCGACGGCTATCTGCACGACGTTCACGAGGCCGAGGAGCTGATGCTGGATGTTTTCGCCTATCTGTTCACCAAAAAGCCCCGCATCCGGGACGGCGGTTTCAAGGCGTATCTCTATAAGGCGGCGCGGCACATGGCGCTGCGCCATAAGAGCAAACGAAAGCCCTTGTTCAGCCTCGATGCGCTGACCGGCGAGCCGGACGGACGGCTGCTGGCGGAGGAGGTCATCCGGACGGAGGAGCGAAACCGCGTCCTGCATTTCTGCATGGATGAAATGAACCCGGACTACCGGGAAATCCTCTATCTCACCTATTTTGAAGGCATGAGCTACGCGCAGGCGGCGGAGGTCACGGGAAAAACCGTGAAGCAGATCACGAATCTGGTGTATCGCGGAAAAGAAAGCCTGCGCAGGCTGCTGGAACGGGAGGGGATCACAAATGCGGAGCCATGAGGAACGGGTCGCGGAAGCGAAGCGGCGGATCGCCGGACAGGAACGGAAAAAACGCATGCGCCGCAGAGCCGTCGCAGCGGCGGCAGCCGCGGCGGCCTGCCTTGCGCTGATCGTGGGCTGCGCCCTTGCCATGCCCGATATGGCGGGCCGGCTCCGGCCCGGCGGCGAGGCCGGGTTTGAAATGGCGGCGAGCATGTTTGGCGGCAGCGCTGCGCTGGGATATATCGTCATCGGGCTGCTGGCGTTTGTGCTCGGCGTATGCGTGACCATTCTGTGCTTCCGGCTTCGTCAGCTGGAGCGTGAGGACGCGCGGGAAGCGGAAAGCGAGGGCCGGCATGGAGCTGATTGAAAACTCCCTGCAATTGCTGGTCACGTTTCTGGGCGCCTGTCTGGCCGGGCTCGACTACCGGAAAAGCGGCAGGCAGGCATACTTCCTGCTGCTCTGCTTCTATGGCTGCTTTGCGCTCGGCGCGCTGTACTGGACGCTGTATCTGCTGCTGTTTGGGGCGACGCCGCGGGTCTTTTATGTGTCGGAGTTCGGCTGGGTGGCTAGCGTGATCTTTCTGCGCATGCTGCAGGCGACGCTGTCCGGCCCGGACGAGCGCGCCTTCCGCTGCAGCGCCGCGTGGCTCTCACCGCTGATCGGCGTGCCGCTGATGGTGTTTTACTGCACCTATGGGGATATTCTTTCCAATCTGATCTGGTGCGGCATGGTGATGGTGCTGGCCTTCTGCTCCATGCGGGGGCTTGCATACGCAAACAGGCAGACCGGGCCGGCGCGGGAGCTGCGGTACTTCCACATCGGCGTGCTGTGCTTTACCGCTTCGGAATATCTGCTCTGGACGGCGGGCTGCTTCTGGCGGAATGATGCGCTGACAAGCCCTGCCTTCTGGTGCGACATTCTGCTGACGCTTGCGATTTCTGCCCTGCTGCCCGCCGTGAGAAAGGCGGTGCGCGTATGACCTGCATCGAAAATATTTTCATCTGCATGGTCTCGCCTTTGCTGGTGGCCGCGCTGTGCATGGGACGGCGGAAGCTCCGCTTCTTCCTGTTCTGCTTTGCCGGGATGGGCGTGTGCCTGCTCTCGGCCTATATCAATACCTTCCTTGCGGCGGTGTATCAGGCCGATGCCCTTGCCGCCACAGCGGAGATCGCGCCGGTGGTGGAGGAAATCATGAAGCTGCTGCCGCTGGTGTTCTATCTACTGGTGTTTGAGCCGGAGAGCGAGAAGATCAAGGCCGCCGCCATCACGATTGCCCTGAGCTTTGCCACCTTCGAAAATGTGTGCTACCTCATCCAGAACGGCGCGGACCGCTTTTCCTTTATCTTCTTCCGCGGCTTCGGGACGGGCACCATGCACGTGCTCTGCGGCATGATCGTCGGCGGGGGGCTTGCGTATGCGTGGCAGCGGACATGGCTGAAGATCGCCGGGACCTGCGGCCTGCTGGGAGCGGCGATTACCTTCCATGCGATCTACAATCTCCTCATTGCCCGCGGCGGGGCTGCGCAGTACGTTGCCTACGCGCTGCCGGCCGCACTGATGGCGGCGGGCAGGCTGCCCGCGCTGCGGCCGCGGCAAAAAGGCGGATGATGCGCCGGCGGCATGGCCGCAGGAAATATTGGATTTTAACAGCCGGAGCCGGCGTTCCAAACAAATTGGAACACCGGCTCCGGTTCATTTTCACACCTCGATGCTTCCGCCGTCGGCGAGCGTTTTGCCCTCCAGCAGCACGAGCTTTTCCGCGAACAGGTTCGTAAAGCCGCTTAAGATCGCGGCGGAGACGATCATCTCCGGCGTGTCACGGACGTTCAGCTCCGTTGTGACCTCGCGGTCAAACATGGCGGCGGCTGTCAGCCGGACCTGCTCGAGAAAGTATTTCGCGCACCGCTGGTGGCGCAGGGCGAACGCGGCGTAGGCCCTTTTGACATCCTCCTCCGGAAGGTCGCCGGGCAGAAGCGTGGGCAGCATCGACAGCCGCAGGCTTTGCTTGAGCGTACAGATCATGATGAGATACGCAATGTGGATGCGGTAATAGCGCTTTTTGCGCGGCTCGGGCAGGAGCTTCGTGCGCACGTAGTTGTTGATGGCTGCCGCCGTGATGGGCTCTGCCTGCTTGAGCTCGGGCGGCAGATAGTCGAGATACTGCTTCAGAAGCTGCACGACCTGCTCCATGTAGAGGCCAAAGTCCGGAATGGCGTCCCATTCCGGCAGCCGGTAGGCCGCGAGAAACTTTTCCCAGCGCCGGAGCTTGCCGACGACCAGATCATTGTCAAAATTCATTGCTGCACACACCTTTCGGAACTAAGTATATCACATCCGGTAAAAAATGCAAGAGCAATTCTGATTTGAAAGATGAATTGACATTGCGGTCAAAATGTGATAATCTAATATTGAAGATTACATCAAGAAAGAAGTTCTATCATGTTCAGAATCGTTACCGATACATCCGCAAATCTTCCGACCGACTATCTGCAAGCCGAGGGAATCATCGTCATTCCCTACACCTTCCAGAGCGGCAAGGGAGAGCAGTCCTGCATGGATCTGACGACCTTCGACGCGAAGACGTTTTACGCGCAGATGCGCAGCGGCGTGAAGGTCACGACCTCGCAGATCCCGCCGCAGCGCTATCTCGACGTGCTGACGCCGATACTGGCTGGCGGCGAGGACGTTCTGTTTGTCAGCATGTCCTCCGGCATCAGCGGCTCGTATGCCTCCGGCCAGATCGCCGCGCGGCAGCTGCGCGAGGAGTTCCCGGACAGGAAGCTCCTTCTGGTCGACACCTACAGCGCATCGCTGGGCGAGGGCCTGCTTGTCATGCGCGCGGCGGACTGCCGCCGCGAAGGGCTGAGCATTGACGAAACCTATAAGACGCTCCGCGCGCTGCGCCACCGCATGGCGCAGATCTTTACCGTCGACGATCTGCGCTATCTGCGCCGGACGGGCCGCCTGTCCAATCTGGAAGCCGCCGTCGGGATGGTTCTGCAGATCAAGCCGCTTCTGAAGGGCGATCCGCAGGGAAAGATCGTCTGCTTTGCCAAGCTCCGCGGACGGCAGCGCGCCGTTGAGGCCATCGCCAAGCGGTATGAGGAGCTGGCCGTAGACGCACAGGAGCAGACGATCGGCATTGCGCATGCCGACTGCGCGCCTGACGCGCAGATCCTCGCGGCCATGCTCCGCCGCAGCAGCAAGCCGCCAAAAAAGATCCTGATGGTCGATTATGAGCCTGTGACCGGCTCGCATGTCGGCCCCGGCGCGCTGGCACTGTTCTTCCTGGCGGACGAGAACGTCAGAAGCATCTGAAGAAGCCCTCAAGCGCCAGACCGCGGGTTTCCGCGGCCGGGCGCTTGATATAAAAAAGCCTCTCCTGCAGGACTGCGGCAAATCCGTACGACCTCACAATTTTTGAACGCAAAGCAGCAAAAGAATCGCCCTGCCCGCCGGGAAACGGCGGGCGGGGCGATCTGGCTGTGTGATCACAGAATGTACGCGGAGATGTTTGCGCAGATGCGCTTGACGTCGACGCGGGAGCGGAAGTCGAACTGCAGCTGGTTGCCGTCGTTGAAGACGAGCAGAAGCTCGCTGTCAACGTCCAGAATACCCGCCGTCTCGATGCCGAAATACTGTACCTTCGAATACGGGTACGAGAAATATGAGACCTTTTTTCCTGTGACGCCCTGCACGTTTACGATGAATACGCGCTTGTTTGTAAAGATGACCTGATCGCGGATGGTCTGGAAACACTGCACGGCCTCCTCGCCGGGGGCAAAGAGATCTGCGATCTCGCGGCGCATCTGCGAAGGGGAGACCTCCTTCAGATTCGGGTAATTTGCATCCTTGGGGATGGTGCAGGAAATGCTGCTTGTGGCCATAACGGAACCTCCTGTATGTTCTTGATTTTATCCGGATTTTTTCAGCATCTGCTGCGCGCAGGCGAGCATCCAGAACACGCTTCCCGCGTAGATCAGCAGCTCCGGCAGCTGCGCGCCCGCAAGGCTGACCGCGCCGAACAGAACGCCCAGCAGCGAATAAAACGCCAGTCTGCGCCGCGCGCCGCGGTCAAAGCTGAACGCGCCCGCGTGGTAGCTTGCCAGCATGAATGCGATCATGGCGAACAGCGAGAAGCAGTAATCGAGAAGCGCGGGATTGATCTCCCAGTGGCGGAAATCCCGGAAAAGCTTGGCGATATAGAACAGCACGACGAAGATGGAAAACGCCGCCGACGGCTTTTTGCCCTTCCAACGCAGCACGGCGCCCGCGCCGAGCGAGAGGCCTGCCAGCAGGCCGAGCAGGCTCACGAGCATCTGCGCGATGGAGCCCCGAAAGCTGAGCACGCAGCCCGCGAGCAGCCCCAGCGCGCCGAGCAGGGAAAAGGCCAGATCCTGCCCGCAGGGGCGGTAGACGGCCTCATAGGCGGCCTTCTTTTCCAGACTTACCGCGGCCAGCGCAAAGACAAAGATCATCAGAATGCTGAACGCGATCAGCGGGACGCTGCTGCCGCCGGACAGCTGCGTCGTGCGGAAAAAGTAGCCGGCGATGGCGGAAAGGATCGCGGCGTAGACGACGCCAATCATGCCGGACTTCTGCTTCATAACAACATTACCCCCATGCAAACTTTTTATATAGTATAGCACACGCGCGGGACAAAAGACAGTCCGCGGGCGGGATTTTTGCGTTTTTTTCGTGCGCGGCGCGGTTTTGCGCGGATCACGACGAAAAAAGAGGGAAAAAAGCATGAAATTCCGGGCCAAATGCAGAAATTCTCCTTGCAATTTCCGGCGAGGGATGCTATAATACAACCATCTTGATAGTATTTTACTTGAGAGTGGGGAATTGCTCCCCACTCTTTCTTGCTGGTAAGGGGGTATTTTCTTGAAGGTAACGGAGCTGGTGGCGCAGTTTGCAGAGCCCGTCGTGCAGGCGCATGGCTGTACGCTCTGGGATGTGGAATATGTCCGCGAGGGCGGAGAATGGTTTTTGCGGCTGTACATCGACAAGGACGGCGGCGTGGATATCTCCGACTGCGAGGCCATTTCCCGCGCGGTCGACCCGCTCCTTGATGAGAAGGATCCCGTGCCGGACAGCTACAACTTCGAGGTCTGCTCGGCAGGGCTCGAGCGGCAGCTGAAGCGTCCGTCGGATTTTGCGCAGTTCATGGGCAGCTCCGTCTCGGTCAAGCTCTTTAAGCCTGTAAACGGCGCAAAGGAATTTGTCGGGACGCTCACAGGCTATGACGACGGCGCCGTGACCATCGAGACGGCAGGTACCACACATACATTCCAGAAAAACGAGGTCGCGCAGGTGCGGCTTCACGTCGAGTTTTAAAGGGAGGAATTTAGAAAACTATGAATGCCGAAATTTTTGCAGCGCTTGCGCAGCTTGAAAAAGAACGCGGGATCCCGCAGAGCTACATGATCGAGAAGATCACGCAGGCTCTCGTTGCTGCATACAAAAAGGACAAGGACGGCTATACCGACAATGTTTTCGTCGACGTCAAGGACTACGATATGCACATGTACGTGCAGAAGGAGGTCGTTGACGACGTCATCACCCCTGCCACGGAAATTACGCTCGACGCGGCCCGCAGGATCAGCAAGACCGCGCAGCTGGGCGACCTGGTAAACGTCGACGTGCAGACGAAGGATTTCGGCCGCATCGCCGCCCAGACGGCCAAGCAGGTCATCATCCAGGGCATCCGCGAGGCCGAGCGCGGCATGGTCTTCGATACGTTCTCCTCGAAGGAGCACGAAATTCTGACCGGCACGGTGCTGCGCATCGAGCCTGCGACCAACGACATGACCATCCGCATTGGCGGCGGCAACGATAAGACCGATGCCATGCTCTCCGCGTCCGAGCAGGTCCGCACGGAGTATTATCACGAGGGCGACCTCATCCGCGTCTACGTCGTGGAGGTCCGCCGCTCCACCAGAGGCCCGCAGGTCATCGTCTCCCGGACACATCCGGGTCTGGTCAAGCGGCTGTTCGAGCTCGAGGTTCCCGAGATCGCGTCCGGTCTTGTGGAGATCAAGGCCATCGCCCGCGAGGCTGGCTCCCGCACGAAGCTGGCTGTCTATGCCTCGCAGGACGGCATTGATCCCGTCGGCGCCTGCGTCGGCACGCGCGGCGCGAGAGTCGGCGCGGTCGTGGGTGAGCTGCACGGCGAGAAGATGGACATCATCGTCTGGTCGGAGGATCCGGCGAAGTTCGTCGCTGCGGCGCTTTCCCCGGCAGACGTCAAATCCGTGACGCTCCTGCCCGGCAGCACGAAGGCCTGCCGTGTGATCGTTCCGGACGATCAGCTGTCGCTCGCCATCGGCAAGGAGGGCCAGAACGCCCGCCTCGCCGCCCGTCTGACCGGCTATAAGATCGACATCAAGCCCGCCTCGCAGGAGCAGGAGCTTGAAGCGATCGACGCGCAGCCGGATACAGAGCCGGAAGACGCCGAGCCGCAGGCGTAAGCCTGCTTCTTAAGAGGGAGGCGCGCATATGCAGAAGAAAATTCCCATGCGGCAATGTGTCGGCTGCCGGGAAATGAAGGCGAAAAAAGAGCTGGTCCGCGTGGTCAGAAGCCCGGAGGGGGAAATTTCCCTCGATTTTCGGGGCAAGGCTCCCGGCCGGGGCGCGTATGTCTGCCCGCAGGCCGAATGTCTCAAACGGGCGATCAAGTCCAAAGCGCTTGAGCGCGGCCTTGACTGCCAGATCCCGCAGGAGATCTACGATCAGCTCCTTTTGAGAATGGAGGCGGGCGACCATGACTGACCAGCAGCAAAAAGCGCTGCGCCTGCTGGGGCTTGCCCGCCGCGCGCGGCTTCTGGAGATCGGCGAGGAGCCGGTCGGCATCGCCTGCCGAAGCGGCAGGGCGAAGCTTCTATTGGTTGCAAAGGACGCCGGCGATCATACGTTCCGCCGGGCACGTTCCTTTGTTTCGGGCGGAAAATGCCCTTATATCTGCGCACCGTATACAAAGGACGAACTGGGAGACGGGCTGGGCTGCAATGCCTGCGCGCTGTGCGCGTTCACCGATCCCGCGTTTGCAAAATCGTTTCTTGAGGCACTGGGCGATCCGGAACACGATGAGATCCTGGCCCAGCTGACCGTGCAGACGCAGCGCGTTCTGAAGCGCCGGCAGGAGGCGCAGGCGCACAGGAAAAACATGAAAACAGGGAAGAAATAACTGGAGGTGGCTGTATTGAGTATTGAAGTGAAACAGAAGATCAAGGAAGTCGCGGACGATTTTGCGATGCCGGCCAAGAAGCTCATCGAGATCGTCGGGAAGTTCTATGAAAAGCCGAAAAGCAGCTCCCAGAATTTGACGGAAGACCAGCTGAACGTGATTTTCGACTATATCACGCAGCAGAACCAGATCGATTCGATCGAGCAGGTCTTTGCCACAGCGGCAAAGAAGGAAGCACCCGCGCCTGCACAGCAGGCCAAGCCCGCCGCACCCGCGCAGAACGCGCAGACCGGCAGCCAGCCGCGCCCGCAGGGCGGACAAAATCAGCCGCGTCCGCAGCAGAACAATGCGCCGCGCCCGCAGCAGCAGGGCTTCCAGCGCCCGCAGCAGGCAGGCAATAACCAGCCGCGTCCGCAGCAGAATGCCCAGCAGTCGGCCGCCAAGCAGCCGCAGCCCGAGCGCAAGCGCGAGCGCCGCGTCATCGACACCAGCGCCGTCACGGTCAACGCGGACCGCTATGACGACCGCGTCGATTCGCTGGTCTCCGACCGCGTGCAGAATTATTCCAGCGGCAAGCAGAAGATCGGCAACAAGAATAAAAAGCAGCAGCAGGCCCGGCGCTTCGGCACGAAGTCCCGCTCTGAGGAGCAGGAGAAGATGCGCAGGCTTCAGCTGGAGATCGCCAAGAAGGCGCAGCTGGTCGTCAAGATCCCCGACGAGATCACCGTCGGCGAGCTGGCCTCCCGCATGAAAAAGACGGTGGCCGAGGTCATCAAGTGCCTGCTCAAAAACGGCGTCATGGCCACGGTCAACCAGACCATCGACTTTGACACGGCGGAATTCGTCGCGACCGAGCTCGGCTGCAAGGTCGAGCACGAGGTCATTGTCACCATTGAGGAGCGCCTGTTTGATGACCATCAGGACACTGCCGACGAGCTGGTCACCCGTCCGCCGGTCGTGGTCGTCATGGGCCACGTCGACCACGGCAAGACGAGCCTGCTCGACTATATCCGCCACGCGAAGGTCGCGGCCGGCGAAGCCGGCGGCATCACGCAGCACATCGGCGCGTATACCGTTGAAATCAATGGCCAGCCCATCACCTTCCTCGATACCCCGGGCCACGCGGCCTTTACCGAGATGCGCGCGCGCGGCGCCATGTGCACCGATATCGCCATTCTCGTCGTCGCCGCTGACGACGGCATCATGCCGCAGACCATCGAGGCCATCAACCACGCCAAGGCGGCCCAGATCCCCATCATCGTGGCGGTCAACAAAATGGATAAGCACGGCGCGAACCCCGACCGCATCCTGACCCAGCTGACCGAGCACGGTCTGACGCCGGCAGAATGGGGCGGCGAGACCGAGGTCTGCAAGATCTCTGCCAAGACGGGCGCCGGCATCGACGAGCTGCTCGAGACGGTCATTCTGACCGCCGAGATGGAAGAACTCAAGGCCAACCCGAACCGTGCGGGCAAGGGCTGCGTCCTCGAGGCGCGGCTGGATAAAAACCGCGGCCCGATCGCAACGCTGCTTGTCCAGAACGGCACGCTGCGTCAGTCCGACCTTATCATTGCGGGCACGGCTGTGGGCCGCGTGCGTGTCATGACGAACGACAAGGGCGCGCAGGTCAAGGAGGCCGGCCCGTCCGTTCCGGTCGAGATCACCGGTCTTGCTGAGGTCCCGTCTCCCGGCGACGAGTTCAGCGTCGTCTCCGACGAGCGCATGGCACGTCAGCTGGTCGAGCAGCGCAAGCAGAAGATCAAGGACGACGCCAACAAGCTCAACCAGAAGGTCACGCTCGAAAGCCTGTTCTCCAAGCTGCAGGAGGGCGAGATGAAGGAGCTGAACCTCATCGTCAAGGCAGACGTGCAGGGCTCCGCCGAGGCTGTCAAGGCGTCTCTCGAGAAGCTGTCGAACGAGGAGGTACGCGTGCGCGTCATCCACGCGGGTGTCGGCGCGATCAACGAGTCCGATATCCTGCTGGCCTCCACGTCCAACGCCATCGTCATCGGCTTCAATGTCCGCCCGAATGAGCTGGCCCAGGCCGCCGCGAAGCGCGACAAGGTCGACATGCGCATGTACCGCGTCATCTATGACGCCATCAACGAGATCACCGACGCCATGAAGGGTATGCTTGCGCCCAAGTTCCGCGAGGCCATCATCGGCCACGCCGAGGTCCGTCAGACCTACAAGGTCTCCGCCATCGGCACCATCGCGGGCTGCTACGTCAAGGACGGCAAGATCACGCGCGACGCGTCTGTGCGCGTGCTGCGCGACAATATCGTCATCCATGAGGGCAAGCTCGGCTCCCTGCAGCGCTTCAAGGACGCGGTCAAGGAGGTCGCCGCCGGCTACGAATGCGGCATGTCGATCGAGAAGTTCAACGACATCAAGGAAGGCGACATTTTCGAGTGCTTCGTCATGGAGCAGATCAAGGAGTAAACACAGGCTGGCCAGCGCCGGAAGCCGGCGCTGGCCGCACCGTTTTTCAAGGAGGTACTATGGCTTCCAATCGAATCGGCCGGATCAATGAGGAGATCCAGCGGGAGCTGGCGGAGCTGATCCGCTCGCTCAAAGACCCGCGGGTGCAGACCATGATCTCCATCACGCGCGTGGACACCACGCCGGATCTGCGCTACAGTAAAATTTATGTGAGCGTGCTGGAAGAAGCCCGGTCGCAGGACGCGCTGCGCGGCTTGAAGTCCGCGGGCGGCTGGCTGCGGCGCGAGCTTGGCAGCCGTCTGCAGCTGCGCTACACGCCGGAGCTCATCTTCACGCTCGACGATTCGCTCAAATACGGCGCGCACATGTTCGATCTGCTCGAAAAGCTCGAACGGCAGGAGGCTGCGCGGGAGGCGGAAAAGGCCAATGACGAGGGCTGAATTCTGCGCGTTTGCGCGCGTGCACGACAGGTTTGTCATCCTGACCCACCGCCGCCCGGACGGCGACACCATCGGCTGCGCGAGCGCGCTGTGCCTCGGACTGCGGCAGCTGGGGAAAACGGCGTTTGTGCTGAAAAACGAGCAGTTCACGCCGCGCTTCGCGCCGTTTCTGGACGGACTCGTCTGTGATGAATTGCCTGCGGATGCGACTGTTATTTCCACGGATATCGCGTCTGAGGGGCTTTTGTCCTTTGACGCCGTGCGCATGGGCCTCACGCCCGTCTGCGCGGTCGACCATCACGGCAGCAATTCGCTTGCCTGCCCGAAGCTTGTCGAGGCGGACAAGGCTGCCTGCGGCGAGATCGTGTACGCGCTTTTGCAGGAGCTTGGCGTGATGGTCACGAAGCGGATCGCGGCGTGTTTGTATGTCGCGGTCTCGACGGACACGGGCTGCTTCAAATTTTCCAACACCACAGCCAACACCCACCGCACGGCCGCCGCGCTGATCGAGGCGGGCGCGGATGTGTATCCCATCAACAAGGTCTTTTTCGACACCAAGAGCTTTTCCCGCCTCCGGCTGGAGGCGAAGCTCACGGACACGATGGAGTTTTACGCGGATGGGACTGTCGGCGTGTGCGTCATGCCGAAAAACCTGCTTGCGGAATTTTCCGTTACGGAGGACGATCTGGACTCAATCTCCGGCTTTGCCCGCAGCATTGAGGGCGTGCGGATCGGCGTCATGATCCGCGAGGTCGAGGACGGCCTCGGCAAGATCAGCCTGCGCACCGAAGCGCCGTATGACGCGGCGCAGATCTGCGGTCTGCTCGGCGGCGGCGGCCATGCCGCTGCGGCGGGAGCCAGCGTCCCCGGCGGCGTCGAGGGCGCGAAAGCAGCCATTTTGCAGGCGCTGCGCGACAGCGGCGTGAAGCTTTGAGGAGAACCTATGGCAAACGGAATCCTTGTGATCGACAAGAGCGCCGGTTGGACGAGTCAGGATGTGGCGGCCAAGCTGCGCGGCGTGTTTCATGAGCGCCGCGTCGGCCATGGCGGCACGCTCGACCCGATGGCCACCGGCGTTCTGCCCATTTTTATCGGCCGCGCGACAAGAGCGGCGGAATTTCTGGAATCGGCGGAAAAGGAATACATCGCGGGGCTTCGCCTCGGCACCGTGACCGACACGCAGGATACGAGCGGGAATGTGCTCGAAACGCATCCTGTGACGGCTGCGCGGGAGGAGGTGCAGGCTGCGCTCCGGCAGTTCCTCGGCCCCATCGAGCAGATCCCGCCCATGTATTCTGCCATCAAAATCGGCGGCCAGAAGCTTTATGAGCTGGCCCGTAAGGGCAAAGAGGTCGAGCGGAAACCCCGCAGCATCACCATCCATGAGCTGGAGCTGCTGGAGGGGGAGGGGACGGAGTATACCCTTCGCGTCCGCTGCTCCAAGGGGACGTATGTCCGCACGCTCTGCCACGATCTGGGCCGCGCGCTCGGCTGCGGCGGCTGCATGTCGTCTCTGCGCCGGACGCGGGCCGGGAGCTTTACGCTTTCGCAGGCCGTCACGATGCAGCAGGTGCTGGACTTTGCCGCGGAGCACGACCCGCAGCAGCTTCTGATGCCGGTCGATGCGATCTTTGCAGAGCACCCGCCGCTCATCGTTACGATGGGACAGGCCGGGAAGCTGAAGAACGGCGCACAGATCAGGGACTGGCAGTTTCAGCCCGGCACGTACCGCGTCTTTGCCGAGGACGGCGAATTTCTGCTGCTCGGCCGCGTGGAGAACGGCGTGCTGACCACCATCAAGAGCTTTTTCGAGGTGAACACACGTGCAACATGACCGCGTTCTGGCCCTCGGCTTTTTTGACGGCATTCATCTGGGCCATGCCGCGCTTCTGAACAAAACGCGGCAGCGTGCACAGGAGCTGGGCCTGACCCCGGCGGCCATGAGCTTTGACACGCATCCGGATACGCTCGTGTTCGGGACGCGCGTACCGCTGCTCAATACCATGGCCGAGCGTGAGCTTCTCATGCGCAGGCTGTGCGGCATTGAGGAAGTGATCTTCGCGCACTTTGACGAGGCAATGATGCACATGCCGTGGGAGGCGTTTATCGAGGACTATCTCGTCCGGCAGCTGCATGCCCGGCATGTGGTCTGCGGACACGACTTTCACTTTGGGGACAAGGGGCAGGGGACCCCGGAGCGGCTGCGCGAAGCATGCCGCAAGCTCGGCCTCGGCTGCGACGTGATCCCGGAAATTCAGCTGGACGGGCAGTGCGTCAGCTCGACGGCTATCCGTGCGCTTCTGCGCTCCGGCGATTGTAAGACCGCCGCACGGCTGCTCGGCCACGGCCAGCTCGTGACCGGCATCGTGCAGAAGGGCGCGGGCAGGGGAGCCGGGCTCGGCTTCCCGACGGCCAATCTGCCGTTTGCGCCGGACGTGCTCGTCCCGGCTTTCGGCGTCTACCGCGCAGAGGCGGAGCTTGACGGCAGGCGCTATCCCGCCTGCGTCAACATCGGCGTCCATCCGACGCTCGGCGCGCTCCAGGCGCCGGTGCTGGAGGCCAACCTGATCGGCTTCTCCGGCGATCTATACGGAAAGGAGCTCGCGGTCTGGCTGGAGGATCATCTGCGCGGGGAAATGCGCTTTGAGCGCCTGGAGGCGCTCCGCGCCCGCGTGCTGTATGACCGGCAGCTGGTCGCAGATTTTTATCAGACATGAGGTTTGAACGGATCGACGCGTCCCATCCGCTGTTTGAAGCGTCGTTTGCCCTCTATGAAGCCAGCTTCCCGCCCAACGAACGGCGCACGCGGGAAGACCATCTGCGCGCCCTGCAGGACGCGGACTTTTCCCCGCTCGGCGCGGTCGAAGACGGGAAGCTGCTGGCAGACGTGTTTTTGTGGGAAGCAGAGGACTTCTGCTATCTTGAGCATTTTGCCGTCCGGCCTGAGCTGCGCGGTCATGGGACTGGCAGCGCGCTGCTCCGGCAGCTCTTGAGCCGGGACAAGCCCCTGATCCTCGAAATTGAGCCGCCAGAGGACGAGCTCACCTGCCGCCGCAAGCGTTTTTACGAGCGAAACGGCCTGCAGGCGCAGCCGTATGCGCACGTACAGCTCCCGTTTCAGGGGGATGGGCCCATCGTCCCGCTCGTCATCATGGCGAACCGGGCGCTGAGCTTGGCGCAATGCCGCGCATTCCAGCAATATCTGCTGGATCGTGTCGTGGCGTACACGCAGTACCGGAAAACGCTTGACATTGCGGATATGCTTGGAATATAATACACAACGTATCAGTGCCAGAGGGAGGTGTGCGCGATGGCGGAGGGCGTGAAGATCGCCGCGAGAAATCAGAAGGCGTTTCATGAATATTTTATCGACGAAAAATTCGAGGCCGGCATCGAGCTCACCGGGACAGAGGTCAAATCGATCCGACTCGGCACGCTCAGCCTGAAGGAAGCCTGGTGCCAGATCAAGGATGGCCAGCTTTTCATCCGGCAGATGCACATCGCGCCCTATGAGCAGGGCAATATCTTCAACAAGGACCCGCTTCGCCCGCGCAGGCTGCTCATGCACAAGCGTGAGATCATGCGGCTGTATGGCAAGGTGAAGCAGGACGGATATGCGCTGATCCCGCTGAGCGTCTATTTCCGCGGCAGTCTCGTCAAGGTCGAGGTCGCGCTTGCAAGGGGCAAGAAGCTCTATGACAAGCGCGACGACGCCGCAAAGAAAGACGCCAAGCGCCAGATCGACCGCGCAATGAAAGGACGGTAACTATGGAAAACCCCATCATGACCATTACAATGGCAGACGGCGGCAAGATCGTCTGCGAGCTCTATCCCGAGAAGGCGCCGCAGAGCGTCCGCAATATGATCTCTCTTGCCAACAAGGGCTTTTACGACGGCCTGATCTTCCACCGCGTCATCTCCGGCTTCATGATCCAGGGCGGCTGCCCCAAGGGCACCGGCACTGGCGGCCCCGGCTACTGCATCAAGGGCGAGTTCAAGCTGAACGGTGTGAAGAATACCCTCAGCCACAAGCGCGGTGTCCTGTCCATGGCCCGCGCGCAGGCGGCCAACTCCGCCGGCAGTCAGTTCTTTATTATGCACGAGGACGGCGAATTCCTCGACGGCCAGTATGCCGCGTTCGGCAAGGTGCTCGAGGGCATGGACGTCGTCGACAAGATCGCCGCCGTGAAGACCGACGGGAACGACCGTCCGCTCACCGAGCAGAAGGTCGCCTCCATCCGCGTCGATACGAAGGGCGAGGAATACCCCGAGCCCGATAAGCTCCGCGACCCCTACGGACGCGGATGACCGCGGCCGTCATAACCGGCGCATCCGCCGGACTCGGTGCGGAGTTCACGCGTCAGCTCGTGCGGGAATTCCCGGAGATCGAGGAATTCTGGCTCATCGCCCGCCGCGTGGGCAAGCTCGAGGAGCTGGCGCAGCAGTTCCCGGAAAAGAAATTCGTCTGCATGGGGCTGAACCTGCTCGATCCCAAAAGCTTCCGCTATCTCGGCGAAAAGCTTGCCGAGCAGAAGGCCGACGTGCGCGTACTCGTCAATAACGCGGGCTGCGGCACGACGGGCAATATCGGCTCAAGCGCGTCTTCGGCGGACGTCATGCGTGTGGTCGACCTCAATGTCCGCGCGCTGACCATGGTCACGCAGACCGTCGTGCCGTTCATGACGCGCGGCGCGCGGATCATCAATGTCTCGTCCATCGCAGCCTTCTGCCCCACGCCCCGCATGACGGTCTACAGTGCGTCCAAGGCCTATGTCTCCGCCTTTACCGGCGGCATCGCCGACGAGCTGCGGCCCAAGGGCATTTCCGTTACGGCGGTCTGCCCCGGCCCGATGAAGACTGAGTTCTTCGACGCCGCGGACGACCATGACCTGTTCGGCAATATCCCGTGGTGCGACCCCGAAAAGGTCGTCGCCGGGACGATCCGGGCGGCCAAAAAGGGCCGGACGTTCTACACGCCGACGGCGTTCAATAAGTTCTATCGCTTCGTAGCCAAGCTTTTGCCTATGAAGTGGATGATAAAAGCAACAAGAGTTTAAGTTAGAGTTTTCCAGCGATCCGCAGCGGCTTTCCGCTGCCATATGGGGCTGCACTGGTTTCGACGGGGGCAGTGAGGCTGGATAAGCGGGCGGAGGCGCCTGGCCT
>CAKUND010000003.1 GCA_934668295.1 uncultured Oscillospiraceae bacterium
CAAGGCTTGCCCGGCTGCTTCCGAGAAGGTGGCTGGAGCGCACCGGCAACGGTGCGCCTAGATAGATGACTGTCGATAACAGAACCCGGCTTACAGACCCGATCGTAAAAAGCGCCTCCGCTGAAAAGCGGGGGCGCTTTTTTGAATTATACGGTTTCCAGCTTGATCTTGCCGTCCTCGCAGGTGGCTTTGATGGAGCGGAAGGGGTCGACGTAGCTTTTGATGATGCGTTCGGCGATGGGGTCTTCGAGGTCAGTCTGGATGGCGCGGCGGAGATTGCGCGCGCCATAGGCCACGGAATAGGACTTTTTGACCAGATAATCCTTGACACTCTCGTCCCATGTAAATTCGATCCCGCGGCCTTCCAGCGACTGCTTGAGCTCCGAGAGCATAATGTCCGCGATGCCGCGGAAATTGTCCTCGCTCAGCTGGTTGAAGCAGACGATCTCGTCGACGCGGTTGATGAACTCGGGCCGCAGGAACTCGCCCAGCGCCTTCATGGCCTTTTCCTTCGACTGCTCGGTCAGACTGCGGCCGAAGCCGACGCTGCCGCCCTTCTGGTTGGAGCCTGCGTTGGAGGTCATGATGATGATCGTGTTTTCGAAATTAACAACACGTCCCTGTGCGTCGGTGATGCGGCCGTCGTCGAGGATCTGCAGCAGGATGTTCAGCACGTCCGGGTGCGCCTTTTCCAGTTCGTCAAACAGGATGACGGAATACGGACGGCGGCGGATCTTTTCGGTCAGCTGGCCGGCCTCGTCATAGCCGACATAGCCGGGAGGCGAACCGATGATCTTCGAAACGCTGTGCTTTTCCATGTACTCGGACATGTCGAGCCGGATGAGCGATTCAACGGATTCAAACATCTCGCTGGCGAGGCGCTTGACAAGCTCCGTTTTGCCGACACCGGTCGAGCCGACGAAGATGAAGGAAACGGGATGCTTCTTGACCTGAATGCCGACGCGGGAGCGGCGGATGGCGGACACGACGGAGGCAATGGCCTCGTCCTGCCCGACGATGTGCTTTTTGAGCTCCGCGTCGAGGTTCAGCAGCTGCTCGTATTCCTGCGCGCGGATCTTGCTGGCGGGGATCTTCGTCCAGAGCTCGATGATGCGGGCCAGATTGTCAATGGTCAGCGCGGGCTTCGGCAGCTTTTCCAGCTCCGCGATCTCGGAATCGAGCTGCAGGTTGCGGCTGCGGAGCTCTGCCATGCGGGCGTAATCGTCCTGCGTCTTTTCGGCGTTCTCCGTGAGCATGGAAAGCTCCAGATCGTAATCGGCGTGCTCCTTTTTGAGCGCTTCGAGCCTGCCGATGTTCCTGTTTTTGAGGTTCACGTCCGAGCACGCCTCGTCGATGAGGTCGATGGCCTTATCCGGCAGGAAGCGGTCGGTGATATAGCGCTCGGAGAGCAGGACGGCCTGACGCGCGATCTCGGGTGAGATCACGACGCCGTGGAACGTCTCATAATAGTGGCTGATGCCGCGGATGATGGCGATGGACTGCTCAATGGTCGGCTCAGCGACGGTGACGGGCTGGAAGCGGCGCTCGAGCGCGGCGTCCTTTTCGATGTGCTTGCGGTACTCGTTGAAGGTCGTTGCGCCGATGACCTGAATTTCGCCGCGCGAGAGCGCGGGCTTGAGGATATTGGCGGCGTTCATGGAGCCCTCCGCGTCGCCCGCGCCGACAAGATTATGCACCTCGTCAATGACCAGAATGATATTGCCGAGCTTTTTGACCTCCTCAATGAGGCCCTTCATGCGGCTTTCAAACTGGCCCCGGAACTGCGTGCCCGCGACAAGGGCCGTGAGGTCCATGAGATAGACCTCCTTGTTCTGGAGCTTATACGGAACGTCCTTGTCGGCGATCTTCTGCGCAAGGCCCTCGGCGATGGCGGTCTTGCCGACGCCGGGCTCACCGATGAGGCAGGGGTTATTCTTCTGGCGGCGGTTGAGGATCTGAATGACGCGCTCCGTCTCCTCCTCGCGGCCGATGATGCGGTCGAGCTTGCCGTCGCGCGCCTTCTGCGTCAGGTTCTGGCAGTAGGTGTCGAGGAATTTGTGCTTTTTGTTTTTGCTGTTCGGTTTTTCGCCGGAGCGCTGGCGGCTCTCGGTCTTTTCCGGCTCCGGGACGACGGGCGTGTTGTCCTGTCCCTGACCGGCGGCGCCGAAAAGCTTGTTGAGGAATGGGAACGTGGCGGTCTGGCTGTCGATCTCGTCGTCATCGCTGTCCTCGTCCGGGCCATGGCTCTGGCTGAGCAGGCCCTCCAGCCCGTTCATGGCCTCGGTCATCTCGCCGTTGAGGTTTTCGAGGTCGTCCTCCGAAAGCCCCATGCGCTCGATCATATCGTCGACGGGCTTGATGCCCATCTCCTTGGCACATTTGAGGCAAAGGCCCTCGTTGACGGTCTTTCCGCCGTCGATCTTCGTTATAAAAATGACTGCAAGATTCTTTTTGCATCTTGAGCACAGGGTCGGTTTCATAAAAGGCTTCTCCTTATCGTGTTTCATTCTGTAAAGTATAGCACAGCCAGTTCGTCGTATCTTTGCAGAATTGTAAACGTTTTTTGGAAAATTATTTACGGGACGTACAGCGTTCCGTGGCCGTTGGCGAGCAGGATGGCGGTGCCGTCCTCGCGCATGACGGCGCTGGACGCGCCGGTCGTGTTGTCGGAAACGTCGTATTCCTTCAGCTCCTGGTCGTAAATGGCGAGTGCTCCGCTCGTCAGAAGGGCAAGATAGCGGCCGGAGGCGGAGATATCCAGGATCTGCTCGCTGGTCGGGAGGGTCCCCAATACGGTCCCGTCATAGCCGACGGTCAGGACGGTATAGCGGTTTCCGGCCTTGTAGAGATTCATGACAAGCGTGACAAATCCGGTGCCATCCAGCGTATAGTCCTTGAGATAGGCGTCCTCAAAGGCATAGCTTCCGAGACACTGGCCGTCCAGATCGTAGAAATACAGCGCGTCCTCGCACAGAATGCAGAGCGTGTCTCCGGACAGGAAATGCAGATCGTAGATCAGCGCGTTGCCGATGGGGATGGTGCGGAGAATTTCCTCCGAGTCTGTCCGGAAAAGGACGACGGAGGACTGGAACATGCCGTCCTCCTGCCCGAGCGCGGCAGCGGCGGCGTATTTTGCGCCGGAGGAGACAGTGCAGCGCATGAGATACTGGCTCGACGAGAGCCAGCGGTAGATCAGCGACTGCTGGCTGTTATAGACGCAGAGCACGGCGCGGTAGCCGGACTCGCTGGACAGATAGCAGATGCTGCCGTCGGAGGCGATATCAGCGTCCAGGATCGGCTTCTGCGTCGAGACGTGCAGGACGGAGCCGTTTTTCTGGCTGGTGGCCTCCAGCGTATTCCCGCCGGTGTCATAGGCCAGCGCGATCTCGCCGCCGGTCTTCAGGACCGGCGCGGACATGGACGCCTGAATGGAGGCCGTCTCCACACCGTCCTTGTCATAGAGGCTCAGGCCCGTTGCGGAGGCGACGGCAAGCCCGCCGGACAGGCCGGAATAGCGGTTGGAGTTGCTTTCGTCGTACACGAAGCGGCCCGTTTTGCTGTCGTCCGAGACGTTCAGATAGCGCACATAACGCTGCAGGGCGTCGAGATTCAGCCGGTCGCGGAACACGTACGCCGCCACGCCGCCCGCGACAAGCACGAGCAGGAGCGCAAACACGGCGATCCGCTTTCCGAGGCCCGGATGCTTCTGCGCATACAGCTGCGAGACATTATCCGACATGGAAAACCGCCTTTCCGTCATCATACCAGAGCTGCGTCATGTAAAGCCCGCCGGGCGGGACTGTCGGCCCGGCCGCCGTGCGGTCGCCGTTCAGGAGGATCTGCGCGACGGCCTCTGGCGGGAACTTTCCCTCGGCGGCGTAGACGCAGGTGCCCGCCATGGCGCGGGCCATGTTATAAAGAAAGCCGTTGGCGCTGACGCGCAGCGAAATGAGATCGCCGTCGCGCTCGACTTTATAGTCATAAACTGTACGCACGGTGGATTTGACATCCGTACCGACCGAGCGGACGGCGGCAAAATCGTGCGTACCGATGAAGCAGTCCGCCGCGCGCTGCATGACCGCCTCGTCCAGATGCTTGGGATAGAACCACGCGCGGTTGACATAAAATGGGTCGCGGATGCCGGAATTATAGATCAGATACGTATATTCCTTTTTGACGCAGGAGCCGATGGCGTTGAAATCCTCATGCACCTCCATCGCGTTTGTCACGACGATATCCTCCGGCAGATGCGTGTTGAGCGCATAGGGGATGCGGTCGCACGGGATGCGGGCGGAGGTGCGGAAGTTGGCGATATAGACGCGCGCATGTACGCCTGCGTCCGTGCGGCCGCAGCCGGTCATATGGACCGGATGTCCGACGACGGCGGCAGCCGCCTCCTCGAGCGTCTGGCCGACGGTCGTGACCGTCTTCTGCACCTGCCAGCCGTGATAGGCCGTGCCGAGATATTTAAGCGTCAGGGCAATGTTGCGCATAGGATACTTCCTTATCATCTGAGAGTTAAGAGGCGGAAAGTGCCCGCTTCAAAGCCTCCCCCTTGTCATGCTCCGCATGATAAGGGGGAGCTGTCATTTTCAAAGAAAATGACAGCGTGTCAAAAAAGTCCGATCAAGATCGATATAGCTCCGCTTCGTAGGGGCGGACGACTCTGTCCGCCCGGCAGAGCAAACCGATTTTACGGAATTTCATGAGAATTCATAACATTTTCAGGGCCGACAGAGTCGTCGGCCCCTACAACGCACTACACAAATTTATTGCTTCCATCGGGGGGAGCAGAGCCGCGCTCCTACCAACAGCGTTGGGTTTTGGACGCTTTTTGTGTAAAGCTGCTATTACAGGCCAAGCTGCCGCAGGACGATCATGACGGCGAGGAGGGCGGCGCCGGAGAGGTAGGCAAAATAGTCGCGCCTCTGATAGTGCAGCTCGGAGAGCTTCGTGCGGCCCTCGCCGCCGTGGTAGCAGCGGCATTCCATGGCGGTCGCAAGCTCGTCGGCGCGGCGGAAGGCGCTGATAAACAGCGGCACGAGAATGGGCACGAGCGCCTTCGCGCGGCTGATGAGGTTCCCCGATTCAAAATCCGCGCCTCTGGCCTTCTGGGCCGACATGATCTTGTCCGTCTCCTCGATGAGCGTGGGGATAAAGCGCAGCGCGATGGACATCATCATGGAAAGCTCGTGCACCGGCGCGTGCAGCTTTTTGAGCGGTGACAGCAGACTCTCCAGCCCGTCCGTCAGGGCGATCGGCGAGGTCGTATAGGTTAACATAAATGTCCCAGCCACGAGCAGGGAGATGCGGAGCACCATGAAAACGGCGTTCTGAATGCCGGATTTTGTGATCTTGAAGATCCAGAACTGCGCGATCGGCTCGCCCTGTCCGTAAAACAGGTTTAAAAGCGCGGTCAGGATGATGATGAACAGAAGCGGCTTGAGGTTTTTGAGCACGACCTTCAGGCGGATCCTGCTCATCGCGATCACGAGCGCGAGAAACGCGGCGATGACCGCATAGGAAACGAACCATTTCGCGAGGAACAGCGCAACGATGTAGACGATCACGAGCACGAGCTTCGTGCGGGGGTCGAGCTTGTGGATGGGGGTCTGGCCGGGGAAAAACTGGCCGAGGGTCACGTCCTTCAGCATGGCTGTGCGCCCCCTTTCAGAAGCGGCTCGAGCAGGTCTGCCGCCTGTTCGACCGTATAGGCCGAGGCCGGGACATTTACACCGAGCTGCTGCAGCCGCAGCAGCACCTGCGTCATGCAGGGCACGTTCAGGCCCATGGAGACAAGCTCCGCCGCGTGGGAAAAGACCTCGGACGGCGCGCCGGTCATGACGGCAGTCCCCTTCTCCATGACGATCAGGCGGTCGACGTTGGAGGCGATCTCCTCCATGGAGTGGCTGACCATCACAACGGCTGCGTGCTGCGCAGACTGATAATCCCGAATATTTTTGAGGATGCTCTCGCGGCCGGCCGGATCAAGGCCCGCCGTCGGCTCGTCGAGAATGAGCACGTCCGGCTCCATGGCGATCACGCCCGCGATGGCGGCGCGGCGTTTCTGCCCGCCGGACAGGTCGAACGGGGATTTGGAAAGCTCCGACTCGGAAATGCCGACAAAGGCCGCCGCGCGGCGGACACGCGCGTCAATCTCGTCTTTGGAAAGGCCCATGTTTTTGGGGCCGAAGGCGATATCGGCGTAGACGGTCTCCTCAAACAGCTGATACTCCGGGTATTGGAACACCAGACCGACGCGGAAGCGGATCTGGCGGGTGAATTTGGGATCCTCCCAGATATCGCGGCCGTCAAACAGCACGCGGCCGGATGTCGGCTTCAAAAGACCGTTCATGTGCTGCACCAGCGTGGATTTGCCGGAGCCGGTATGACCAATGAGGCCGACAAATTCGCCCCGGCTGATCGTCAGATCGACGTTTGTGAGCGCTGCATGCTCAAACGGCGTATCCGGGCTATAGATGTGGGAAAGCTTCTGTATCTCTAAAATAGGCGTCAAGGCTTCTTCCTCCGGGTGTTCTGGTTCAGCGCTGCGCGATATGCTGCCGGAGCAGCTGCGCGCAGGCCTCCGGTGTCAGCGCGTCGGTCGGAATATCGACGCCGCGGCGCTTCAGCTCCAGCAGCAGCTGCTCGGTCTGCGGCACGTCGAGACCAACGCTGCGCAGCAGCGGCTCCTGCGCGAAGACCGCCTGCGGCGTTCCGTCGGCGACGATCCTGCCCTCGGACATGGCGATCACGCGGTCTGCGCGCGCAGCCTCGTCCATGTGATGCGTGATGAGAATGACGGTCATGCCGGTCTCGCGGTTTAATCGTTCGACGGTATCCAGCACCTCGCGCCGGCCCTGCGGGTCGAGCATGGCGGTCGGCTCGTCGAGCACGACGCACTGCGGCCGCATGGCAAGCACGCCTGCGATGGCAACGCGCTGCTTCTGCCCGCCGGACAGGAGCTGCGGGGCATAGGTACGGTAGTCGTACATGCCGACGGCTTTCAGCGCGTCGTCGACGCGCTGCCGGATCTCCGGAGAGGCGACGCCGAGGTTTTCCGGCGCGAAGGCAACGTCCTCCTCTACAACGTTCGAGACGATCTGGTTGTCCGGGTTCTGGAAGACCATGCCGACATGCTGCCGGACGGAGAGCAGCTTCTCCTCGTCCTTCGTGTCCATGCCGTAGACCGTCACGCTGCCGCCCGCGGGCAGCAGGATGGCATTAAAGTGCTTGGCAAGCGTCGACTTGCCGCAGCCGTTATGGCCGAGCACGGCGACGAAGCTCCCCTGTTCGATGGACAGGCTCAGGCCGTCAAAGACGATATGCGTCTCGCCGCCGTCCTGGCCCTCGTAAGTATAATGCAGGTCGTTTACCTGGATCGCTGTGGTCATGGCTTCTCCTTTGTCCAGCGGCACGTTGCGCCGCACGGCAGGGCAAGGCCCGTATCGCGCACCGGCAGGCCAAGCTCATCAGACTGGGTATAGCCGCCGTATTTCTTTGAGACGATCGTCTCGGTCAGATAGCGCATGACGGACGGGGCCAGACCCGTCGTATAGGAATTGATGATAAAAAACAGCGGATCGTCGGACAGCACGCGGCTGACCAGCTCTACGAATGGATACAGGTTTTCCTCCAGCTTCCAGACCTCGCCGGACGGGCCGCGCCCGTAGCTGGGCGGATCCATGATGATGGCGTCGTAGGTCTTGCCGCGGCGGATCTCGCGCTCGACGAATTTGGCGCAGTCGTCTACGATCCAGCGGATGGGTCTGTCTTCAAGTCCGGAGACCTTCGCGTTTTCCTTGGCCCAGAGCACCATGCCCTTGGCCGCGTCGACGTGGCAGACGCTTGCGCCCGCAGCGGCGCAGGCGATGGTCGCGCCGCCGGTATAGGCGAACAGATTTAAAACGCGGATGGGCCGGTCGGCATTGCGAATCTTCTGCATCATGAAGTCCCAGTTGGCCGCCTGCTCCGGGAAGACGCCGGTATGCTTGAAATTCATGGGCTTGACCTGAAAGGTCAGCTCCTGATAGCGCACCTGCCACTGTGCGGGCAGGCGCAGATTCTGCCATTTCCCGCCGCCGGTGTTCGAGCGCGCGTAGCGCGCATCGTATTTCCGCCAGAGCGGATCATCCTTCGGCGTGTTCCAGATCACCTGCGGATCCGGGCGCACAAGGATGTAGTTCCCCCACCGTTCGAGCTTTTCTCCGGCGGAGGTATCAAGAACCTCATAGTCCTTCCAGCTGTCAGCAAGCCACATGTTGTTCTCCTGTCTCTATTGTGATTACGGGTTACTGCCGGTGTTGTTCGTAAAGCTGTTCAGGATCCGGTCGATCACGCTCTGACTGTCGTCCGTGCCGTCGTCCTCCTCGTCTTCCTCTGGTTCCGGCTCAGGCAGATCGTCCTCGGTGTGGATATAGCATTCCACGTTGATCGAGTCGACGTCGGGCGAAACGGCGGCGTAATAGCCGACCGGGAGATCGCCCGTCAGGATCGCATAGGCCTGATCGAGCACGACAACGCCGTTTTTGGGGAAGGCGCGGGACACATCGAGCAGCGCAGCCTTATGCGTAGCGTTGCCGGGGACCTGCGCGCAGAATTCGTTGGCCACGTGGCCGGAGGCGTCGCAGATGTCGACCAGCTTATGGGCCGTGCACTGCGTCGTCGGAACGTCGTGCGCGCTGAGCGTGACGCGGACGGTGCGGTCGCCGCGCGGATCGAGCGCACAGGCGTCAGCCGGCAGAAGGCCGCTGTCGCGGCAGACCGTGACCTCAACGAGATTGGCCGGCTGCTTGAACGATTTGTCCTTCAGATCCTGGTGCACGAGCTTCATGACCTTCTGCCACATGACGATGGAGGGGTTGGTGTCGGAATCCGTCAGGACGATCTCCTCCGGATCGTTGTAGCCGCACCAGACGACACCGGTGTAATACGGCGTATAGCCGGCAAACCAGCGGTCAAAATCGCGCGAGGTCGTGCCGGTCTTGCCGGCGACGGTCATGTTTTCAAGCTGTGCCGCCATGCCGGTGCCCTTCTCAACGGTCGATTCGAGCATGTCGGTGATATACCACGCGGTCATATCCTTCATGGCGACGTGGGAATCCTGCGTATTATCGAGAATGACCTGGCCGTTCGAATCCTTCACAACGGTGTACGTCCGGGCCTCGCGCCAGACGCCCTCGCTGGCAAACGCGGCATAGGCCGCCGTCATGGCGCGGACTGTCACGCCTCTTGTGAGGCTGCCGAGGGCAAGCGCCCAGAGATTCACGTCGGACAGCTCCTCGCCGTTTGTGGTCTTATACGAGGAGACAAGCGTGGACAGGCCCATCTTGTCCTTGGCGAAGGAATAGCTGTATTCCGGCGTCATCTGCGCCACGAGCTTGACCGGGACGGTATTGATCGACTGCTCGACAGCCTCCTCCACGGACACGAGGCCGCGGTAGGTCGAGTCGAGGTTCTTGGGCCAGGTCGCCGTATCGGTAAAGGAATACGGCGTATCGTCCATGACGGTCGCGGGCGTGATGAGGCCGAGCTCGATGGCGGGTGCATAGACCGCGACAGGCTTGATGATAGAGCCGGGAGACAGGAGGCTTCTTGTCGCACAGTTCCAGACAAGGCTCCCCTGCTTTTTGCCGACGCCGCCGGCCAGGGCGACGATATCGCCGGTCGCATTGTCGACAATGACGATGCCGGACTGGAGCTGCTGGGAGCTGGCCGTGGCGGGCAGGCTCGAAAGATCCTCATAGACCTGATCGACGGCGGCCTGCACGTCGGGGTTGACGGTGGAATAGATCTGATAGCCGCCGGTCTTGACCATCGTGTAGACGATGTCATACTCGTAGCCTGTCTTGTCGCACAGATCGTTGACCACGTCGTTGATGACCTGATCGACGAACCAGGAATAATTATCGTCGGACTTTTTCTTTTCGCGGCTGGCGTTCGTGAACACCAGCTCCTGCGCGACGGCCTCGTCGTACTGGGCCTGGTTGATATAGCCCTGCTTGAGCATCTCGGAGAGGATGACCTCCTGCCGCTCCTTGTTGTTTTCCGCGCTGATATACGGGTCATAGCGCGAGGGGTTGTTGGTGATGCCGATCAAAGACGCGCACTCTGCCAGCGTCAGCTCCTTGACGTCCTTGCCGAAATACACGCGCGAGGCAGACTGCACGCCGCGGCAGTTTTCGCCGAGCGGAATGATATTCAGATACAGCTCCATGATCTGCGGCTTCGTGTGCGTTTTTTCAAACTCGAGCGCGCGGTAGATCTCGACCAGCTTGCGGCGGACAGTCACCTCGCGTTCGCCGGTAGCGTTTTTGATGAACTGCTGCGTGATGGTCGAGCCGCCGGCCTCGCTCTTGCCGAGGAACATCTTGAAGCAGGCACGCATGGTCGTGACCCAGTCGACGCCCTGATGCTTTTCAAAGCGCTTGTCCTCGATGGCGATGCAGGCGTTGATAAGGTTCTTGGGGATATCGTCGTATTCGACGAACGTGCTGTTCGAGCCGCCGTAGATGGCCTGCAGCACCTCGTATTTTCCGGTATCCGGGTCTTCATAATAAATGACGGACGTCTGCTCCATGGAAAAGCTGTCAGAGGCCCACTGCGCCTGCTGGGAAAGATCGTTTTTCACGTAGACCGCGAACAGGCACGCGAAGATCAGGGCTGTCAGAAATACCGTCAGGAAGATCGTGCCGACGACCTTGCCGATCACGGCAAATACACGCCCGGCGCCTCCTGCTCTTTTTCCGGTTTCGATTTTATCTTGTCTTGCCATACGGAACCTCCATGTTTTGTGTTGGCATACAGGCAAACGGCGCACAGCGCCGTATTATCTCATTTTATCTAAATGATTATAACACATCTGTCAATTATTTTGAAAACAAATTTTGAAATCCATACAGTCTTTTTAATTCTTCCTGTTTTTGACCGGATTTCATGCGAAAAATATCGGATACCATCATATTTTCGCAACAAATCAGGCAGAATGCCGCGCGATTAGCGGAAACGGTCAGCAAATTCCTCTTGATTTTATACCGGCTTCCGGTTAGAATAAGAGCATGAAAGCAAACGATACGGAGGCTTCCCATGGAACAGCAGTACGGCGACGATTTTATCAGCATCACCGACGAAGACGGAAAGGAATATGAGCTGGAGGTCCTGGCAGAGCTCGAGCATGAGGGCAGCCGCTATCTGGCCCTCGTCCCGGCAGGTTCCGGCGACGATGAGGCGGAGGATCTTGAGGTCAGCATTCTCAAATCCGTAGAGGAAAACGGTGAGGAATTCCTCGAGGCCATCGAAGACGACGCGGAGCTCGAAGCGGTCTACAGCGCGCTGATGGATCTCATTTACGAGGATGAGGAAGAACCGGAGGCATAAGCAGAGCCGCCGCAGTCTACAATAGAATATGATATCGCAAAAGACGTGTCCCTGCGGGGTGCGTGACGGGTCCACTTAAACCCACATTATATTCAGGGGATGCCGGAACTTTTGCTGTCGATTGCAGGCCTCCCGCCCACGGCTTTGACCGGTGGTGGACGTTGGAAGCAGAGAAGCAGCAAAGAGGCAACCCACCTGCCCTTTCGTGCAGGTTATAATTGGATTCGCACGGCTTCTGCGGGGATACGTTTTTGCTGCAATGCGCTTTGCTTTGGCATAGCGCATTGCTTTTTCTGCGCATTCTGCAAAAATTATGCTTGCATATGACGCCGCTTTTCGGTATAATACGCATTGAATTGCCTGACGGGATGATTTCCCGCTTTTTTCGGGCAAAAACCCAGACTTATGAGAGGAATGATCCCAAATGAGCGCATCCCGTGAAAAGAACAAGCGCAAGGAGCAGACCGCAGCCCCCGAAGCTGCCAAGGAAGCAAAGAAAGGTATGAGCAAGGGACTGAAGACGACGCTGATCGCTGTCTGCGCCGTTCTGGTCGTCTGCATCGTTGTGTTCTTCTACATGCTGACCAGCGGCTTCTTCGCATCGCACGCCACTGCAGCGACCGTCGGCAGCCATAATCTTTCCCCGGCCATGGTCAATTACTTCTATAAGGGCGCCTACAGCAATATGCAGAGCCAGTACGGCGACTTTATGAGCTATATCCTTGACACCGAAACGCCGCTTGACGAGCAGACCTATGACGAGGAATCCGGCCAGACATGGGCTGATTTCTTCACCGAGCAGGGTCTGAACACCGCCGCTGAGGTCTACGCCATCGCCGACAAGGCCAAGGCCAACGGCTACACGCTTTCCGAGAAGGAGCAGGCTTCCATCGATTCGCAGATCTCGTCCCTCGAGCTCTATGCCACGTATTCCAATATGAATAAGAACAGCTACATCGCAGCTGTCTACGGCACGGGCTGCAACGAAAAGAGCTTCCGCGAGTACCTCGAACTCACAACGCTGGCAAGCAGCTACGCACAGTCCATCAGCAACGGCTTCACCTACACCGACGCGGAGATTGCCGCCGAGTATGAAGCGAACCCCAACAGCTATGACGCCGTGACCTACCGGCAGTTCCTCGTCTCCGACTCGCTGTTCCAGACCTCGACGGACAGCAGCGACGAAAGCACAGCGGACAGCAGCGACACCACCGAGGAGCTGTCTGAGGAAGAGCTGACCGCGCTCAAGGAGGAGATGGCCTCCACGATGGCCGCCGACACCGCACACGACGAGCAGGCCTTCATCAACGCAGCCTATGAAAACGCGCAGGATTCCGCGAAGGAAAGTTATGCTGACGAGAGCTATACGCTGAAGGAAGACCAGCTGTATTCCTCGCTGAGCAGCGACGTTGCCGACTGGCTGTTCGACGCATCCCGCACGGAAGGCGACACGACCTATATCGCGAACGACAGCGGCGTTTACTACGTCCTGTACTTCGTCTCCCGCAGCACGAACGACAATCTGCTCCCGAACGTGCGCCACATCCTGATCTCCGTCAGCGATACCTCTGACGAGACCGCAATGGACGAAGCCCGCGCAAAGGCCGACGAGATCCTTGCGGAGTTTGACGCAGGCGACAAGACGGCGGAGAGCTTCGGCGAGCTGGCCAAGGAATACACCGACGACTCCAATGGCGACGAAGGCGGCCTGTATGAGAACATCACGCCGGGCCAGATGGTCACGGAGTTCAACGACTGGTGCTTCGACGAGAGCCGTCAGCCCGGCGACACCGGCATTGTCGAGACGTCCTACGGCGTGCATGTCATGTACTTCGACAGCTTCGGCAAGTCCTATCGTGACACGCTCGTTGAAAATGCTCTGCGCACCGCAGCTTACAACGAATGGCATGACGGCGTCGTCGGCGACAACGCATTTACGACCGTTCCCTTCGGCATGAAGTTCACCACAAAATAATCGCTTTCAGGCAGCCGTCCGGATGGGCGGCTGCTTTTGTCCTGTTGTATAAAACACCCCTTCTTGCGGCAGACTATGCCGTAGGAAGGGGTGTTTTGATGCAGGGAAACACACAGGCGCCGCGTATCGGCTTCTGCCTGCTGGCGGGTGCGCTGGCGGGCTTTATCAACGGGTTTTTCGGCGCAGGCGGTGGGATGGTGCTCGTGCCGCTGCTGATCTGGCTGTGCAGGCTCGAGGATAAGGCGGCGTTTTCGTCCGCGATCGCGGTGATTTTGCCGCTGTGCGTCGTTTCGATCGCAGTTTATGCGCTGCATGACAGCCTGCCGCTTACAGACGCTCTCCCCTATCTCGTCGGCGGCGCGGCTGGCGGCGTTCTGGCAGGGCTTCTGTTCCGGAAGATGCCGGCCAAGGTGCTGCACCTGATCCTTGGCGGCGTGATCCTTGCGGGAGGAATTCGTCTGATCGTATGCTGACTTTTATCGCAGCGGCCGCAGCAGGACTTGTCTGCGGCGTTTTATCGGGCTTCGGCATTGGCGGCGGAAGCCTGCTGATGGTCTGGATGACCGCCGTTTTATCCATGGAACAGAAAGCGGCGCAGGGCGTGAATCTGCTGTATTTTCTTCCCTGCGCAGCCTGCGCGCTGATCTTCCATATCAAGAACAAGCAGATCGTCTGGCGGGCAGTCTGGCCCGCGGCGCTTGCGGGCAGCGTCTGCGCCGTGGGCGGGGCGCTGCTGGCGCAGAGCGTGGACGCGGAGCTGCTGCGGAAGCTGTTCGGCGGCTTCCTGATCTTGGTCGGGCTGTCGGAGATCTTTCTGAAGGGGCTGAAGAAGGAGTAGGCCAGCAGGGCCTTCCTCCGCCCCTACCAACTGCATCTGTTTTTCGTGTTGATGGGTTCGCTCGCATCGTGTATCGGCATTCACCGGCTGTGCTCCTCGTCGCAGCAGTCGATAGCGAGGACGGTGCACAGGGCGAGCAGCGCGTCGCGCGGGTCGGCAACCTCCAATGCGTAGCGGTCGCCGAGAGTCAGGAAGGCGCGGGAGATGGCCGCGACGCGGCTGCCGTTTTTCGTGATCTCGTATTCAAGGCTCATGAAGTCGCCCTCGATCTCCCAGCCCAGCTCGTCGAGCGAATAGCTGCGGGAAAAGAACGCGAAATTCCGCGTCAAATCGTATTCCCGTCCGTCGACAGTCAGCGCATAGGTACACGGCAGTGAGAACGGCACATGCTGGACGGCGGCGATCTGCCGCCCGGAGGCGTCCTGCACGATGAGCTTTTTGCCGAAATTGAAAAACTCACGGTCCGCGCTGTAGACAAGATTTTCGTTTTCGTCCCAGATATCAAAGTGGTCGAACGACAAAAATTCCTCTTTCAGGTAAAAAATCATGGTATTCTCTCCCTTCTGATGCGTTAGACGCATTTTGTGCAAAAGAGTTCTGACTGGAAATCAACCTGTATCTATGATATAATAACTGCACATTCAGCACAAGGAGTTTTTCCCATGACGAACAAAGAGATCGGCGAGCTGCGGCGCCGTATGAAGCCCGACCGCACCAATCTGACCGCCGTTTACGGCTGCTACGTCGCCTCCAGCGGCGAAATCCTGTCCACGTTCCGTGAGCCGTTCGGCCTGATGGCGGAGGAGGACAAGGAAAAGTATCTGGCGATCTTCCGCCGCGCGCTGTCCGGCACGCCGGATAAAAATCTGATCGACCTGTCGTTCACCACAAAGCAGGTCGCCGATTCCGACGAGCACCGGCTGCTCATGCGCCTGCGCGAGACGGCGCTGGACGACGAGGAGGCGCGGCAGAAGCTGTTCCAGACCATCATCGGCGCGGTCAGCTTTGAAGAAAACTTTCTGATTTTGCTGGCGCACGAGCGCTACGATGTGCCTTTTAAGGTCAGGGACGGCGCGAAGCTCGAAGACGGCAGCGAGGTCTTCTCCTATTTTGTCTGCGCCGTCTGCCCCGTCAAGCCGGGCAAGGAGCTTCTGAGCTACATAGCCGAGGAAAAGACGTTCCACAACCGCTCAGCCGGCTGGGCTGCGGGTATGCCGGAGGTCGGCTTCCTCTTTCCTGCCTTCGACGGACGGCGGACGAATCTTTATAACTGCCTGTTCTACACGCATTCGTCCGGCGCGGACAATCAGCCGCTCATCGACGCGCTGTTCCGCGTCCAGCCGCCGATGCCCGCTGACGAGCAGCGCGACACCTTCGGCGGCGTACTGCGCAATGCGCTGGATGAGGAATGCTCGCTCGCCGTCGTGCAGCAGGTGCGGCAGGAGCTCAAAGACCGCATCGACGCATGGCAGGAGGCAAAGAGCGACGATCCGCTGGTCGTGAGCGGCGACGAGCTCAAGGACGTACTGGAGAGCTGCGGCGTGTCAGAGGGAAAACGGATGCAGTTTGGCGCGCAGTTCGACGAGTCCTTCGGCGGCGGCGCGGTGCTCAATCCCCGGAATCTGATCGACGTGAAAAAATGCGTTGTCAAGACGCCGGACGTGTCCATCACCGTCAATCCCGAACGGCCTGACCTCATCGAAACGCGCACGCTCGGCGGTGTCCGGTATATCCTCATTAAGGCCGATGAAGGTGTCGAGCTCAACGGCATCGATCTGGCGGAGGAAGCGTAAGTTACGTTGTAGGGGCCGATGCCTGCTCAGCCCGCTGGGAAGTTACGAATTCGCTGAAAGAATTTTGCTTTTTGCAGCTGCCTGCCGCCTCTCATATCAGCTCCCCCTGAAGTCCAGGGGGAGCTTTTTTCATGCCGGTGCATATTTGCCGTGCTTTTTTCGAACGTATAGTGGAAATATTTTTGAATCTGTGTTAATATAAATTGGTATGCCGCCGTGGTGGGCGGCGAGTTTCCGGACGGAGGAACTGGTATGACCTACTGGACTGCCATTTTACTTGGAATCATACAGGGGCTTGCGGAGTTTTTGCCGATCTCCAGCTCCGGACATCTTGCAATTCTGCAGAACTTCCTGCGCATCGGCGATCTGGAAAATCAGATGTTTTTTGACGTGCTGCTGCATCTGGGGACGCTCGGGGCAGTGATCGTTGCGTATCATACGGAGCTGCGCGGGCTTTGCCGCGAGGGACTTATGATGCTGCACCTCAAAAAACCCAAGCGCGGCGCGCGGCAGGATCCGCCGCGGCGGAGGCTGCTGCTGTTTCTGATCGCGGCGACGCTGCCGCTCATCCCGGCAGCATTTTTAAGCGATTATCTTGACCCGCTGTTCTACGACACCTTCTTTATCGGCTTTGCGCTGATCGCGACGGGCTTTCTGCTGCTGGCGGCCGACCGGCTCGGGCACGGCAACAAGACGGAAAAGGCCATGACGCTCTCGGATGCGCTGGTCATCGGCCTTGCGCAGATGATCGCAGTCGTGCCGGGTCTGTCGCGTTCCGGGACGACGATCTCCGCCGGGATGCTGCGCGGGTTTGACCGGACGTTTGCCGTCAAATTCTCGTTCTTCCTCTCTATCCCCGCCGTGCTCGGGGCGAATCTCCTTTCGCTTGTGAAGGCGATCTCCGCCGGGATCAGCTGGGCGGAGGTCCCGATGTATCTGTGCGGCGTCGCCGCCGCGTTTATCTCCGGATATCTAGCCATTTTCGCGCTCAACCGCATTGCGCAGCGCGGAAAATTCGGCGGCTTCTGTTATTACTGCTGGGGCGCAGGTCTGCTGACGCTGATCCTGTCCCTGATCTCGTGAGGTGTTACAATTACATGGCTTCTGCGAACAAAAGAAAATCCACGGCCTCCCGTGGGCGGAAAAAGACAGCGAAAAAGCAGGCCGCGCCCATCCGGCGCGAGATCGGCGCGGGCGTGTGCGCCGTGCTTGCGCTGCTGACGATCCTGTGCTGCTTCCGGATGAACGCGGCGTTTTTGAATCTGCTGACATCGCTTTTCCGGGGGCTCATCGGCGCGGGATTCTATATCCTGCCGTTCTCGTTCATCATGAGCTTCCTGATCTTGATCCTGCACGACGGCAGGCCCGTTGCGCTGCGCGTGACATGTACGTTTCTGACGGCCGCGCTCATCGGCAGTCTGGTGCAGCTGGTCGGCGGAAAATTTGCCGCAGAATGGGACTGGAGCGTTATTTCCGCGCTCTGGGACGGCGGCATCGACGGTACGGCAGGCGGCGTGCTCGCAGGCGGACTCGCGAGTCTGCTCGAGGCGCTTATCAGCCGTGTCGGCGCAGTGGCGGTCGTGATCATCGGCATGCTGCTGAGTCTCATTACGAGCCTCAATATGACGGTATCGAGCATCGTGACGGCCATCAAAAACCGCCCCCGCGCGGAATATGCCGAGCCGCAGCGTGAGCATAAGGATCCGGCGCAGGTGCTCGTCGATACCGTTGCGAACAAGCACATTGAGCACGTGCAGCGCACGGAGCAGCGCCGCACCTCCCGCATGAGCGAATTCGACCTGCCGGTCGACGATCCTCCCCTGCCGGAGCGGTCCGGAAAAAAAGACACCGGCAAAAAAAGCGCGCCGATGCGGCCGGATGTTTTTGTCGAAAACAGCCGCCGGCAGGCAAAGGCTGCCGAAGCAGCGCCGGCAGAGCCGCCGCAGGAGGAGCAGCAGGCTCCCTCCCCTGCCGCGCCGGAGGAGCAGGCTGTCCATACCGATTACAAATCGCAGTTTGACGCGCTGATCGCAGAGCAGCCGGAGCCGCCGCAGGAGGAGCAGCCGCCTGTATCGAACGTTATTCCCATTACTCTGCCGCACCAGATGCCGCCGCTCGTGATCGATCATTTTGACGCCCCAAAGCAGGAGCCGAAGCCGGCCCCCGCCGCGCAGCCGCTGCCGCCGGTCGAGCTTCCGGAACAGCCGGAAAAGCTCAAAAAGGCGGATGTGCAGCTTGAAGCGGCCCAGATCGCGCAGGAGATCGGCCAGCAGGAGCCGCAGAAGCCGGAATACGAATTTCCGCCCGTATCGCTTCTGAAGGCCGGAAGCGGCCAGTCGCATGACGGCACGGAAGAAATGCGTCAGAACGCCGAGCGGCTGAGCGATACGCTCCAGTCCTTCGGCATTGAGGCGCATATCATCAACGTCACGCGCGGCCCGTCGGTCACACGGTACGAGCTGGAGCTGCAGCGCGGCGTGAAGCTGTCCAAGGTCACGAATCTGGCTGACGATATTGCGCTGGCGCTCGGCGCGTCCGGCGTGCGCATCGCCGCCATCCCGGACAAGATCTCCGTCGTCGGCATCGAGGTGCCGAACCGGATCGTCTCGGTCGTCATGGCGCGTGAGGTCATCGATTCTCCGGAATTCGAAAAGTGCAAGTCCCGCGTGTCCTTTGCTGTCGGCAAGGACATCGGCGGCAACCGGATCATCGGCGATATCGGCAAGCTGCCGCATCTGCTGATCGCCGGTACGACCGGCTCCGGCAAATCGGTCTGCATGAACTCGCTGATTATCTCCCTTCTCTATAAGGCAAAGCCCGAGGAGGTCAAGCTCATCATGATCGACCCGAAGATGGTCGAGCTTGGCATTTATAACGGCATTCCGCACCTGCTCATCCCCGTCGTCACAGACCCCAAAAAGGCTGCGGGCAGCCTGCAGTGGGCGGTCACGGAGATGATGCGAAGATACCGTATGATGGCGGACGCAGGCGTCCGCGATCTCGAATCCTACAACAAGCAGGCGCGGGCCTCAGCGGACGATGAGCTGGAACCCATGCCGCAGATCGTCGTCGTGATCGACGAGCTGGCTGACCTCATGCTGGTCGCGGCCAAGGAGGTCGAGGAATCGATCTGCCGCATCGCGCAGATGGGCCGCGCGTCGGGCATCCATCTGGTCATCGCCACGCAGCGTCCGTCTGCGGACGTGATCACCGGTCTGATGAAGGCCAACATCCCCTCGCGTATCGCGTTTGCCGTCGCCTCCGCGATGGAATCGCGCATCATTCTCGATACGGCAGGCGCGGAAAAGCTTGTCGGCAAGGGCGATATGCTCTACGCGCCGCTCGGACAGGGCAAGCCCAAGCGCGTGCAGGGCTGCTTCATCACGGACGATGAGGTGCAGGAGGTCGTCTCCTTCGTCAAGGCGTCCAGCGAAGCGGAATACTCCGATTCCGTCATGGCCGAGATCGACAAAAAGGCGGCTGAGAGTGGAAAATCCGGCTCCGGCAGCTCCGGCAGCACAGCCGCAGAGACAGACAGTTCTGACGGCGACGAAATGCTCCCGGCGGCGGTCGACATCATTCTGGAGACCGGACAGGCCTCCGTCTCCATGCTCCAGCGCCGGCTGAAGCTGGGCTATGCCCGCGCGGCGCGTATCATGGACGAAATGGAGGAGCGCGGTATCGTCGGCCCGTTCGAGGGCTCGAAGCCCCGCCAGCTGCTTATCACGCGCGAACAGTGGCAGGCCATCAAGGACGGCGCACCGATCTCCAGCGAGCCGGTCGAGGAGGAAATTCCGTAATTCTTCCTTTGGAAGCATTATAAATAAAATGACTGCACGGAACAATTTCAGTGTACAGATTGCGCCAGCAGATTTTTTGCCAGGCAAACAAAAGCCGGAGGAAATCCTTTGTGGATTTCCGAGGATTTTTGTGAAGCATGGCGAAAAATATGCAAGCAAGCTGTGCGCTGTAATTGTGTAGTGCTGTCAAATAAATTTGCGTTGCATCCGAAAATGATCGGAGTGACAGCAGGAGGTACTTATGAATCGCAGCAATCACACATCCGTCGTCCGTCTGACCTCGCTGGCCTTGCTGGCCGCGCTGGTCGTCGTTCTGCAGACCGTCGCAAGCGGCATCCGCATCGGGCCGGTCCCGATCTCGCTGACGCTGGTTCCCATTGTCGTCGGCGCGATCTTGTTTGGGCCCGGCGCGGGAGCTGGTCTTGGCGCGGTATTCGGGATCGTCTGCCTGATCGCAGGCATTACGGGCACAGATGAATTTACAAACGTCCTGTGGGTCGCAAGCCCGTTCTGGCTCGTCGTCGTGTGCGTCGGCAAAGCCGTTCTGTGCGGGCTCTGCGCGGGCCTCGTCGCGAAGGCGCTGCGGCAAAGACAGACGCTCAGCTGTGTGCTGGCCGCGCTGACGGCCCCGGTCGTAAACACCGGTGTGTTTGCGATCGGCATGCTCACAGTCTTCAAGCCTGTCCTGCGGAATTACGCAGGCGGCACGAACGTCATCTATTTTCTTTTCGTCGCGTTCATCGGCGTGAATTTCCTTGTGGAATTTGCCGTCAACGCAGCCTTAAGCGCCGCGATCGCCCGGATCGTGCAGGTCGTACAGAAGCAGCTCACGAAATAAAGAGGAACCCCCTCCGCACGGAAAAAGTGCGGAGGGGGGTTGTTTATCTTGGGCCAGATAATTGTAGGGGCCGATGCCCACTGTGCGTATGGCGTGCTTACAGGAAGAATTTCCGGTGCAGGGATTCGCGCAGGGGTTTGCAGATGGCGATGACGATGAGCATCAGGCCCAGCACGATGCCTGCGACCATCGGATAGAACGACCAGAAAAACGTCTCGTGGATCTGGAAGGTGAGGTTGATCAGGAACTCAATGAGCACGGCCAGCCCGCCGCCGAGGATCAGCATGCCGCCGTAGATGTAAAGATAACCGCTTCGCAGATAGTACGTCAGGGCGACGGCTGCGCTGATGAGAAGGCCGATCGCGCCCGTGACCGGGAAGGCAAAGGACAAAAACCAGTGTCCGCCGGTGGCAAAGTTGATGTAGAGCAGATACAGCCCCACCGCGACGAAATCGACCGGCACAAAGATAACAGGATTGGGCCGCCGGAACCACATGGGCAGCAGGATGACAATATACAAAAGGCCGATCGCGCCCGCCGCGTAGCCGGACCAGACGAGCGTTCCGTTGATGCGCCAGTCACAGAGCAGGCACAAAAGCGCTGGCAGCAGCGCCGCGATGGTCAGCACAAACAGGATCCCGGAGCGGTTCACATCTTCGGGCCGGATCCGCCTGTCCGGCGGGAAGGGCGGGTCGGAGAGGGTGCGCGGAATGTCGGGATGGAACACCGGCGTCCCGCACAGGGGACATTTTTTCTCGCTGTCGGCGAGCTCAACGCCGCATTTGACACAATACATGCTTTTGTAGCCTCCTATTCATGCCCAGCGCTGGTTGCTTTCAACCTTGACAGGCAGCCCAAGCGTGTGCAGCACACGGTAAAAATGAGATTCCAGCTCCGGCTCGCGGATGTTGCGGATCATGTTGATATACATGGTGCCGTTCCAGCTGACGACGCCGCAGTTGTGCGGAGCCTTGGCCTGCACGCCGATAATAAAGTCCATCCGCGTGACATACGGGGCCATTTCCTCCGGCAGTTTGACAAGGCCGAGGTTGGACAGGCACAGGCAGGATTTGCACTCGCCGACCAGATCGAACACAGCCTTCATGGCAATATTTTTGACAAACAGCGGCATGACGCGCAGCACGGCGGAGCGTTCGCTCGCCACGTTTGTCGCGATCTTCGCCGCCATCATCCGGGGATCGTTTTCCAGTCCCATCCGGTAATGGACAATGCGGCAGATCTCCGCAAGGGAATACTCGCCCAGACGCGGGTCAATCTCCGGCGTGATGTAGGACGCGAAATTCCGCATCGTCCGGCTCGGGAACAGGCTGCGCAGATTGACCGGCAGCAGCACCTTGACGGGCTTGCGCCGCATGCGGCGGGGAACCTTTTCCGCCTGCAGGTCGCTGATGGCCTTCATCATGACGGCGGCGATAAACTCCGTCACGCTGACGCCGAATTCCTTCGCCTTTTCCTTCACAGCGTCTACGGGCAGCATGAGCGTCGTGAGATTCAGAAAGCCGTCCGGCTCCGGCGTTCCGCTCAGGTGGTAGGCGGTCTGCTCGGCACGGCTGGCGGTGATGTCGCCCGCATAGCGCAGGAAGCTGTCCTCCAGCTCCTCCGGATCCGGGTCCTCCAGACGGCCCAGAACACCGTTTCCGGCGGGGATGGTGATCTTATACTTCTGGCACAGGTATTCCGCGACCAGCGTCTTGAGGAAGATCAGGCCGCCCGTGCCGTCCGTGACCGCGTGGAAAAACTCGACGGCGATGCGTCTGCCGTAGACCAGCACGCGGAAGGCGCATTTGCGCACGTCGTCAAACGGGACGTGGACGAGTGGATAGCTCTTGTCCTCCTCGATGGCGGGAGCTTTGGTGATCTCCTCGAGATAATACCAGAACACGCCCCGGCGCAGCCGGACGGCGATGGACGGGAAGCGCCGCACCGTCACATCCAGCGCCGCGCGCAGCACGTTCAGGTCGACCTCCTCCGTCAGTGTGGCGGACAGGCGGAAATAATTCGTCCAGTTCCGGCGTTTGGCCGCCGGGTAAATTTTCGCGGCGTTGTCCAGCCGCATCCAGCGCAGCTTGCGGACCGGAGAGAGCACGCGCGTCATAAAGCGTCCGATGGTGTCGAAATCGGACATATTTTCATTCAGATAATACAGCACATACGCGTGCCAGCGCTCCGGCGCGATGACGATCTGGCTCTTGCAGCCGGAATCGAGCAGCTTTTTGTGGAGCATGCGCGTATCGTCGAGCATGACCTCGTCCCCGCCGACGAACAGCAGCGACGGCGGCAGGCCCGTCAGATCGCCGAACAGCGGCGAGCAGAGGGGATTTTTCGGGTCGTCGGTATAGCAGGCGGCGTAAAACTGCAGCAGCTCCGGTGTCATGGAGGGGTCGATGTCGCGGTTATCGATATACGACTGGCCGGAGCCGGTCAGATCTGTCCACGGCGAAATGCCGATCAGGCCGCACGGAAGCGGCAGGCGCAGCTGCTTGAGCCGCAGGCAGAGGGCGTAAATAAGTCCGCCGCCGGCAGACTCGCCGCAGAGCAGGATCTGGTTTGCGGGGTAGCCCTTGGAGAGCAGGTACTGATAGCTCACGACCGCGTCGTCCAGCGCGGCGGGAAAGCGCTCCTCCGGGGCTAAGCGATAGGCCGCGCAGAACACGCGCACGCCGCACTCGTCCGAAAGCGTGGCCGCGAAGCCCTTGGCGTAGTCCAGATTGCCGCAGGTGTAGCCGCCGCCGTGCAGATAGAGCACGACGCCCTGCCGCCGCTCGTCCTTGGGCATGATCCACGCGCCCTGAAACGGGCCGAAGTCATGGTCGCGGACGATCACGTCGCGCCGGTGGATGGCCTCCATCAGCTCGCCGAGCTTGTCCTGCCCCTTCCGGGTGATCTCCAGAGAGCAGTTGGCGACAAAGGGTTTAAAGAAATTGAGCTGTGCGCGCACAAGCTTCGCAGGCAGACCCATAGATACCGTTCCTTTCAGAAAAGCGTTTCAGTCAATTTGTATAGTATAGCATTGACCGGAATTTTTGTAAATACACGAAAATGCGCCGGAGGGGGATTTCCCTCTCCGGTGCGGTTGGGGTTGTGGGGGTGATCAGCTGTTCAGGGGGATGGATCTTGCGGGGGCGGCGGGGGCGAGCCAGAGCGTCTGGCCATCTGTGCAAAGCTGCGGCGCGTCGTCCAAAATCGCACCCGCATCGGCACGCACGGGTTTGCTCCAGCTTGTCCCGTCAAATTTCGTCAGCGCGACATAGCGCGCGCCGGAGACCGCGTCTGCGCGTACAAATGCCGCGTAAAGCGCGCTCCCGTCCGAGACCATGACCGGCTGGGCGTTGCGGTATGTATTTTCCAGCAGCGGGTGATATTCCGTCCTCGCCTGCGCGGCGTGGGCAGCGTAGGTCCGCACGGCAGCCGGGGCCCAGTCGGACTCCTCCGCAAGATAGCTGAGGTCAGACGGGGCATACGCAGAAGCCTCCGGTGCCGCATCCCACGCTGCACCAGACAGCAGGGAGTGGGACTTTACAGAATTTGCGGTGTAAAGATGCCATGTCTGGTGGGCGAATACCCTTTTTGCCTCCACCCATCCAATATATCCTTTTATGGCAAGTTCGCCGGTCAAGTCAGCTGATTGTAAGCCGCTGTTTGTTCCAATAATATTGATTTTTGTTGCCAAGTCTGCGCAGCCGTAGATACCAAGCCCAACAAACTTGCTACACCCGGCACCAATGAATCCTTCTAGGGTGTATCTGAAAACTCTCAATGTGACCGGCAGCGAGGAATTTTTGCGCTGAGCAAGACATTTTTTTGCAGGAATACTGACGTATTTCAAGGAAAAATGGCGCGGCGCAGCGTGAAAAGGCCCGCCGTCCGGGTGCGTTGGGAGTTTTCAGATACACCCTAGTGTAAACGTAGGGTTAAATACGATATTTAGATCCCACGTTTGTGTGTCGAAGCAGTAACTTCCGCCGCCCCCGGCTTCAAAATAAAAATTCTAGTTCATTTGGAATGTAACCGGGACGATCCACACCATAATATTTTTCTCAATATTTATCAGTTTGCTTTCACCAATGATAAGGCTACCTGTAAAGCGACAGCTGGTAAATGCTTCTTCTCCGATACTAGTCACGCTGTTTCCGATTTTTAAAGTTCCTTTAAATCTATAGCAACCAGAAAAAATAATTTTTCATCGCCCCTGTTCCGCTGATGGTCAATGTGCCTGCGGAATCGAGCGTCCAGGAGAGGTTTTTGCCGTCGCCCTCGCCGCCGCAGTAGCCGGAGGCGACGATGTCCGCCGCGAAGATCTCTGCCGTCAGGGCAGCCAGCATGCACAGGGCGAGTGCAAGGGCGGTGAGGCGGCGAAGAAGTCCAGACTGCTTTTTCATGGTAAATCCCTCTTTCTTCTCATTTCTTTGGCAAATACTACCTAAATTTATTGTACATGGGAACGGACTTCTTTACAACGGGTTTGCAGAAAAAAACGGAGAAAATCGGTGAGGATCTTCTCCGCTTAAGCATATCAAAACATTCAGATTTTTATGGAGCAGTGTGGATTACGCAGAATGCGCCGTTTTTTACGGGAATCTGCGGGCGGACAGAGTCGTCCGCCCCTACAAGGAAGCGGGAAGGCGCATCCGAATCTGCCGAAGGGTCACAGGGAAAAATCCGCGTCGTCGCGGTCTGGTTTTTTGACGGCGGGGCGGCCGGGGATGCGGCGGAGGGGGTCGTAGCGGAAGCGGCGGCAGCGGTGGTCGCTGGGGACGATGCCGCAGAATTGGCAGACCATCGTCTCATCGTCAATTTTGCCCGCGAACTGGCAATAGGTGCAGTAGCGGTCGATCTTCTTTCGGAACAGCATGGGGCAGCCGCCTCTCTTTTCTTTCGTATTTGCCCCCATTATACACGCTTTCCGCGCAAATTGCTATGGTACTTTTTACGAAAAAGCAGCAGGCTCACCGAACACAGCAGCAGGCTCACCGCCCCCGCCGTTTCCGGGCCCTGCGCACCGGAAAACGCGGCGGCGGGCCAGCTCTCCGCGTACAGCAGCGGCGCGGCGATGAGCGTGAGCGTGCAGGAAAGCACGGCCTGAAGCGCCTTGCACGGCAGGAGCAGCTTGCCGGTCAGGCCGTGCTCCTGCACAGCGGCGCGGCTCTGCGCCAGAACGCTCACGCCGCCGAAGGACAAAAGCGCCGAGGCGATGCACAACTTCCAGTGGAGCGCCAGCGCGCAATCCGTCAGCGCCGCGCAGCCTGCGGACAGCTCCAGCGCGCCGAGGAACAGCGGCAGGGCCTCCGGCGGCAGAAAGCGGCCCGCGGCAAGCAGAAAATAGCGGGATAGAACGGAAAAGACCGTGATGAACATGCAGATGTGGAGCGCGCTCATCCCCGCGCGGCGCACGGATTCAGAAAAGGCCGCGGCAAAGGATTCCGGCTGCGGCGGCTTTGCGGCGGTTTTCGCAGGCGCAGGCTGCTTTTTTGCGGTCAGGCGGCAGACAACGACCGCAGAGATGAGCTGCACCGCGTACAAAAACGCGCCTGCCGCCGCACTTTTGAAGACCGCGCCGCCGAGCACGCCGAGGATGAACGAGGGCCCCGCCTGATTGCAGACGGCAAGCGCGCGCTCGGCTTCCGGTCTGGAAAGCTCGCCGCGCGCGTAAAGCGTGCCCGCCGCCTGCGCGCCGGCCGGATAGCCGCCGAGAAGGCCGAGCAGAAACGCGCTGCCCGCAGCGGGCGGCAGGCGCAGGAGCTTTGCCGCCGCGCCTCCGAACCGCGCGGAGAGCCGCGCGGAATAACCCAGAAGCAAAAACAGATTGCTGCACACAAAAAACGGAAACAGCGACGGCAGGATCACCCGCCCGCAGAGCGTGAGCGCGCTGCGCACGCCGTCCGCCGCAGTCTGCGGCAGCGCGATGAGCAGAACAAACGCCGCAAGAAGCGTGAGCGCCTGGAATAGCTTTTTCATGCCTCTCTCCTCCTTCGGATAAAAACCTATGCGGCGGAGGAAAGAATTAGTCTGTCCGGCATAAGGATATAGCAAACGAAAAACAGGAGGCGCTGCCGTTTGAAAAAACTGCGTTCGTATCTGGCTGCCGCGTCGGTGCGGCTGGGGCTGCCGATGGACATCGCCGCGGGGCTGCCGCATCTGGAGGTCAACGGGTTCCGGGAATGCTCGGTCGACCGGCACACCGGGATTCTGGAATATAACCGGGAGCGGATCGTGATCGGGCTGAACATCGGGAGTCTGACCGTTGTGGGAAGCGGATTGGAGATCCGGCAGATGCACCGCGAACGGCTGACGATCATCGGAAAAATCGACTGTCTGACCTACGGCGAGGGAGGTCTGCGCGGATGTGGCGGGTGATCTGGTTTTTTCTCGGCGTGTCGCGGCTGTCCATCACGGGGGCAAGCCCGGAATGGTGTTTGCAGCGGCTGGCAAAGGCGCGCGTTGCGTTCCATTTTTGCGCGAAGCCGGACGAGTTTACCGCCGAGGTCTGGATCCTGCGGCGGGACGAGGCGCGGGCGGCGCAGCTTGTCCGCATGGGCGGGTGCGACTGCGCCGTTCTGGAGCGCGGCGGGTTTTCCGCCGTGTTCGGCGGACTGCGGAAGCGGCCCGCGCTGCTCTTTTTGCTGGCGGCGGCCATTGCGGCGGCGATCGTTGTGCCGAAATTCGTCTTTTTCTATGCGGTCGAGGGAAACGAGACTGTCTCCAGCGCGCAGATCTTGCGGGAGCTGCGGGAGCTTGGCGTGGGATTCGGGACATACGGCCCGTCGATCAAGCCGCAGGAGCTGAAAAACCAGATGCTGCTGCGCATTCCGAAGCTGCAGTGGCTAACGGTGCAGCAGAGCGGCATGTGCGCGCGCGTGGTCGTGCGGGAACGGCCCGACAAGGAACCGGTGCTCGACCGGAAGACGCCGACGGATGTGATCGCCTCGCGCGCGGGCGTCCTGACGCGCGTGGAGGCCGTGGCCGGGAACTGTCTCTGCGTGCCGGGGCAGGCCGTGGCAGGCGGAGAGCTGCTGGTGTCGGCGTATACGGACTTCGGCTTTAAAACGCAGGTGACGGCGGCGCGGGCGGAAATTTACGCCGAAACGGTCCGGCAGGCCGTGTGCGTTCTGCCGGAGACAGAGACGGTCAAGGACGTGCGCACGGCTGCGCATTATGCGGTCAGTCTGCTTGTCGGACGGCGGCGCATTTCGCTTTTCGGTGCGGACGAGCCGGAGGGATTTTACGAAAAAGAGACAAAAATACGATATATGACGCTTCCCGGCGGGTTTTCTTTGCCGTTGGGGATTGCAATTACAAGAATTTGTGAGTATGATACAAGAGAAGAAACATTGCGGGCGCAGGACGCGGAGGACCGGCTTCTGGAGCTGGTACAGGCAGACGCCATGCGCGATATGATCGCCGGAAGCATCCGGGATGCCTCTGTCCGGACGGAGCAGTCCGGCGGGTGTATCCGGCTGCATGCCAGTCTGCGGTGCGAGGAAATGATCGCCCGCATGCGGCCCGCAAGCCTAAAGGAAGCGATTTCATGACAGAACGAACCATCAATGCCGAGCGCGTCGAGCAGCTCATCGACGTCTTCGGTTCCTTTGACGAAAATGTGCGCAGGATTGAGGACGCGTTCGGCGTCAAGATCACGAACCGCAACAACGAGCTGAAGGTCACAGGCGACGAGGAGGCCGCCGACAAGGGCTGCCGCGCGATCGAAGCGCTGCTGGCGCTGGCGGCCAAGGGCGAGGAGATCGACGAGCAGAAGGTGCGCTATCTCATTGGCCTTGTCAACACCGGCAACGAGGATCAGGTCAGCAAAATGGCCAAGGACGTCGTCTGCGTGACGGCCAAGGGCCGGCCCGTCAAGGCCAAGACCATCGGCCAGCAGAATTATCTGAAGGCCATTGAAAAAAACACCATCACCATCGGCGTCGGCCCCGCCGGTACGGGCAAGACGTATCTCGCCGTAGCGGAAGCCGTCGCGGCGTTCCGCGCAAAGACCGTCAACCGCATCATCCTGACGCGTCCCGCCGTGGAGGCGGGCGAGCGGCTGGGCTTTTTGCCGGGCGATCTGCAGAACAAGGTAGACCCCTATCTGCGGCCGCTTTACGACGCGCTGTTCGACATGCTGGGGCCGGAGACATACGGAAAATATCTGGAACGCGGAAATATCGAGGTCGCACCGCTGGCTTATATGCGCGGACGTACGCTGGACGACAGCTTTATCATTCTCGATGAAGCGCAAAACACCACGCGCGAGCAGATGAAGATGTTCCTGACGCGCCTCGGCTTCGGCTCGAAGATCGTCATTACGGGCGATATCACGCAGATCGACCTGCCGGGTGACAAGGTCAGCGGTCTGAAGGAGGCCATCCGGGTGCTGGACGGGGTCGAGGATATCCAGATCTGCCGTCTGACGCCGGCAGACGTGGTGCGGCACGTGCTGGTGCAGCGCATCGTCGCGGCCTATGACAAATACGAAAAGAACCGGCTGCCGGACGAACGCGCCCGGACATTTACAAGAAAGCCGGACTGGAAGAAGGAGAAAAAATGAAGCACCGCATTGTCATCCGCTGCGAGGGCCGCAGTCTGCGCGATTTTGCGCTCAAGCAGCAGATCTCCAAATGTATCACCGCCGCGCTGGCCCATCAGGGCGTCAACACGCCCTGCGAGATCAACGTCCTTGTGACGGACGACGAGGGCATCCGCGCCATCAACAACGCATACCGCAAGATCGACAAGGCAACGGACGTGCTGTCGTTCCCGATGTTCGAGCTGACGGCGGGACAGCTGCCCGCATCGTGGGACGCTTATAAGGATCCTGACACCGGTCTTGTGCCGCTGGGCGACATGGCCATCAGCCTCGAACGGGCCAGACAGCAGGCCGCCGAATTCGGCCACAGCGCCCGGCGCGAGGTCGGGTATCTCACCATCCACTCTATTCTGCATCTGCTGGGCTACGACCATGTGGACGAGGGGCCGATGAAAAAGCAGATGCGCGCGGCAGAAGAAGCGATTCTCGCCGAAATTGAACTTCCGAGATGATGGAGCAGAATCTTTTTATCCGCCGCGCTGCAGTCACGGATGCGGAGTTGCTTGCCGAGACCCGGCGC
>CAKUND010000004.1 GCA_934668295.1 uncultured Oscillospiraceae bacterium
AAGGTCACGTTCGTCGACGCCGTTCGCTTCGAAAAGGGCGAGGGCATCGAGAAGAAGCAGGAAGACTTCGCTGCCGAGGTCGCTGCACAGATGAACGCCGGTCACTAAGCTGCAATAGTTCAAAGCGCCCGCTGCCAGTTCGCAGCGGGCGGTTTTCTGTCTTATGAAACGACCACGCGCCAGCCTTTTGGCTGGCGCGTGGTTGCTTATAATTCCTGATAGACTGCTCTGGCGCCGCCGATGTATTTCGGGCGCGTGCGGGCACAGAGGATGTTGGCCTCGCCGATCTTTTTGATCGACAGCCGCACCGGGATCGCGACGCGGCGCAGGTGCATGCCGATGAGCGTGCCACCGATGTCGATCCCTGCGTCGGCGACGATCGTCTCGACGAGCACGGGATCCTTGAAATTGGCCCACGCCGTCATGGCGAACGAGCCGCCCGCATGCAGCTGCGGGATGGCGTTGACGATCTCAAAGCCATGCGCCTCGGCCACATCGCGCTCAACGACAAGCGCGCGGTTCAGGTGCTCGCAGCACTGCACCGCAAGCTCAATCCCGCGCTCCTGCAGAACGGGATAGATGCCCGCGAAGGCCGCCTGCGCGGCCTCCAGACTCGAGCCCTTGCCGATGCGAGCGCCGACCATCTCGCTCGACGAGCAGCCGACGACAAAAATCTTGCCGGGCTTCAGCTTTGCAATGTCCAGCAGCTCCGTGACGGCCTGCTTTGCTTGTGCGGTAAGTTCTTCATACATGATTCATTTCACCTTTCCAGAACGCCTTATGAATTTCGGGAACCTTGGACAGCGCGGTGTAGAGTACGACCGACAGAACGATGCCGACGGCGGCCTGCACCAGATTGTTGGGGATGGACGCAGCTGCGGCAAGGCCCTTGCCGAGGATCAGCGCCTTGTAGCCGAAATACCCGGCGACCATAATGGCCTCAGACGGCAGCTCGATGAGCGCCAGCCGCCAGAACGGGACCTTTTCACCTTTCTTCAGCAGCGGCCGAAGCAGCAGCGCGGCCACCAGCGCCACAAGGCCCTTGATGATAAACGTGCCGGGGACATAATGCGCATAGCCTGCCAGCAGATCGGCAAGACCGCTGCCGATGCCGGCGGCAAAGAAGCCGTACCACGGGCCGAGCACCAGCCCGGCAAGCAGGCACATGCCCTCGCCGATGTTGGTATAGCCTGCGACGGTCGGGAACTGCACCAGCATGGTCGTCACGCAGCACAGCGCAGCGAACATCGCGCTCAGAACCAGCATCCGGATGGTTTCGTTTCTCTTTTTCATAGCAGAGTACCTCTCTTGTTGGGATACCCTGATTATATCCAATGCTGATACTATAAAAAGATGCAAAAACAGATATTTTTTTAGGCTCAGATTCAGAACCGCGCCATGATCGCGGCGTTTCCCGCTTCGAGTACTGTATCCGCGTCTTCTCCGATTGCGCGGCGCAGGAGCGCGCGCTCGTCTATCCCGCCTTGCCCGTGCAGAACGCGGTACGCACCCGCGTCGCTGCCGCAGGCAATTTTTGCGCCCAGCGCGGCGGCTTTCTGCACGGCGTTCATCTGATACTCCAGCAGCGGCTTTAAGACCGTATCCGGGAAGCGGCCGCAGCCGATAAGATTGCCGATCGTCACAAGCGTCGGCACCCAGACGGCATGGGACTCGGCCAGCCGGCAGAGCGTTTCGTCCGTGAGATATGCGCCGTGCTCGATGGAATCCACGCCGCCCGCAAGCGCTGCGCATACCGTTCCGTCGCCGTTGGCATGGGCCATGACGGAAAAGCCCTCGTCGTGCGCGCAGGCGATCATGTCCCGGATCAGCTCCGGCGGCAGCGGCTCATCGGTCAGAACGCCGTAATGGTCAAAATCCATCAGACCGGAGATCATGAGCTTGATAAACTGCGCGCCGTGCGCTCTGGCCTCGCGGATAAGCGCGCGGTATTCGGCAAACGAGTCAAAGCCGCGCCCGATGAAGCTGCCGTAATGCCCGTTTTTGTAGATCGGGAAGCCCGGTGAACGGTACCGGATGCCGTATTCCGGCGCCAGCCCCGCGGCCAGCGCACACACGCCCCAGCGGTCGCCGCCGTCGCGCAGATAGGAAAAGCCCAGCGCCTGATAGCATTCCAGCGTCTGCCGGATCAGTGCCTCCTGCGGCGCGGCCTTGTGCCGTGCGATGGCGTCCTTCCAGTTCACGCCGTCCAGCACCATATGAATGTGACAGTCGACCATTTCCGTTACGCCCTTTCCGGCACGCAGTGCCGCTCGATGGCAAGCGCAGCGCCGTCCTCGTCGCAGGAGGCCGTCACCTCGTCGGCAAGCGCCAGAATTTCCGGGCACGCGTTCGCCATTGCCACGCCGAGTCCCGTCATTTGGATCATGCTTCTGTCGTTCAGCCCGTCGCCGATGGCCATCGTCGCCGCCATCGGCAATCCGAGATAAGCCGCCAGACTTGCGATGGCCTCGCCCTTGTTGGCGTGCGCGTCGTTGATCTCAATGTTGCAGGGCATGGATGTGCTGACATTCAGTGTGCCGAAGCGCGCTGTAAGGTCCTTGAACAGCTGCCCGCGCAGCGCATCGTCCGGCGTGAACAGCTGCAGCTTCTGCACGCCTCGGTTCCGTTCCCGCAGATAGGCTTTCAGCTCGTCGACCGGCGTGCGCAGCGCGCGCACCATGCGCAGCGCGTAGTCGAACGGAACAAACGCGGCGGCGTTTTCCTGCATCGCGCGCGTCATCCAGCCCCAGCTGTCCTGATAGCAGTCGTAGATCACGGGGAAGCCGTCAAGATACTCCAGAACCCGCAGCGCCGTCTCCAGCGGGATCTCCGCCGTGCTGACGGCCTTCTGCCTGCGGATATCATAGACCTGCGCGCCGTTGATGGTGATGGCGTAGTGCAGAAACGGCAGCTTCTGAATGACCTCCGGCATGCCGGTAAAGAACCGGCCCGTCGTCGGCACGATCTCGACGCCGGCCTCTGCCGCGGCATAGAGCGCGTCGCGGGTGCGCGGCGTCAGCTCCTTTTTGGAATTCAGCAGCGTCCCGTCCAGATCGAGCGCCAGCAGCTTTACAGCAGGCATAAGAACGCACCTCGCTTCCTTGTTTTTCGCCCTCATGATAGCAGAAGCCCGGCAAAAAAGCAAGAAGCGCGTGCTTTCCGGCGGAAGCTGTGATAGAATAAATGCAGATCATCCTTGCAGGAGGAACCCTATGCTGATATCCGCAGAGCATCTTTCCATCAATTTCGGCAGCCGTCAGCTGTTGGACGATGTGGATTTTTATCTGAACGAGGGCGATAAGACCGGCGTGATCGGCATCAACGGCACCGGGAAGTCGACATTTTTGAAGGTTCTGGCCGGAAAGCTCCCGCCGGACGGCGGGACGATCGCCCGCAAGCCGAATCTGCAGGTCAGCGTGCTCGCGCAGAACCCGGACATGCACGACGAGCTGACCATTCTGGAGCAGGTCTTTGCCAGCATGCCGCCGGAATTCCGGCAGCTGAATGAATACGAGGCCAGGCGCATGCTGACGCAGCTCGGCCTCGCGGACACCGACCGGCTGATCGGGACGCTTTCGGGCGGCGAACGCCGCCGCGCGGCGCTGTGCGCGGCGCTCATCCACCCGGCGGACGTGCTGGTGCTCGACGAGCCGACAAACCATCTGGACACCGAAATGGTGCAGTGGCTGGAGGACTGGCTGAAAAAATTCCGCGGCGGACTCGTCATGGTCACGCACGACCGGTATTTTCTCGAGCGCGTCGTGAACCACATCACGGAGCTTTCGCGCGGGAAGCTCTACCACTACGAGGCGAATTACTCCCGCTATCTCGAGCTGCGGGAGCAGCGCGCGCAGATGGCGGAGGCATCCGAGCGCAAGCGGCAGTCCATTCTGCGCGTCGAGCGCGAATGGATCCTGCGCGGCTGTCAGGCCCGGAGCACAAAGAGCAGGGAACGCATCCAGCGCTATGAGGAGCTGAAGGATCAGAAAGCCCCTGAACGCGACAGCGCGGTGCAGCTTTCAGCGGCCTCGAGCCGCCTCGGCAAAAAGATCATCACGCTGGAGCATGTCTCCAAGCGCTACGACGGGCGGACGATCTTCCGCGATTTTTCCTATGGTCTGCTCCGCAATGACCGTATCGGCATCGTCGGCAGGAATGGCGCGGGCAAATCGACGCTCCTGCGCATCCTTGCCGGCGAGCTCCCGCCGGACAGCGGCACAGTCGAGCTGGGCGAGACGGTCAAGATCGGTCATTTTTCGCAGGAGGGCCGGGAGCTGGATCTGAACCAGCGCGTGTACGACTTTATTTACAGTGTTGCCGCGCAGGTGAAGACGGACGAGGGCACGTTCTCTGCCAAGACCATGCTCGAGCGCTTCCTGTTCCCGCCTGATCTGCAGCAGACCACCATCGGGCGGCTGTCCGGCGGCGAACGGCGGAGATTATACCTGCTGTCTATCCTCATGGCGGCTCCCAATGTGCTGCTGCTCGATGAGCCGACGAACGATCTGGATATCACGACGCTCTCCATTCTGGAGGACTATCTGCAGAGCTTCCCCGGCCCCATTCTTGCCGTCTCGCATGACCGCTTTTTCCTCGACAAGCTGGCGGACACCATCTTCGAGGTGCGCCCGGAGGGCCGCGTCGACGTGTTTACCGGCAACTGGTCCGACTGGGCCCGCAAGCGGACGCCGCCGGAGGAAAAGAAGCCCGAAAAGCAGGAAAAGCCTGCCTCCGAGCGTCCGCGCGAGAAAAAGCTGAAATTCTCCTATAACGAGCAGCGGGAATTTGATACCATCGACAGTGTGATCGCAGAGCTGGAGGCGCAGCTGGCCGCCTGCAGACAGGCGCAGGAGACCTGCGGCAGCGACTATGTCCGATTGCAGGCGCTCACGGACGAGCAGGAGCGTTTGACAGCCGAGCTGGACGCAAAGACGGAGCGCTGGGTCTATCTGAACGACCTCAAGGAACGCATCGATGCGCAGTAATGATAGAAAAGTTGCACAAATTTTGAGCTGCCCGGTATACGAAGCCCGGGCAGTGTGCTATACTATAAACAGAAGAAACTGGAAAACATAGGGGTTCGGACAGGGGAAAGACAAGGGAGGTTTTTCTATGAATCTGAAAACGATCAAGGTTCTGCTGTTCACATTGCTTGCGCTGACGCTTGCCAGCTTTTTGATCGGCTGCGGCGTGTCAAAGCCGGTGTATTTCCTGTTTACGGCGCTGTTTGCGGTCGGCTACGCGGCGGTTTGGCTGCTGTGCTGGCGCTGCCCGTTCTGCGGCGGGCGCCTCGGCCGCAGCGACGGCGAAAGCTGCCCGCACTGCGGCAAAAGCCTCCTCGCGCCCCGCGGACATCAGGCCTGATTGCCGCCGCAATTTCCGAAAAACGAAAAAACGCCCCTTGCCGCGCATTGCGCGGCAAGGGGCGGCGTCTTTGCAGGGGCGTTATTGCTGTTTCCTGCCCCAGAGCTCGCTGAGGATCGTGGAGCCGAGGACGAGGACAGCGCCGGTCAGACCGGCAGGGGAGAGCGGCTCGTGCAGAACAAGCGCCGAGAGGATCAGGGCCGTGATGGGGTCAAGATAGCTCATGAGTGCGATAGTCTGCGTCGGCAGGCGTACCATGGCGCCAAAATACATCGCATACGGGATCGCCGTGTGCGTCAGCGACACCAGAAGCATCAGCCCGGCAGACAGCGCTGTCAGATGCAGGCCGGAAAAGCCGCCCGTCAGCGCCAGATACGGCTCCATGACCAGCCCTGCCGCGCCAAGCTGCACAATGGTCTTGTCGTAAGCGTCCATTTGGGAGAGCGACTTCCGGTTCACGGCGGTGATGGCGGCATACAGGACCGCCGAGCCGACGGCAAGCGCAATGCCCGTCAGCGTCCCGTCCGGCAGCGCGCCGCCGTCCAGAACACCGGAGACGAGCACCATGCCGCACGCCGCCAGCGCCACACAGACAAGCTGCCGCCATGTGAGCCGCTCGTGAAAGACAAACGGCGCGGCCAGGATCAGCATGACCGGGGCTGTATAATAGCAGAGCGTTGCAACGGCGATGCTTGTGTAGCGGTACGCCTCAAACAGCAGCATCCAGTTAAAACCGATCATGCCGCCGGAGATGAGAAGCGGCAGAAGATACCGTCGGACGGAGGCCCTGTCCAGCTGTTTCCCGCGCAGCCGCTGCAGAAGCAGCAGCAGAACGCAGCCGAGCAGCCCGCGGAAGCAGGCGATCACGCCGCTCGGCAGATCGATGAACCGGCGCAGCAGGCCGATGGTGCCGAAGATGAGCATGCTCGCCGCAAACGGCAGGCGGGCAGAGACTTCGGCTTTTTCCTTCTTCATGGCTTACTTCCCGAAAAACGCAAGATTGAGATCGACATCGCCCTCGATGCCGTCGACCGTACCTGTTGCGGAATACTGCCAGAGGTCAAAGTGATAGGCAAACGACGGCGTATCGTTGTATTCGGCCAGCCAGAACGTATACGTCTGCAGGCTCGGCAGATGCAGCTCCTCATAGCCGAGCTGCTGGTTGAAGTAGAGCCCGGTCTGATAGCCCGCGTTTTCGATCTCGGTGCAGAACGTATCCGTCACGGTGGTCAGCGACGTCAGATCCATCGTGTCGCTGCGCGCCTCGGAGCCGATCTTTTCCCAGTCGAAGAAGACCGGGAAGGCGAGCTGATAGCCGGAGATCCTGTCCAGTACGAACCGGGCCTCCTCCCGCGCCTCCTGCTCGTCGATGGCCTGCGAGAAGAAATATACGCCCACGTCGAGTCCGGCGTCGATGGCGCCCTCCAGATTCTGCGCGAAATACGTGTCCTCCTGAATGGCCCCCTCCGTGTATCCGCGATAGCCCACGCGGAGAATGGCGAACTGCACGCCGCTTTCCGCGACGCGCTGCCAGTCGATCTCCTGCTGGTGCGCGGAGACGTCGATGCCGATCTGGCTGGTCACGGTGTCGCTCTCATATCGGAGAAATCCGCCGTCCCGGTAGAAGCAGGCGGGATCGTATGTATTTTTGGGGGTGCCGTCCGTTTCGTCCACCTCGCTGGGCTCGACCGGCGTGAGCTGCGCATGATCCTTGGCGCTGACGGTTGCGTTTGCGCCGTAATGGAACAGGCGGCTGAATATCGCGGCCAATCCCCACAGGAGAAGCGCTGCCAGCAGCACAAAAATCACGATCATCAGTGCACGGGAGCGCCGCGCGCGTTTGCTTGTTTGACGCATGATCCGATCCTCTGTTATAAAATAATGTAGAATTATATCATATCCTGCGCGAAAAGCCAAGCGGCTTGTCTTTTTTCGGAAGCTATGCTATACTATATTAGTTACACGATCCAAAGGAGGCGAACGCGTGGATAACATGGAACGCAGGCAGAACGAGGAGCTGCTGGAGGCGCGCAGACTGCGCCGGCAGGAGCAGAAGCGCAGGCTTCTGATGCGTCAGCGGGTGCTGGCGGGTGTTTTGCTTGTGATTTTGATTTTGTCTCTGATCCTCATTCTGCGCGGCTGCCGCAACCGGCGCGAGCATCCGGAGCTCTACGTCAAAAAGAACAGTGCGCTGGAGCTGCAGACCGAACCGGACGCGACCGTCAACATCGCCGCCGTCGGCGACATCATGATCACCGACGAGCTGCTTGCCGACGCCAGGCAGCCGGACGGCAGCTATCAGTTTGCTGAAAGCTTTGCTGCCGTGTCCGGCTATACGCTCTCGGCGGACTTTAGCATCGGCAATCTGGAGTGCAATTTCTGCGGCGAGCCGTATGCCGGAAAGCCGGATTACCGCGCGCCGGATTCGCTTGCCATGACGCTGTCGACCATCGGCTTTGATCTTCTGCAGACAGCAAACACCTGCTCCATCCAGAACGGCCTGTCCGGCCTGCAGAGCACCATCGACACGCTCACAAGCGTGGGCATCGACCACGCGGGCACCTACGCGAGCGAGACAGAACGCGCGAACAACGGCGGCATCGTGCTCAAGACCGTCAGCGGCATGAAGATCGCGATCATCGCCTATACAAAGGGCCTCGGCGGCCTTCAGCTGCCGGAGGGCGCGGAGTACGCGGTGAATCTGCTGTACAAGGATTACAGCACCGACTATAACAAGCCCGACATGAGCGCCCTTCTGGACTCGGTAGACGCGGCGAAGGCGCTGAAGCCCGACATCATCCTCGTCATGCTCCACTGGGGCAGCGAGGCAACGCTCGAGCCCACCAAAACGCAGGAGTCCATCGCAAAGCAGATGTTCGAGCGCGGTGCAGATGCGATCATCGGCACGCACAGCCATCTGGTCGGCAGAATGGAGACGATGGATATCACGACGGACGACGGAAAGGAAAAGACCTGCTTTGTCGCCTACAGTCTTGGCAACTTCTTCTCCAGTCAGAGCAGCAGCTATGCCAGCGGCTGTGAGGAATCGGTCATTCTGAATCTGCAGTTCACCAAAAACGGCGAAACGGGCGAGACGGCGCTGACAAATGTGAGCTATACGCCTTTGTATCTGTTTGACAGAGGCAAGGACGCCGACGGCAGCCGCTATGAGATCCTTCCCATCCGCACGGCCATTGCCTCCGGCCTGTTCCCGAAGGAGACAGAGCGACTGACAAACGCCATCAGCCGCCTGCGCACCAGAACAGAATCGGACTTTGACTCCGGCAAATAAAACGAACCGCCCGCTGCCGCACGGCAGCGGGCAATTTTTGTGCAGTTTTGTGGATTGTTGTTGGATTTCCCCGTTTTGATACGGAATTCTCTTTTCATTGCGGCGGGGATGTGCTATACTAAAACAGACCGCTGTGGGCGGGATATGGATTTATAAAGGAGCGAAGCATATGAAAAAGTTACGTTGGGGCGTGATTGGGGCCGGCGGCATTGCGGATCGCAGAACGATCCCCGGCATGATGCTGGCCAAAAACGCGGAGCTCATCGCCGTTATGGACATCAATGCCGAGCAGGTCGAAAAGATCCGGCAGAAATACGGCGCAAAGCGCGGCTATACGAAGGAGGAGGAGCTGCTGGCAGACCCGGAGGTCGACGCCGTCTATATCGCGACGCCCATCGTCCTGCACGCAAAGCAGGCCAAGCTGGCTGCTGACTACGGCAAGGATATCCTGATCGAAAAGCCGCTGGCCATGACGTCCGACGAAGGGCAGGAGGTCATTGACTACTGTGCGCGCAAGGGCGTGAAGATCGCGGCGGGCTTCATGATGCGCTTCGGCTCGCATGTCATGAGCATGAAAAAGGCCATCGCCGAGGGAAAAATCGGCACGGTCGTGTCCGGCTATTCGCAGTTTACGCTCTGGCTCCCGTATGAGCCCGGCAACTGGCGGCAGTGCAAGGCCAAGGCAGGCGGCGGCGCGATGATGGATCTGTCCGTCCACACCATTGACCTCATGGAATACATCACCGGCATGCGCGTGACCGAGGTCGCGTCCATGAACGAAAAGATCGCCTTCCCTGAGCCGCAGTATGACGTGGAGGATACGTCTACCATCCTCATGCGCATGGAAAACGGCGCGCAGTGCGTCGTGCAGTCGAACTTCAACATCCCGGACGAGGCGTCCAAATGGCGCGTCGAGTTTTTCGGCACGAAGGGCCGTCTTCTGGGCGACACGATGATCGGCCAGATCGACGGCGGCAGGCTGAACGCTGTATTCATTGACAAAAACGTCGCCTATTCTGCCGAGCAGACCCATGCCGACGATGCCGGCATCGAGATCCCAGGCGATTTCGGCAACATGTACACCCGCGAGATCGAGAGCTTCTCGGACTCCATTCTGAATGACAAGCCCCTCGTCGTGCCCGCGTCCGACGCCGTGCATGTCCAGCGCATCATGGAAAAGGCCTACGCCAGCGGCGAAGAACTGAAAATCATGAAAATCTGAGGTTTTTACGGGATCTCCAGCGCGTCCAGCAGCGTCCGGCACTCGCCGGGCGTCAGGATGCGCTGCGCTGTACGCGGATCCTCCGCGGACGGCGCGCAGCTCGGATCCGGGCGGTTTTCCAGCAGCCACTGCCGCGGCGTCATGCCGAGATTCTTCTGAAAGCTCCGGTTCAGATACTTGGGGTCGGAGAAGCCGCAGGCATAGGCCGCGTCGGTCAGCGTCGTATCCGACTGGCGCAGCAGGAGCATTGCCGCCTCCAGACGCAGCCGGCCCAGATAGTCCTGAAATGGGATATGCAGCTGTTCGCGGAACAGGTGCGACAGATAGGTCGGCGTCAGCCCCTCCCGCTTTGCGATCTCGCTGAGGCGGACGGGCTCGGAATAGTGCGTTTCCAGATCGTGCAGGATGCGGTGCATCCGCTCGGCGTTGCGCGTCTGCGTCATGTTTTCCGTGTCGCTCAGCACGCGGTACGGCGTTCCGCCCAGCAGGATCGCAAAGATCGCGTTGATCTGCGCCATGCAGGAAAACGGCGATTCCGGCGTATCGCGCAGATAGGCGGACAGCGCCAGCAGCATGGCATGTCGGAGCGCCGTCAGCTGCGCTTGCGCCAGACAGGAGGACAGGCCCCGGCAGCCGAAGCGGATGCTGCGGATCTGCGGATAGAACCGGGCGCAGAAGCTGTTGGAGATCTGCAGCGTCAGGAGTCTTACGGGCGCGCCGGAGGCGCAGAGCTCATGGCTGCTGCCCGCGTCGAACAGCAGAATTTCATTGGGCCCCGCCTCAAAGCTCTGACGGTCGGTGCTGACGCGGCAGCTGCCGCTCAGCACAAAGCACAGCTCCAGCTCTTTATGCAGGTGCATGGGGCGGTATACCATGTCGACGATAAACATGGTGCAGTCCGCCAGCTTGGAATGGGAGATCAGCTCATATTCATTATAAAGTTCCATTCTTTTCACCAAAACGCATCTTTGTCGGGCGGCAGGCGCAGCTTCATCGGTGATAAGCCTGCCCCGTTCCTTCATAATAACAGCAGCCGGAACAAAAAACAAGGGAATCCGGGCCGCACGGCCCGAAAACAGGGAGGAAATATGAAAAAAGGCATTTGTTGTGCAGGCAATATGATCGTGGATATCACCTATCCCATCGAAACCTGGCCGAAGCAGAATGAGCTGACGCACATCACCGAGGGCATCACGCGCTCCACCGGCGGCTCGGTCTGCAATACCATTTCCGATCTCGCGCGGCTCGATCCAGAGCTGCCGCTCGTGGCCTCCGGCTTTGCCGGACACGATGCGGAGGGCGATTTTGTCCTGCAGGAGATGGGAAAATACAAGAATATCGATTGCTCCATGGTTCGGCGCAGCGGCGATACGTCGTTTACGGCTGTCATGTCGAACAATCAGACGAAGGAGCGCACGTTCTTCCAATATGCGGGCGGCAACGCCCATTACGGAGAGGACGACATTGACTGGGATAAGCTGAACGTCGATATTTTCCACATCGGCTATATTCTCCTGCTGCCGCATCTGGACGAGCCGGACGCGGAATACGGCACAAAGATGGCAAGACTTCTGCACCGGGCGCAGAAGGCCGGCATGAAAACGTCCATCGACGTTGTCTCCGAGGCCGGCGAGCGCTTTGCGCGGCTGGTCACCCCGGCGCTCAAATATACCGACTACTGCATCATCAACGAGCTGGAGTCACAGCAGACCACGGGCGTTTTGCTGCGTGGGGAAGACGGTGCGCTGCATGTGGAGAACATGAAAGCCGCTCTGCAGAAGCTCCACGAACTGGGCGTGGCCAAATGGGCCGTTATCCACTGCCCGGAGATCGGCTGCGGCATGGACGAGCACGGCAATTACTATGAATTTGAGAGCCTGAAGCTCCCGAAGGGCTATATCAAGGGCACCGTCGGCGCGGGCGACGCGTTCTGCGCGGGCGTTCTGTACGCGGCAGAGACCGGTATGCCGCTGCAGGAGGCGCTGAAGCTCGGCGCGTGCAGCGCGGCAGCATCTTTAAGCACCGTCAGCGCGTCGGATGGCGTGGGGACAAAGGACGAGGTTTTGAAGCTCTATGAGCTTTACGGAAAATAAAGAAAGAGGTCAGAGTATGAAACAGGCAGTTATGTACGGCGGCGGCAACATTGGCCGCGGCTTTATCGGCGCAACGCTCAGCCAGTCCGGCTACGAGGTCACGTTCATCGATGTGGCCGAGCCGGTCGTCAAGGCGCTGCAGGAAAAGGAGCAGTACCCCGTCCGCTATGTCTCGAGCGAGGGACATGAGGACGTCACGATCGAGCACGTGACCGCGGTCAACGGCAACGATCAGGAGGCGGCCTCCGAGGCGATCGCCAACTGCGACATCATGGCGACGGCAGTCGGTGCGAGAATTCTCAAGTTCATCGTCGGCAACATCGTTGCGGGGCTCAGAAAGCGCTGGGCGCGGGACGACCGTCCGCTCAACATCATCATCTGCGAAAACCTGATGGACGCGAATAAGGTCATGGAGGGCATGCTCAAAGACCTTCTGACCGACGAGGAAAAGAAGCATTTTGATGAAAAGGTCGGCCTGGTCGAAGCGTCCATCGGACGCATGGTGCCGGTGCAGACCGAGGAGATGAAGGACGGCGACCCGATGCGCGTCTGCGTTGAGCGCTACGGCTTCCTGCCGGTCGACAAGGCTGCGTTCAAGGGTGAAATTCCCGAGATCACGAACATGGTGCCGTTTGAGCCGTTTGATTTCTATATCAAGCGCAAACTGTACGTCCACAACATGGGCCACGCGACCTGCGCGTATCTCGGCGGCTATGAGGGCCGGAAATATATCTATCAGTCCATCGACGATCCCGAAATTCTGAATATCGTGCAGAACGCCATGCTGGAAAGCGCACTGGCGCTTTCCAAGAAGTACGGCGTCGAGCTGGACAGCCTGATGCTGCACATCACGGATCTGCTCGGCCGCTTCCGCAACGCGGCGCTGAAGGACACCTGCAAGCGCGTCGGCGGCGACCCGACGAGAAAGCTCGGCGCGGCTGACCGTCTGATCGGCTCGAGCCTGCTGTGCCTCGAGCAGGGTGTGAAGCCCGCGTATATCGCCGTCGGCGCAGCCGGCGCGGTGTACCGCTATCTGAACGAGGCAGGCATCGAGCAGTCGAAGGAGGAGGCCGCCAAGGTGCTGAAGGAGGTCTCCGGTCTGGAGGCCGATTCGGAGCTGGCCGGAATGATCCTCGACATGTACGCCTACTTCCTCGAGGGCGAGCCCGTCGCCGCTCTGCGCCGTGCCGCGCAGGCCGCCAAGACCGCCGGTCTCGGCAGGATCATCTAAACACACCAAAAATGCCCCCGCTTTCCGGAAGCCGGAAGGCGGGGGCGTTTTTTAGTTTCACGCTTCGCGCTGCTGCGCGAGGTGCCGTGCGACGTAGACGCCGCTGGCAGAGGCGTGGGACAGGGAATGGGTGATGCCGCTGCCGTCGCCGATGATGAACAGGCCCTTGTGTACCGTCTCCAGATTTTCGTCGACGGAGACCTCCATGTTGTAGAACTTGACCTCGACGCCATAAAGGAGCGTATCGTCGTTCGCCGTTCCGGGAGCAATTTTGTCGAGCGCGTAGATCATCTCGATGATGCCGTCGAGAATGCGCTTCGGGATGACCAGCGACAGATCGCCCGGCGTGGCCGTCAGCGTCGGGGTGACAAAGGATTTGTCGATGCGCTTCTGCGTCGAGCGCTGGCCGCGGATCAGATCGCCGAAGCGCTGCACCATTACACCGCCGCCCAGCATGTTCGAAAGCCGTGCGATGGACTCACCGTAGCCGTTGGAGTCCTTGAAGGGCTCCGTAAAGTGCTTGGAGACGAGCAGGGCGAAGTTCGTGTTCTCGGTCTGCTTGGCCGGATCCTCATAGCTGTGGCCGTTGACGGTCACGATGCCGTTTGTGTTCTCCGTCACGACCGCGCCCTTCGGGTTCATGCAGAACGTGCGCACGAGATCCTGATATTTTTCGGTCTTGTAGACGATCTTGCTCTCGTAGAGCTCGTCGGTCAGGTGCTTGAAGATCTCGGCAGGCAGCTCGACGCGCACGCCGATATCGACGCGGTTGGACTTCGTCTCAATGTCCAGCTCGCGGCACACGCTCTCCATCCACTTGCTGCCGCTGCGGCCGACGGAGATGATACACTGCGCACAGGTAAAGCTTCCCTGATCGGTCACGATCTCATAGCCGCCGTCTGTGGTCAGCACCTGCCGCACGGGCGTGCGGAAATAAAAATCGACCTTCTGCTCCAGCTCGGCAAAGAGGTTTTTCAGCACGACAAAATTGATATCTGTCCCGAGATGCCGGACGGACGCGTCGAGCAGATGCAGATTGCACTGCAGGCAGCGGGTCTTGAACGCGCTGTTGGCCGTGGAATACAGCTTCGTATGTTCGCCGCCGTGGCTGACGTTGATCTCGTCAACATAGTGCATCAGCTCCATGGCCTGCTTCTTGCCGATATACTCATAGAGCGTGCCGCCGAAGTCGTTCGTCAGATTATACTTGCCGTCGGAAAACGCGCCCGCGCCGCCGAAGCCGTTCATGATCGCGCACGTCGGACAGCCGATGCAGTGCCGGACGTTTTTGCCGTCAATGGGACATCTGCGCTTTTCGAGCGGCTGGCCTTCTTCAAACACCGCGATCTTTTTCTCCGGACAGAGCTTCGACAGCTCATACGCCGAGAAAATCCCGCCGGGGCCTGCGCCGATGATAATGACATCATACTGCATGAAAAATTCATCCTTTCTATAGGGGATATCCTGAATCCGCTTATCCGCATTCCAAAACACGCACGATCCTGGCAGGCAGCTGTAAATCTGCGCAGTATTTCTGTAGGGGCCGACGACTCTGTCGGCCCTTAAAATGTTGCGAATTCATCGGAGATTTCCGAGAAACCACCGCATTCTGCGGGCGGACAGCGTCGTCCGCCCTTGCGGGTCGCCCGCCGGTGCATTATATCATACCGCCGTCCGCATCTGCAAGCGAAACGGCCATAGAAAGCGCGAATGGCCGTTATAAGCGCATAAAAGATCCGCACCCGGTCAAGGTGCGGATCTCTGGTCAGCAGATAGAAACTTAGCCCTGAGCCTTCATGCGGGCGAAGCAATCGCTGCAGTAAACCGGGCGATCGGACTTCGGCTCGAACGGGACACGTGCCTCGCCGCCGCAGGCAGCGCAGGTAGCGGTGAAGTACTCTCTGGGGCCGCGGGTCGCGTTCTTGCGGGCGTCACGGCAGGCCTTGCAGCGCTGCGGCTCATTCTGGAAGCCACGCTCTGCGTAGAATTCCTGCTCACCGGCGGTGAAAACGAACTCTTTGCCACACTCTTTGCAGACCAACGTCTTGTCTTCGAACATTTTTGTTACCTCTCTTTTGCGATAAAAAATGGATTTGCCCTGCAATTGCGGCTTGCGCTCGTATGCGATAGGGCTGTATATGCGATCAGGCTCTGCCTGATTTCGCCGGGAAAAGCGCCAGTCAATCTTGCCAGGGTCCATACACGGAGAGAGGGTGCAACGGAATGATGAAAGATCTGCGTGGCTTTGGTTGGAAATATTTCTTACCCAACACTAGCGATTATATGCGATATTTTTCCGGTTGTCAATAGTAAATAAAACTTATTTTATTTCTCCGACGATTTTTGTAGATTTTCGACGTGCCGCACAAGCGCCTGCGTGACCGTCTGCGCCTGCTGCTCCGTGCCGGCCTCGACCATGACGCGGATGAGCGGCTCCGTGCCGGACGGGCGGATGAGCACACGGCCGTTTTCGCCAAGCTCAGACTCTGCCTGCGCGATGGCTTCGCGCAGGGAATCGGACTGCATGATCGCTGTTTTCTGCTCGTTGGAGGTCACGCGGACATTTTGCAGCAGCTGCGGGTACTGCCGCACGGAGGCGGACAGCTCACTGGCCTTTTTGCCGCTGTGGGAGAGGATGCCGAGAAACTGCAGCGCAGCCAGCTGGCCGTCGCCGGTGGGCATGTAATCGAGGAAGATGATATGGCCCGACTGCTCGCCGCCGAGACGCATGCCCTCCTTCTGCATGAGCTCCAATACGTTCCGGTCGCCGACCGACGCGCACAGGAGCCGCAGACCGTGCTCGGCACAGTATTTATGCAGGCCGATGTTCGACATGACCGTCGCGACGAAGCCGCCGCCGTGCAGCCGGCCCTTTTTCTCCATTGCCTCTGCGCAGACGGCCATCATCTTGTCGCCGTCGATGACGCAGCCCTGCTCGTCAACGGTCAGGCAGCGGTCGGCGTCGCCGTCGAACGCGATGCCGAGATCGTAGCCGCCCTCCTTGACTGCGCTGCAGAGCGCTTCCAGATGTGTTGAGCCGCAGCCGTTATTGATGTTGACGCCGTTCGGCTTGTCGTTCAGATACTCCGCCTCCAGCGGGAAGCGGCCGAATAAATACCGCGCCGTGGTCGAAGCCGCGCCGTTGGCGCAGTCGATGAGCACGCGCAGCGGCTCAAGACTGTCGACGGTCGAGGCCAGATGGTCAAGATAATATTCCGCCGCAAAGCTGCCGGACATGACCTGCCCGATCGCGCCGTGCGTTTTGACGGGCAACTCGCCGTCCTGCAGGATCAGATCCTCGATGCGCGCTTCGAGCGCGTCGCTCAGCTTGAAGCCCTCGGATGAGAACATCTTGATGCCGTTGTGCTCATACGGATTGTGCGAGGCGGAAATGACGACGCCCGCGTCTGCGTGCAGATAGACCGTCAGATACGCAACGGCAGGCGTCGGGATCACGCCGAGCAAAATCGCGTTGCAGCCGCAGGCTGTCAGACCCGCGACGAGCGCACCTTCGAGCATATCCGAGGAAATGCGCGTATCCTTGCCGATGACGACAGTCGGCTTTGTGCCGGAATCGTCACACAGCGAGATCGCCGCTGCCTGACCCACGCGGTAGGCAAGCTTTGCGTCCAGCGTCTCATTGGCAACGCCGCGGATGCCGTCCGTTCCAAATAATTTACCCATATGTATGACTCCTCAAAAACTCAGAATGAAAGCTGCGTCCCGGCAGGCTGCACGGGGGACGGCAGATGCAGATGCTCATAGGCCAGCTGCGTGACGCAGCGGCCGCGCGGCGTGCGTGTCAAAAAACCGATCTGCAGCAGATACGGCTCGTAGACGTCCTCCAGCGTGACGGCCTCCTCGCCGATGGTCGCGGCCAGCGTCTCAAGCCCTACGGGGCCGCCGCCGTAGTTTTTCACGATGGCGGTGAGCATGCGGCGGTCGATGGCGTCAAGGCCCAGATGGTCGACCTCGAGCTTGCCGAGCGCGTGGTCGGCAGCCTCGGACGTGATGACGCCGTCGTGGCAGACCTGCGCAAAATCGCGCACGCGGCGCAGCAGGCGGTTCGCGATACGCGGCGTCCCGCGCGAGCGGGATGCGATCTCCCGCGCGCCGGAAGGCTCGATCTCAATGCCCAGCAGCGCGGCCGAGCGCATGACGATGCGCTGCAATTCTTCCGTGGTGTACAGCTCCAGCCGCAGCTGCACGCCGAAGCGGTCACGCAGAGGGCTTGAAAGCTGACCGGCCCGGGTCGTTGCGCCGATGAGGGTAAAGCGCGGCAGATCCAGCCGGATGGAGTTGGCCGACGGGCCCTTGCCGACGATGATATCGATGGCGAAGTCCTCCATGGCCGGATACAAAATCTCCTCGACTGCGCGGTTGAGGCGGTGAATTTCGTCGATAAACAGAATGTCGCCCGGCGCGAGATTGGTCAGCAGCGCGGCCAGATCGCCGGCCTTTTCAATGGCCGGGCCGGAGGTCACGCGGATGCCCGCGCCCATTTCGTTGGCAATGACGCCCGCAAGCGTCGTCTTGCCGAGGCCCGGCGGGCCGTAGAGCAGCACATGGTCGAGCGGCTCATTGCGCCGTCTGGCAGCTTCAATGTAAATGGAAAGGTTGCCCTTGGCCTTTTCCTGGCCGGTATAGTCGGCCAGCAGCTTCGGACGCAGGCTGACCTCGCCCTCGTCCTGCGGCGTCAGACTCGTGGTGACGATGGGCGCGTCGTATTGCTGCGAAAAATCCAGACTCATGCCGGGCCCTCCTTACTGCTGCGCCGCGGCGCGCAGCGCCCGGCGGATCACATCCTCAATGGAAAGAGTTTCAATATCAATGCCCTTGAGCGCCGCTGCCGCCTCCGTCTGCGAATAGCCGAGGCCGACGAGCGCGGCGGTCGCCTCCGCGGCCTTGCTGCCGCGCACGGGCACGCCGGAGCCGGCGAATTCCGCCGTGTTCAGCTCCAGCTGGCTTGCGCCGAGCTTGTCCTTGAGCTCCAGAATGATGCGCTGCGCGAGCTTTTTGCCCACGCCCTGCGCCATGGTGATGGTCTTGTCGTCCTGCGTCATGACGGCCAGCGTCAGCTGCTCCGGCGAGACGACGGACAAGATCGCCAGCGCCGCCTTCGGGCCGACGCCCGTCACGCCCAGAAGCCGCTCGAAGCAGTTCAGTTCCTCGCGCGTGGAAAAGCCGAAGATATCAAAGGCGTCTTCCTTGATGTTGCAGTAGGTAAAAAGCTTCGCGGGCTTCCCGAGCTGCAGCCGGGCCAGCGTATAATTCGTCGTATGGCACGCATAGCCCACGCCGCCGCAGTCCACGACTGCGAGATTGGCGTCGAGCAGCGTAATGGTCCCGTTCAGATAATAAAACATTACCGGTATCCTTTCTGCGCCAGAAGCGAGGTGGAGCTCCGCGCGTGGCAGAGCGCGATGGCGATGGCGTCCGCCGCATCGTCGGGCCGCGCGACTGCTTCCATCTTCAGAATGCGCCGCGTCATTTCCATGACCTGATGCTTGTCCGCGCCGCCATAGCCGACGACGGCCTGCTTGACCTGATTGGGCGTGTACTCAAAAAGCGGTGTGCCCGATTTGCAGATCGCCAGCAAAATGACGCCCCGGCCATGGCTCACGCCGATGCCGGTCGTGACGTTATGTCCCCAGAACAGCTCCTCGACCGCCACGGCGTCGGGCTTGACCGTCTCGATGAGCTGCACCATATCGTCATAGAGCATTACGAGCCGCTCGGGGAACGTGAGCGTCGTGGGGGTGGTGATGGTGCCGTAGTTGAGCAGCTGGACGCTGCCGCGTCCGGCCTCCAGGATTCCAAACCCGGTCGTGGCGTAGCCGGGGTCGATGCCAAGAATACGCATATCAGAACTTCCCGAAGATCTCCCAGTAGCACATGCCGAGAACGCCAAGCACCACAATGGCGATCAGCACCCACGCCAGCACGATCTGGTGCTTCGGCCGGGGCGTATATTCCCCCCGTTGCTCTTTTTTGTTCCGCTGTCCGCTCTGGTATTCCAGCTGCTCGGTGCTGTGGTCGTTGTTCATGGGAGATCTCCTGTCTGGTTATTATGGTCAAGTATTTCGTGCCTATGATTCCCGGCGGCCCATTCTTTTCCGTCTTGCCGGAAAAGAATGGGGAGAAAAGGGGCGCTTGGTTACGGCTTGGTGCCTCCTGCGGGCGGAGCAGAGCCCCGCCCTTACCGAGTGCGTCCTGCTTTACGCCTTTGCCATCAGCTCGGCGGCGGGTATGAGGCCGCTGACGTCGGCCTGGGCCATTTTCCCTTCGTCAAACAGGGCTGCGATGTCCGGATTGATCGGCAGGCGGGCGAGGACCGGCAGGGAGAACTGCAGTGCCAGCGCATCCAGCCCGCTTTTTCCGAAGATCTCGACCTTTTTGCCGCAGTCCGGGCACTGGAAATAGCTGTAGTTCTCCACAAAGCCGTAGACCGGCACGTTCATCATCCGCGCCATGTTGACGGCCTTGGAGACGATCATGGAAACGAGGCTCTGCGGGCTCGTGACGATCACGACGCCGTCGACCGGCAGCGACTGGAACACCGTCAGCATCACGTCGCCCGTTCCGGGCGGCAGGTCGACGAACATATAATCCACGTCGCCCCAGCACACGTCCGTCCAGAACTGCTTGACTGCGCCGCCGATGACCGGGCCGCGCCAGATGACGGGATCCGTCTCGTTCGGCAGCAGCAGATTGATGGACATGACCTTGACGCCCTCGGGCGTCTCGGCGGGGAGCATGCCGTCGTCGCTGCCCGCGATCTGCTCGTGCAGACCGAAGGCTCTGGGGATAGACGGGCCGGTGACGTCTGCGTCGAGAATGGCCGTTTTGTAGCCCAGCCTCTGCATGGCGACGGCCAGCATCGACGTGATGGTCGACTTGCCAACGCCGCCCTTGCCGGAAACGACCGCAATGACCTTTTTGACATTAGATTTTTTGTTTGGCTCTGCCAGCAGGCTCTCCGGCTTGCGGTCAGAGCAGCTTTCGCCGCAGCTGGAACAGTTGCCGCTGCATCCGCTCATAAAAAACACTCCTTTTTGTGTTGTCTGCAGTTATTTTACCACTGAAGCGGGAAAAGTCAAACGTCCGTTTGACGGTTTTGAATCAGCATGCGCAGCTCGTCGTGCGCGTGGATGAGCGCGTCGGCGTTTTTCTGGAATTCTGCCCAGCGCGCATCAACCTGCGCACCGGCCTCAGCCAGAATCCTGTCTGCCTGTGCCTGCGCAGCCTGCACGATGCCTGCTGCCTCCTGCCGGGCATTCTCCAGAAGCGCTTCGCGCTGCCGCTGCGCCTCGTCCGTCTTCCGCACCATCTCGGCTGTCGCGGCCTTGACGGAGGCAAGATACTGGTCAGCGGCGGCCTGCGCAGCCTCGAATACGCCGTTTACCTGTATGGCGGCCTCTGCGATGGAGCCGGCGGACGCGACGCGGAGCGTCCGATCCTCCAGCTGCTGCCGCAGCGCCTGATTCTCTGCCAGACTGTCCTCATAGCGCTTCCGCTGCTCATAGAGAATGTCCAGCAGCTCCGCACGGCTGAGCCGTCTGAGATCCTTATCGGTCATGATATCTGCTCCTTTCCTGTTTCTGTACGGTCAAACGCATCCGTGCGCTGCCTGCCAGAACGCCTTGGCAAAGGCGAAGACCTCGCGCAGCGTATAATTTACCTTTAAGATCCAAGGCCAGGTATCGCTTGCAAGGCCGTATGACTCCATGGAAAGCGTCCGCGCGATATACTTGGCGCGGCACATATGAAAATCGCTCGTAACGATCAGCACGCGCGACGTATCAAGCCCCGCCGCCTCGGCGAGCTTCGCCGAAAACAGCAGATTTTCCCGTGTGTTGGAGGCCTTGTCCTCCTCGATGATCCGGGACGCGTCCGCGCCGTGCTCGATCAGGTACCGGGCCATGACGGACGCTTCCGTATGCGCCTCGTCCGGCCCCTGGCCGCCGGAGACGATCACGGTTTTGTCCGGGTTTTCCTGCATGAATGCAAGCGTCTTGTCCAGCCGTTTTTTTAACGTCAGCGACGGCCCGTCGCCCTGTACCTGCGCGCCGAGCACGACGATAAACTCCGGCGTCTGTTCCTTCGTCATCACACTGTCTCGTCCCTGCACGGCAATATACCCCATTGCGCCGAAGATCGCCGCCATCCCTGCGGCGGTCAGGCCGATCAGAAGCCGGCTCCAGCGCCTCGGCGCATTCTTTTTCTTTAAGATCCGCAGCGCCAACAGCACCGCCGCGAGCAGCAGCAGACACACGCCCGTCATGCCAATATGCAGCGGCAGCGCCAGACATACCGCGCCGAGCACTGTAAGCAGCGCGATCACCCAAACCGGAATCATGTTGCACCCTCCAAATCAGACGAACGCCGCTCCCACTCGTCCATCAGGCCGGTGAGCGTATCGTCGCAGGTCTGCTTTTCCTCCATCAGCCGCGCGAGCTCCTGATAATCGGAGCTCGCAGCTTCGATCTGCTTGTCCAGCTCTGCAGAATGCTGCTCCTGCTTTTCGATCTCGCGCTCGAGCGTGCGGATCTGCTTTTCCAGCAGCTTGCTGCCGGAGGTCTTCGGTTTTTCCTTCCACTCCTTCTTGGGCTTCTCCGGCGCGGGGGCCGCGATGGCCTCCTTTTCCTTGATGGAGCGGTATTTTTCATATCCGCACGGGAAGTCCCGGATATGCCCGTTTTCCAGCTCCCAGACGCGCGTGGCGAATTTATTGACGAAATACCGGTCATGGGAGACGAAGATGAGCGTCCCCTCATAGTCCTCCAGCGCGTCCTCAAGCCATTCGCGCGAGTCGATATCGAGGTGGTTCGTCGGCTCGTCGAGGACGAGCAGATTGATCTTCTCGTCCATCAGCATGCACAGCCGCAGGCGGCTCTGCTCACCGCCGGAGAGGCTCGAGACGGTCTTGAACACATCCTCGCCCTCAAACAGATACGCGCCCAGCCGGTCGCGCGCGGTCTGCACGGTGCAGTTTTTTTCATAGAGCATCGTGTCGAGCAGCGTCCGCTCGGGGTGGGCGAACTGGATGATCTGCGGCAGATAGGCCCACTTGACCGTGGGGCCGAACTTCACGCGGCCCGCGCCGGCCTCCTCGCCGAGCAGAAGCTTTAAAAACGTGGACTTGCCGGTTCCGTTGTCGCCCAGCAGCGCGATGCGTTCGCCGCCCGCGACCTGCAGCTCCACGTCCGAAAACAGCGTCCGGCCGTCATACGCCTTGCCGAGCCCCTTGACAGACAGTACCTCGTCGCCGAAAAAGTCCCGCTGGGCGAATCTTGCCCGCATGGTCTTCTCCTGCGTGGGACGGTCGGTCTTTTCGATGCGCTCCATGCGGTGCTGGATGGACATGGCGCGGCGGTAGAGCGTGCGGTTGTTGATGCCCCAGCCCTTCATGCGCTCGAGCGTGAAGCCGAGCTGGGCAAGCTTGGCCTGCTCCTTTTCGTATTGCTTGAGCTGCAGCTCAAAGCGCGCCTGCTTTTCCTGCACGTAGAACGAGTAGTTGCCGGAATAGAACTCCGCCTTGCCGTCGTGCAGCTCCACGATGCGCGTGACGACGCGGTCGAGGAAATAGCGGTCGTGGGAGATGGTCAGGACGGTCCCCTTGAATTTTTCAATATAGCCCTCGAGCCATTCCACCGCGTGCATGTCGAGGTGGTTCGTCGGCTCGTCGAGCAGCAGGATATCGGTCTTCTCGAGCAGCAGCCGCGCGAGGTTCACGCGCGTTTTCTCGCCGCCGGAGAGGCTGTCGAAGTCCTGCTGCCGCTGCGCGGCGGGGATGCCGAGGCCGTTGCAGATCTTGTCGGTCTGCATGTCCGTCTCGTAGCCGCCGCCGGTCTGAAAGCGCGTGGAAAGCGCGTCGTATTCGGAAAGCAAGGCCTTGTCCGGCTGCACGGCCATCTGCTCCTCGAGCTTACGCATTTTGCTCTGGATATTCGCAAGCTCCCGGAACGCCGTGCGGAGCACGTCCTCTACCGTATAGCCCGCCGGGTAATGCGGGATCTGGGAGATGAGGCCGACCTTCCGGCCCGGCGCGAAGCGCACCTCGCCGCTGTTGTAGTCCAGCTCGCCGGTCAGGATTTTAAAGAGCGTCGTCTTGCCCGCGCCGTTTCGGCCGAGCAGGCCCACACGCTCACCGGCCTGAATGTCAAAGCTGACGCCGTTCAGCAGATTGGTGTCGGCGTCAAAGCTCTTGACCAGGTCTTTTACAGAAATATCGATCATGGGTGGTTCCTCTTGTCATTTCGATCCATGCGCGTCATTCGCCGCCGAGCAGCGGGCGGATGACGCCGGAGGCGTCGAACCGGGTGTCGTGGGAGGTCGTGACGAAGACGAGCTGCGTGGACGGATCCGGCAGCACCTCGGCCATGGCCTCTGTCACGGTCATCACGTCGTTGGCCTTTTCCGTCGTGATATACACGCGGCTGGCATACTGCGCGACGGAGGGGACTGTCGTGCCAAGTGCGAGGCGGATGGAGCCGCCGGTTAAGTTTGCGCCCAGCGTCTCCGCGCAGTCCTCCAATGCGGCGACCTGCGTGATAGCCTCGGCGTCCCATGCAATGGAGCTGTCGTCCGGTACGGTGAAGTTATCGAACAGCACCTCGTCAAACCCGCGTGCGTCAAGCTCCAGCGCGATGGCGGCCAGATAGCTGCGCGCGTCGAGCGAGTCCGGCCGCAGCCAGTAGCAGCGCCGCTCGTCCATCCACAGATCGCCGGATTTTGTCGTCAGGGCGGAGGAATAATGCTTTGCGACAAAATTCGGGTCGGAGAACGCGGGCACACGGGCGATCACGATCAGATCGGGCGTTTCCGTCAGCTCCTTGATAAGCGCGTCGCAGGCGCTGATATCGGCGTCGGCGGTCTGGGTGTCGGCAATGTCCGTCGAATAATAGAAGTTGCCGAGCGGGCTTTTGACGTCGATGAGCACGGCGTTATAGCCATCCGCGTCCGCAAGCGCCTGCCGCACCTCGTCCACGCTGTTTGCCAGCATGGTCGTGGAGATATAAACGCCCTGCAGCTGCACGGCGTTCGGGTCGACGTCCGTCTCCTCGGCAGCGGCGGACAGGATCGTTTCGAACGGATACTCCTCTGCGTCGGAGGCAGCCTCCGGCGTCTGCGGCGCGCGCTGGAGCTTCTGCGTTTTGTCGAAATAGACGCCATCCGGCGAATAGACGGCATAGCGGCCCAGATAGCTGATGCGCGCGAGAATGAGCAGGCCGAGCAGAACCACGGCCAGCAGCGCGATCAGCGCAATGCGGCGCAGCGTCCGCTTGTTGCGGTAGGAAAAAATACGCATGGGGCTCTCCTTCCTCCCGTCACGCTTCCGCGAGCGCGGCGGTCACGCGGCACCAGTCCTCCTGCTGCTCGGTGGAGAGGATCTGCAGGCCGTTTTTCTCCAGCGCGTCCAGAACCTCCGCGAGCCGCGTGTTGAGAATGCCGGAGCAGATGAAGATGCTGTCCTCCTGCAGAAATTCCGGCACGACGCGGCTCAGGGGGATGATGACGTCGGCCACGATATTGGCCAGCACCACGTCGTAATGGCCCTTGAGCGATTCCATCATGGCCCGGTCACCGATCACGTCGCCGGTGACGGCGGTAAAGCGGTCTGCAAAGATCTGGTTGATGGCGGCGTTTTCCCGGGCGATGTCCTCAGCCTTGGGGTCGATGTCCACGCCTGTGGCGTGGGCCGCGCCGAGCAGAACGGCCGTGATGGACAAAATGCCGCTGCCGCTGCCGAGATCGAGCACGCGCTCGCCGCCCTGGATGGCCCGCTCCAGCTCGCGCATGCACATCTGCGTGGACGCATGCGCGCCGGTGCCGAAGATCATGCCGGGGTCGAGCAGGACCTCGACGCGGTTTTCGGGATTCTCCGGGTGCAGCCACTCGGGCACGACCAGCAGCCGCTCGCCGATGGGCAGCGGCTGATAATACTGCTTCCAGTTGTTTTCCCAGTCCTCATCCTTGACATTTGCCAGCTGCACGTCAAGAGAGCCGAAGTCCACCGACGGATACTGCGCGCGCAGCGCGGCAAGCTGGCTTTTGAGACTTTCGACGGTTTCCTGCACGGACGCGTTCTGCTCCAGATACAGCCGGATCTGCGACAGACCCTGCATCTGCTTTTCAAGATCCTCGTCTACATAGTCCCAGTACTGCCGGTTCTGCTCCAGAAAGTCGTGAAACTGTTCCTGATCGTCGACGATGAAGCTGTCAAAGCCCAGCACAGTCAGCCGGTCGCAGACCAGATCAATGGCCGCCGGCGCCGTCTTGATGGTAAGTTCGATCCACTGCATGATGATCCTCCCGATCTCCTGACGCGGAGATCTTCCAAATTGCAATATTTGTTCTATTTTACACGAAACCGAAGCAAATGACAAGTGGGGAGATTCGGATTCGCCGGAGTCTTTCCGGTGACGCGCTGGCGCGGGAGCGCCCATGGCTTCCCCTGGAGGAAGCTGGCTGCGGAGCGAAGCGCAGCAGACCGATGAGGGTTGGCAGGCAGCTGCGTTTTACTTTGCACGTTCAACAATCCGTACCTGCTCCCCAACCCTCATCCGGCCCTTCAGGCCGCCTTCCCCGGCGGGGAAGGCTTTTGGGGCCGCGCCCGTGCTTGGGATTTCCTGCGGTTTCCCTTGCAAACACTGGATTTTGTGGTATGATAAGAAAAAACGTTTATGAGGTCTTTTTATGATTACCATTTCCAACCTTGCCATGCAGTTTGGCGGCTCTGTGCTGTTCAAGCAGGTCGATCTGCAGTTCACGCCCGGCAGCTGCTACGGCATCATCGGCGCGAACGGCGCGGGCAAATCGACGTTTCTGAAGCTTCTGTCCGGCGAGCTGGAGCCGACGTCCGGCGAGATCTTCATCAAGCCCGGCGCGCGCATGTCCGTTCTGAAGCAGGATCAGAACCAGTACGACGCGTATACCATCCTCGACACCGTCATCATGGGCAACCAGCACCTGTATGACGTCATGAAGGAGAAGGACGCGCTCTATGAAAAGCCGGATTTCTCCGAGGAGGACGGCATGCGCGCGAGCGAGCTTGAGGCGGAGTTTGCCGACATGGACGGCTGGGAGGCCGAGTCCGACGCGTCAAAGCTGCTGCAGGGCCTCGGCATTCCGGTGGAGCTGCACTATGACCTGATGGCCAATACCGACCCGCGCCTGAAGGTCAAGGTGCTGCTGGCGCAGGCGCTGTTCGGCAAGCCCGATATCGTCATGCTCGACGAGCCGACAAACAACCTTGACATCGAGGCCATCAACTGGCTCGAGGACTTTATTCTGGACTATGAGGACACCGGCCTCGTCATCGTCGTCAGCCACGACCGGCATTTCCTCAACACCGTCTGCACGCACATCGTCGACATCGACTACGGCAAGATCAAAATGTACGTCGGCAACTATGACTTCTGGTACGAATCCTCCCAGCTCATCCAGCAGCTGATTCGCAACAAGAACAAGCGCGCCGAGGAGAAGATCGCGGAGCTGCAGACCTTCATCGCCCGCTTCGCGGCCAACAAGGCCAAGAGCAAGCAGGCGACCTCCCGACGCAGACTGCTTGACAAAATGACTGTCGAGGAAATGCCTGCGTCCTCGCGCCGGTATCCGTTCGTGGGCTTTGAGCGGGAGCGCGAGGTCGGCAAGGATATTCTGTTCGTGACGGACGTGTCCAAGACCGTCGATGGCGTGAAGCTTCTGGATAAAGTCTCGTTTATCGTCAATAAGAATGACAAGATCGCCTTTGTCGGCGAAAACGAGCTGGCGCAGACGACGCTTTTCAAGATCCTCATGGGCGAGCTCGAGCCGGACGAGGGCAGCGTCAAATGGGGACAGACCGTCACGACCAGCTATCTGCCGAAGGACAATACCGCCTATTTTGAGGGCTGCAGCGACTCTCTGGTCGACTGGATCCGGCAGTATTCGGCAAAGAAGGACGACGTGTACCTGCGCGGCTTTTTGGGCCGCATGCTCTTTTCCGGCGAGGAGGTCTTCAAGCCCGTGAATGTGCTGTCCGGCGGCGAAAAGGTCCGGTGCATGCTCTCGCGCATGATGCTCTCGGGCGCGAACGTGCTGCTTCTTGACCAGCCGACGAACCATCTGGACATGGAGGCCATTCAGGCCGTTAACAAGGGCCTGTGCGCCTTCCCCGGCAACATTCTGCTTGCCTCGCATGACCATGAGCTGCTGCAGACCACCTGCAACCGCGTCATTGAGTTCCAGCCCGACGGCACCATCATCGACCGCCTCTGCTCCTACGACGACTATGTCGCGTGGAAGCTGGCGAAGGAAGCACACTGAAAGAGGTTTTTATGGACATTCCGTATCAGGATATCAACAGCAGAACCATCGACCGCTGGGTCGGCGAGGGCTGGGAGTGGGGAAAGCCCATCTCCCACGAGGAATATGAACGGGCGCAGGCCGGGACGTGGGACGTCAAGCTGACCCCGGTCAAGTTTGTCCCGCACGATTGGCTCGGTGACTTAAAGGGCAAGCGCGTGCTGGGCCTGGCCTCCGGCGGCGGGCAGCAGATGCCCATTTTTGCCGCGCTGGGCGCACAGTGCACAGTGCTGGATTATTCGCAGCGGCAGCTGGATTCCGAGAAACTGGTCGCGGAGCGGGAGGGCTATGACATCACCATCGTCCGCGCAGACATGACCAAGCGCCTGCCGTTTGACGAAAACAGCTTTGACCTGATCTTCCATCCCGTTTCCAACTGCTATGTCTACGCGGTGCTGCCCATCTGGCATGAGTGCGCGCGGGTCTTAAAGCCCGGCGGACGGCTGCTGGCCGGGCTCGACAACGGGCTGAACTTCGCCTTCGACGAGGACGAGACGCGGATCATCAACACACTCCCGTTCAACCCGCTTGAGGACGAAGACCAGATGCGGCAGCTGGAACGCGACAAGAGCGGCGTCCAGTTCTCCCACACCGCGCACGAGCAGCTTACCGGCCAGCTCAAGGCGGGGCTGCAGCTGCTGGATCTCTACGAGGACACCAACGGCTACGGCAATCTGCACGAGCACAACATCCCCACCTATTGGGCGACGCTGGCGAGAAAGGCATGAAAAGAAAAAGGGGAGGACGCTTTTGCTGCCCCCTGACAGGGGTAACAACGGCGGCGGGGATTACCCGGCTGGTGTTTCAGGCACCAGCCGGGTTTTTTGTATAAAGAAAACCACCGGCAATGCCGGTGGTTCCAAAAAGCTTTAGCTATGCCCAGAAAAAATATCCGAG
>CAKUND010000005.1 GCA_934668295.1 uncultured Oscillospiraceae bacterium
TACGCAAAGTTCAGCTATCCGAGAACGATCAGCTTAAAGGGGAAGAAATAATATGAGTATGTTGAAAGAGGCTTTTGAAGCCGGTAAATTTGGCGTCACCGCCGAAATGGCCCCCCCGAAGGGTTATGATTTTTCCGAGCAGCTGGAAGCTGCCAAACTTCTGAACGGCAAGGTTCACGGCGTCAACGTGACCGACATGCAGTCTGCCAGCCTCAAGGCGTCCAGCCTCGGCCTGTGCATCGCGCTCAAAAACGCGGGCATTGAGCCGATCCTGCAGATGACCGGCCGCGACCGCAACCGCATGGCCATCATGGGCGATATCCTGTCCGCGGCAGCCTTCGGCATCGACACGATGCTCGCGCTCACGGGCGACCATCCCGTCGTCGGCGACTGTCCGGAATCCAAGCCGGTCTATGACCTGGACTCCGTCGGTATCCTGAAGATGCTCACGAAGATGGAGCAGACGAATTGCGACTGCGGCGGCAACGAGATCGCCGGCGGCGCGCCGAAGTTCTACAAGGGCGCTTCCGTCACCCCGGTCTACGACCCCATCGAGCTGCAGATCAACAAGCTGCGCCAGAAGGTCGAAAACGGCGCGGAGTACATCCAGACGCAGGGCATTTTTGATCTGGAAACGTTCAAGCGCTTCCTGGACAAGGTCGACGCGGCCGGCATCAAGACCCATATCATGGCCGGTATCATCCCGCTGAAGGCCGCCGGCATGGCCCGGTACATGAACGAAAACGTCCCCGGCATCGCGGTGCCGCAGGACATGATCGACAAGCTCGCCGCAGCGGCGGCCGAGGGCAAGGAAAAGGGCGTCAAGGGCCTTCCCATGCAGCTCGGCATTGAGATGGCGGCGGAAATGATCGCAAAGATCAAGGACGAGCATCTGTGCGACGGCGTGCATATCATGGCCATCGGCGCGGAAAAGAACGTCCCCGCCATCCTCGAAAAAGCCGGCGTCACGATCTGAGTTTTCTCAGCTATATTTCAGCATCCGTTTAAGGTAACCGCTGATTCAATCGTCCGCGGTTATCAGCGGATCTTTTGCCCCAACTGTGCAGTTTGAAAAACTTGAAATACACAAAGTATTCCTGCGTTTTCCAAACTTTCATTTGGGACAAAATCTCCCGCTGATAACTCTTGCCGATTGAACCATCGGTTACCGTCCAAATGGATTGCCTGAGTTTCGATACAAAACCAGTAATATAGCGGCAGACGGCAGCCCCATGTCCGGGGGCTGCCGTCAGTCTGTCGAAAAAGGCTGGCCTCCACCGGACTTTTTTGACAGGCTGCGGGTCGATGCACCGCATCGTCCCCCCTGCGGCTGGTTCCTGTCATAACGTTTTCATCGCCCTCCTCGTTCCGGGAGGGCAAAATTTTTGCGGGGATGCAACCCGGGCGGATTTTTTGCGTGTAGAGGGAGGAAGCGCGCGGGGCAGGAGCGGGCGCGCCACAAGATATTGTGGCTGGTGTTACGTCTACCTCGCAACATGGGCCGAAGGGGGCTGAAATGCTTGGAAAAACAGACTTTTTCGTAAAAATTGGTTGCAATTTTTAATTTTTATGGTAAACTGATTACATGAAATTCTGCGGCCGCAACAGGCTGCAAAATGAAAGAGGTGCACTTATGAAGCGTACATTTGGAAGATTCATGAGCTTGCTGCTGGTCCTCGCCATGGTACTGGCGATGGTCCCGGCGGTACTGGCGGCTCCGTATGGCACGCCAAAGAAAAACCATAAAATGGAGATGGGCGTGGGAGATGAGATCAAATTCCCGCGTACAGAAGACACAGAAGCATTTGATGCGATCACGCACGCAGACAGCGTGGAATGGTCTGTCTCCGGCTACAGCAGTTGGAGCAGCGGCACAACGACGACCCTTGCGACGATCAACATCAAGTCCGGTAAGTATACGATTCTGACGGCGAAGGGCGCTACCGGTTCTACCCCTGTCGTTCTGACAGCAGCCGTTGTGAACGGTACGGGTTCGGCTGCAAAGACGACCTACTATGACTGGACGATCACGATTTCCCAGTGGGGACTTACGCTGTCAACTAAAACTCTAAATTTGGTTAAAGGCAGTGGTGAAGACTCTGGTAACGCGCAAGAACAAGAACTGGTTGCGACTGTTACTGGTCCAACAGCGCTTGAGGCCAACAACATGAAAGGCGGCTTTGATGCGGCAAATCTGTGTTTTGACAGCAATAATAATGCCGTGATAAAAGATAACGGCAAGGTAATTACTGCTACCAATAAGCTTAAAATCAGAATACTCGACCCAAACTATAAAGTATCGGTATCTGCCAATTCAACGACAACAAATGGTGTTGTGTGGGCAAAGCTGACATATCAACATTATTATGTGGATAATTCCGGGACACAGAAAATCGAACAGAAAGATATAATAACAAACTGCGATGTTTATGTGACGGACGCTGCGAGTGGCACACTGAAGATTTTGAAGGGCAGCGAGGATGTAACTGGTAGCATTGTCAATACGACTACAAGCGCCAAAACGATTACCCTGACGGCTTCTGTGAACAGTGTAACGACCGGGGGTTATGCTTGGGAGAGCAGTGATAAGACTGTTGCTGACTTTGCAAACCAAGCTTCTGGAACACTGACAATCAAGGCAGAAGGCACGACAACCATTAATGTCCAATCTCTTGTAGACAAAAATATTACTGCAAGTTGTACCGTTCATGTTTCTGACGCTGTAGCTACGATCGAAAGCATTGGTTATGCGGATACTACAATCAAAGCATTGGAAGCAGACGGAAAGAAGTTCACCAATGACTCCCCGGTTATTACAAACTATACAGTCAACGAAATCACACTTGTTGCCAATGTTAGTGACCCCGCGAAGGTAGGCGATGTGGAGTGGAAGATTACAAAGAATCCGAGCTACGCAACGATTACTAAACAGACCAACGGTACGGCCAAACTCACGGCTAAGTATTCTGGAGAAGTTACGGTTTCTGCATCTTTGAGCAACGCAAACGGCCAGACGAGCACACAGACGAAGACCATTCAGATCTGGACAGCAAAGGCATATATCAAACAGGAGAAGCCTAGCCTGTCCTTTACGGCCAGCACGGCGATGAATGCTGTTAGAGAACTGGAAGGCAAAACTGTTACCGTTACGCTCGACGGTAGCAGAACAAAGGTCAGTCTGCCAGTCAAGAACGTGAAGATTGACGGCTCTGGTTCTGGTATTCAGATCACGGCTGATATTAACGGTTCAGATTCGAAAAAACTGACTGTTTATTATCCAAAGCCAGATACGAGTGTTACGGATGAGGAGACTAAAGCTTCCGGTACGATCAGTTACTCGCTCAGCAGTGATTCTGACATTCTGTTCTATGAACAGCCAGTTTCTTCAGCTATTTATAAAGTTACAGATACGTTCGAACCGCTGTATACTTATTTTAAGGTCACAAAGTCCGGTTATTATATTACGAATGTCTCTTGGTATGATGTTTTGTCGCACAGTAAGCTCCAAGAGGAGTCGTATGACGATAAGGACAACAAGACGATTCTGTCTTCGACATTTAATCTGAAGGAGAATGGCAACATTAACGGCCCAGGCGAGTATACCTATCAGTGCGTCGTTACGGCAGAGAATGCAAGTAAAAACACTATTACCGGTATCAGCAACGGCGCAACAGTCAAGATCAGCGGCGATTACATCGTCGACATTACCGTCCCCAAGACCACGATCAATGTGGGCGACAGCATTGAGATCTATGGCGTCGCCCAGACCTATAACCCCAGCTCCGGAAAATACGTCAACGTGACTGCGGCGCATACCGTCACCTGGACGATGAACGAGTCTTCGCTGGCGTCGCTCAGCAAGACCTCCACCTTCAACACGGCCAATGCCGCGAGTGTCGGCAAGACGACGCTGACCGCGAAATCCGGCGGCAAGCTGACGCTGACTGCCAAGGTCGAGCTGGGCAATAATACCTATACCGGCACGAAGACCATCACCATTGAAATCCCCACCGCCGATACCGTCCGTCTGACGCTCGGCGAGAACGACAGCTATGTCCTGCTCGACGGCAGCAAGCTTGCCGCGGCGGTCAAGGATGTGTGCAAGACCACGCCCAGCACCTTCGTCTTCAAGTCCCCGGCCAACGGCACGCTCTACACGACGAGCTCCCTGTCCAACACGGCCAGCACCTCGACCAAGTATTCCGCCAGCGAGGTCAGCAAGATGGCCTATCGCCCGACGCGTACCACCGGTACCCACGAGATCGAATACACTGCCTATGACGGCAGCGCCCAGATCGCGACCGGCAAGGTTCTCGTCATGACGAGCGCAAGCACAGTCAAATACTTTATCTCTGCCAACGAAAAGCAGCAGATGGTCGTCAGCGACTTCCAGTCGGTCTACGGCACCGGCCTGAGCAGCGTGACCTTCAGCTCGAATACCGACAGCCGCGGCGGTCTGTACAAGGGCAGCACGACCAGCTCCGGCAAGGTCGGCAGCGAGACCTACAGCGTCTCGAGCGGCACGAACCTGCTGAAGAACGTCTACTTCATCGCGGACAGCACCGTGTCGAAGTATTCTGTCACCATCCCCTTCACGGCAAACGGCTCGTCCGGCCAGATGAGCGGCCAGCTCGTGGTCTATGTCAACGACACCCACACGCTGAGCTCCACCGGCGCGACCTTCCGCTCCATGGGCATCGCGGCAGAGCTCGCACCCGATAACGCCACCGGCAGCACCTACATCACCATCGACCGCGTCGTCGGCGGCAAGCTCTATTCCAGCTACACCAGCATCAAGCGCTGCACCGCGCTGACCAGCAAGGATCTCGGCAGCACGAAGTTCTACTTCACCGGCTCCAACAGCCTGGATAACCTCTACGTCCTGCCGATGGCCGACAGCAAGAGCGTCGATGTCACCTACACCATCGACGGCATCACGAAGGGCACGCTGTCCTTCAAGGTCAACCAGCAGACAGCCTCCAACCAGTTCACCGACGTGGTCGCCAACTTCAGCTGGGCAGCCAACTCCGTTGACTTCATGTACACGAACGAGATCATCAAGGGCAACAGCAGCACGAACCCGAGGATCTTCGGGCCGCGCGCCATGATGACCCGCGCCATGCTCGTCACGGTGCTTTACCGCGCGGCAGGCGAGCCCACCGTTGCCGGCATCACCAACAAGTTCACCGACAACAAAGAAGGCAAGTACTACTACAACGCAGTGCTCTGGGCCTCCAACATGGGCATTGTCAACGGCTCGACCGCCACGACGTTTGAGCCGAACGGCAACATCACCCGTGAACAGATCGCGGCCATCCTGTACCGCTACGCGGGCAGCCCGACCGTGACCGGCTCTCTGAGCGGCTATCCCGATCAGGCGCAGGTCAGCTCCTTCGCCGTCTCGGCGATGCAGTGGGCCGTCAGCAACGGCATCATCAACGGCGTCAACGACGGCAGCAAAACGACCCTCTCCGCAAAGGGCAACGCTACCCGCGCCCAGGTCGCCGTCATGCTCCACCGCTTCCTGACGTTCGACTGATCCCCCGTTATACCAACCCCGCCCCCGGCACGAGCCGGGGGCGGGGTTTTAGTTTCATGGCGGCTTTTTCTCGATACAAAAAACGGGGCCGGCAGAATCTGCCGGCCCCTGCGGGGATGCTGTTTGTGATTTACCGCACCAGCTCTGCTTCCTCGTTTTTGCCGAGGCGGCGGAGCATGGTCTTTTTCACGGCGCGGAAGATGTTCTGGTAGCCCGTGCAGCGGCACAGGTGGCCGGAGAGGAGCTTGCGCAGCTCGTCGTCGGTGTATTCCTTGCCGGAATTGACGATCTCGGTCGCCGTCAGGATGAAGCCCGGGATGCAGAAGCCGCACTGGATGGACGTCTCGTCCATGAAGGCCTTCTGCACGTCGGAGAGCGTGCCGTCGGGGTTCATCAGGCCCTCGAGCGTGATGATGTGCTTGCCCTCGGCCCAGACGGCCAGATACAGGCAGGTGTTGATCGCCTCGCCGTCGATGAGCGCGGTGCATGCGCCGCATTCGCCGACCTCACAGCCCTTTTTCACGGACGTGAGCCGGAAATCATTGCGGAGCATATCCGTCAGACTTGCGCGGACATCGACGATCTTTTCTACGTCTTTTCCGTTGATGTTGCATTTGACAAGAGCGTACTGTGCCATCAGATCTCACCTCCGCAGCGTTTGACAGACTCAATGAGCGCGCGCTTGGCCATTTCCACGGCGATGTGCTTGCGGAAGGCTTTGCTGGCACGCCAGGAGTCACGGGGATTGATGTCCTCGAGAACGGCCCTGGAGAACGCGATCGCGTTTTCCATCGTGACAGGCTGGCCGTTTACAACGGCTTCGGCGCTCGGCGCGCGCATGGGCACGGGGCCCGCGACGCCGTAGGCGATGCGTACACGGTCGAACGTCTTCTTATCCTCGGACAGCCGCACGTTGACCGAGCAGCCGGTCGTGGCAATTTCCATGGCGTTGCGCATACCGTATTTGATGTAGAAGCCCTTCGTGTTTTCCCACGAGGCCTTCGGGATCAGGATCGCGGTCTGAATTTCGCCCTCGGCGACATTGATGTCGACCGTACCGGCCTTGATGTAAAAGTCCTTGATAGGCAGGTACCGTTTGCCGTTCACGCCCGTCAGCTCGACGATCGCTTCCCACGCGTGGAGCGTGGAGGCGGAGTCCGCCGAGGTCACGCCGTTGCAGGTGTTGCCGCCGATGGTGCCGGCGTTGCGGATCTGCGGGCCGCCGACCATGTCGACAGCTTCGCCCAGCACGTTGATCTTTTCGATGATGATGGGGTTGTGCGTAATATGGGAGAACGTCGTGAGCGAGCCGATGCGGATGTTCTCGTTTTCATCCATGCTGACGCCGCGCATGGAGTCGATCTTCTGGATGGAGATGAGCTCCTTGCCCGCGCGGCGGCCTTCACGCATCTGGACGAGCACGTCCGTGCCGCCCGCGATGATCTGCGCTTCGGGATGCTCCAGCCGGAGCTTGACCGCTTCTTCAACGGTGTACGCTTCATAGAGCGCTTTCATATCATACATAGTCTGTTCCCTCCCTCAGTCCTGAATCAGACCCGCTTCGGTGAATTTGGCAAAGAGGACGTGCGGCGTGATCGGCGCTTGGTTGATGGCGACGCCGGTCGCGTGATAAATGGCGTTGCGGATGGCGGGAGCGGGGGAGCAGGCGGGCGGCTCGCCCAGCGCCTTGGTGCCGTAAGCGGACGTCGGCTCGTAGTTTTCCACGAACTCGGCTTCCAGATTCGGATGATCCATAAAGGTCGAGAGCTTGTAGTCGAGCAGGTTGTTGTTGAGGGGACGGCCGGTCTTCTCATCGAACAGCAGCTGTTCGGACAGGCCGTAGCCGATGCCCATGGACATGCCGCCGTGCACCTGCGCCTCAGCCAGCGCGGGGTTAATGAGCTTGCCGCAGTCGTGGACGTTCACGATGTTCAGCAGCTTGACCTTGCACATCGGGATATCGACCTCGACCTCGGCGAACGTGCAGCCGAAGGAATAGGCGTTGTTGCGGATGGTGTAGGTCGATTCCGCCGTCAGATGCTCGGAATGGACGGGGTTATACTGCGCGGTCATGGACAGCTCGGACAGACTCATGAGCACGCGGCCGTCGGTGATGCGGACGATGTTGGAGTCGATGATGTCCATGTTATAGGTCGCCTGCCGCGTGACCTCGCAGGCATATTCGAGGATCTTCCGCTTCAGCATTTCCGATGTCTGCCGGATGGAGAAGCCCGCGGTAAAGGTCTGACGGGAGGCGTAGGCGCCGAGGCCCGTCGGGGTCACGTCGGTATCCTGGCAGGACAGAACATGTACCTTCTTATAATCGGACAGGCCGAGGATCTCCGCGCACATCTGCGCATAGGCCGTGTCCGCGCCCTGGCCGATCTCGGTCTCACCGACCTGCAGATTGACCGTGCCGTCAAGGTTCAACTGCAGACGGCAGGAGGAGGTCTCCAGCGAGATGGGGAAGACGGCGGTGTTGTACCAGAAGGTCGCAAGACCGATGCCGCGGCGGATGGGGCCGGTCTGGTTGGCGTAGGCCTTCAGCTTTTCCTCGTAGCCGATCGCCTTCATGCCCTTTTCCATACACTGCCGGTAGGAGTCTTCGTAGAGCTCGTTTTTCGAGAAGCCGTCGACATAGCCGGGCTTCATCAGGTTCTGCCAGCGGTAGGCAAGCGGCGTCATGCCGACAGCCTCCGCGCACTGCTCCGCGTGGGACTCGTCCGCGAACGACGCCTGCGGCATGCCGTAGCCGCGCATGGCGCCCGCCGCCGGGCGGTTGGTGAAGACGGTATAGGCGTCGCCCTCAAAGTTGGGGCAGGGATAATGCTGGTTGAATGAGCCGAGCGCCTTGGCCACGATCGAATGGCCGTGGGAGGCGTAGCCGCCCTGATTGGAGAAGCACTCGACCTTCTTGGCGGCGATGGTGCCGTCCGGATGCAGCCACGAGATGATGTGCGTGCGGATGGCGTGGCGGACGCGGTTGGAGACGAAGGTTTCCTCACGCGAGCAGTCGAGCTTGACAAGACGGCCGCCGACCTGCGTGCAGCACCAGGCGCACAGCGGCTCATACAGCGCGTCCTGCTTGTTGCCGAAGCCGCCGCCGATGTACGGCTTGATGATGCGGATATCGCCCCACGGACGGCCAAGGGCCTGTCCGACGATCCGGCGCACGATGTGCGGGATCTGCGTGGAGCTGGTCACGACCAGACGGCCGTTTTCCGCGTAGCAGAAGCAGCCGTGGTTTTCAATGTGGCAGTGCTGTACGGTGGGCGTCTCGTACCAGCCCTCGACCTTGATGAGGCCGGGCTCCTTGATCGCCTCGGCGTAATTGCCTGCCGCGGCGGTCGTGTGCTTGAGAATGTTGTTGGGGAAGGCCTCGTGCAGCTGCGGTGCGCCGGGCTCCATGGCCTTCTGCACGTCCAGCACAAACGGCAGCTCCTCGTATTCGACCTCAATGGCGCGTACAGCCTGCATGGCCGCGACCTCGTCCTCGGCGATGACGGCGCAGACATCGTCGCCGTAATAGCGCACGTGCCGGTTCAGCAGGTGCCGGTCTGCAATGTCCTGATGGGACGGATCCATCGACCACGGGTGGCCGGCCGTGGGGAACGGGATGTCCGGCACGTCGAAGCAGGTCAGGATCTTGACAACGCCGGGAATTTTCTCGGCCTTGCTGATATCGACCGACTTGACAAAGCCGTGCGCAATGGTCGAATGCTTGACTCTGATGAGCAGCGCATCCTTCGGGGCCAGATCATCATAGTATTTTGTCCGGCCGGTCGCCTTGTCAAAGGCGTCGACACGAACCTCGCTCTTGCCTACGATGTTCATTCGGTTACCTCCATTTTGCTGGGTGATGGGCGAAAGCCGCCGGTTTCCGCACGGGTTCCGCCAGTTATCCGCTTTGATTTGTTCTTATTGTAGCATATTGCTTTTTCAAGAGAAAGCGAATTCATTATCCTACTTTTTGAATAACGACTTTTTCGCGAATGTCGAAAAAACTGTATGATTCTTGCGCAAATATGCAAAAATAGCTATACTGTTTTGTAGAAAATCACAAGGAGTACACGATATGTCCGAATTATCTGCCGGCTGTCTGCTTATGGCTGCCGGGAATGCCTCCCGCTTCGGGGAAAACAAGCTGACCGCGCGCTTTGACGGGCAGAGCCTGTTCTCGCTGGCGCTTGCGGCGATCCCGAAAGAGCTGTTTGCCCGCGTCACAGTCGTTTCGCAGTATCCGGCGCTTCTGGAGGAGGCCGCCCGGACGGGCTTTGATACGATCCTGAACGACCGGCCGCAGGACGGCATCAGCCGCACCATCCGCCTCGGTACGCAGGCAATGGCGGACTGCGCCGGGATACTATACATGGTCGCCGACCAGCCGCTGCTGCGGGCCGGGACAGTGCGCCGCGTGGTGGACGTATGGCGGGCGCACCCGGAGTGCATCGCGGCGGTCGCGCACAACGGAAACCGCGGCAATCCGTGTCTGTTTCCGGCACGGTTTTTCCCGGAGCTGTGTGCGCTGGAAGCCGACCGCGGCGGCTCGTCCGTCATCCGGCGGCATGAGGACGCGCTGCTGCTCGTCGAGGCAGGGGAGCGCGAGCTGTTCGACTGCGACACAAAGCAGGCGCTGGAGATCCTGAAGGGGAACGCATAGCGCCGCCGGCTCCGGCTATGGTTGCAAAACGGACGCGTTTGTGGTAAATTGAGAGAAACTGAACGCAAGAGGTGATCGCATGAAGCGGCTGCTGCTCCTGCTGGCATGCCTGCTGGCGCTCTGCACGGGCGTTTGCGCGGCGGAGCCCGTTATTTCCGAAATGAAAACAGACTGCACGCTGACCGGCAGCGGTTCCTGTCAGGTCACGCAGAGCTTTACGCTGGAGATCAGCGGCGCGCAGACGCAGCTGCGCTTTCCGCTCAGCCCGGGCGCAAAGAAGGCCTCCGTTGCGGGCTATGATGCGCAGAAGCAGACCGACGGCGACTGCCCCGTGCTGGTGCTGACCGATGCAAACGGCTTTACCGGGTCGCGCTCGTTCACGGTCATGTATACGCTCTCGGGTCTTGCCAGCGAGGCGGACGGCGTGCAGACGCTCACGCTTCCGCTCATGAGCGCGAAGTGGGGCTATCCCATCTCCAAATACGTCTTTACCGTCACTATGCCCAAGCCGTTTGAGAGCTATCCGGCCTTCACCAGCGGCTATTACGACGATGTGATCTCCGACTACATCGATCTGGATGTCTCCGAATCGCGCATCACGGGCGTGATCGCGACGGGACTGAAGGACCATGAATCGCTGGAAATGACGCTCACTCTGGACAAGGCCTATTTTTCCGGGGCCTATACCGCGCTTTCGTTCAGCTGGGTCGGCATGGCATTTATTCTGCTGTTTCTTGTGCTGGCGTTTGGCTACTGGTTCTCGGCGCTGCGCAGCGCGCCGGTGCACGCAGCCTCGCGCATGCTGCCGCCGGACGCTGCGCTGCCGTGCGACATGCCGTTTCTGCTGGCGGGCGGGCCGATCCAGTTCAATATGCTGGTCTGCCATTGGGCCAGTCTCGGGTACTTAACGATTTTCAGCGGCAAAAACGCGCGTGTGGCGCTGCGCCGCCGCGTCGATATGGGCAATGAGCGCCGCCCGGCGGAGGTTCGGCTGTTCCAGATGCTTTTTTCGCAGGGCGACGTGGTCGAGGGCGCGAGTCTTCTGTATAAGCGCACGGCGGAAAAGGCCGACGAGGTCCTGCGGCGCTACTGGACGAAGCGGCTGTACAAAAAGTCCAGCGGCAATCCGCTCATCATGCGCGCGCTCGGCCTTCTGGCCGGCGCGCTGGCCGCGGCGGAGGCGGCGAGTCCGCTGCTTCCGGCAGGCTTTGTACGCTGGCTGCTGCTGGTCGTGATCTTCGTGCTCGGCGGCGTGCTGTTCGGCGTGATCCAGTATGCGCCCTCGGCGTATTATCAGGGAAAGTATGCGGCGGTGGTGCTGGCGGCGGTGTGTGCAGCCGCGCTGCTGGTGCTGGCGCAGCTCGGCGAGGGACTGCTCGCGGTGCTGCTGGTGATCGTCTGCGAGGTGCTGATCGGCGTTCTGACGCTCCACGGCGGCAAACGCACAGCCTTCGGCGATGAGATCGTCGCGCAGGCGCTGGGCTACCGCAAATTCCTCCGGCGCGTCACGCAGAGCCAGCTGCAATCGCGGATCGCGCAGGACAGCCAGTATTTTTACCGGATCCTGCCTTATGCCGAGGCGATGGGTCTCGGCGGACGCCTTGTCCGGACGCTCGGCAATGCGGAGCTGGAGCAGTGCGACTGGTACCAGGAGGCCAAGCCCCTGCCGCGCACGGCGGCAGGCTTCTATGCCGGGCTGCGCGAAGCGCTCGCCCTTCTGGAGCTGTCGATCCGGAAATAAAGCAGGTGCATAAAGTACAAGCCACGCCGCAGCGCTCGCTGCGGCGTGGCTTTTGCCGGTTGTGTTTACTTCTTGACGAAGGACAGGCAGTCGGTGCACTGATCGATCGTCGGATCGGCTTCATGGGTGCCGATACAGACCTTGTCGAGGGTACAATAATCCTCGCAGCCGCAGTGGTTGTTGCACTGGCTCACATGGCACTCAATGGCGTGATTAGCCTTTTCGTTTGCAAAACTCATACAAAACATCCTCCTTTTTTAAGGTACGGACTTAGTATGCGCGCAAGCGATCGTTTCATGCTGGAAAAATTTTTATCTGCGGCCTCCGCCGAAGCCGCCCCGTCCTCCGCCAAAGCCGCCGCGGCTGCCGCCGCCGGGCCTCGGGCCTCCGCCGAAGCCGCCGGGTCTGGGGCCTCCACCAAATCCGCCGGGACGCGGGCCGGGGCCGTGGTGGTGATGGCGGTTCGAGAACAGTGAGCCAAGGAACAGGCCCGACCAGAAGCCGCCTCCGCCGCCCCCGCCGCCTCTGCGGCCGGAGCCGAAAATGGCCTTGATGATCCAGAAAATGACCAGGATCGTGATAATTGTACCGATCATGCTTTTCCTCCTGACACGTCCGGTATCCTGCGCGGGGACATACTCCGTGTTTGCGGCGCTGCTCAGGCTGGTTTTGCACCAGCTGTACAGATCCTCATACATCGTATCTGCCGCGTCATCCGCGTCGCCGTCCAGAATGGCGGCAAAGCCGTCCTGAAAGATCGACTCCAGCTTGCTGTCAGTGAAGTCCGCTACATACGCGCCTGTCGTCACGTACCACTGCTCCGCGCCGGTGTCGATGGCAAAGAGCATATCGTACTCGCTCAGACCCATCGAATCAAACGCGCTGTTCGTATAGCTTTCCAGCGTCTTGCCGCCGGTGCCGTCCGTCGTCAGAATGGCGATGCGGCTGCCGGTCTTGCTGTAGATCTTTTTGTTGTGATCCTGAATGGCGCTCTCCCCGCTGCGGGTGAACAGTCCCGCGCCGTCGCGGATATATTTGTCGGAGATCGTCTCGTCCGCCGCCGTGTTGGCGCTTGTCTGCGCCGTCTGTTCTTCTGCAGGCGTCTGGGAGACGGTCTGCTCCTGCGCGGCGGTCTGCGCCGCAGATTCGGGAACCGATTCGCTTTTGAGCGCCGGGGACAGCCCGATGAACAGCGCCGCGGCGATCATCAGCACCGTGAAGACGACCGCAACGCCTGTTTTTTGAAAGAATTTCATGCTTGCTCCTTATGAAAGTATCAGCTGCGCGGCTGCAGAAGCTTCTGCTTCAGCTCGCCCTCCAGCCGGCGAAGCTCGGCCTCGGCCTCCTGCCGCTTCTTTGCGCCGTCGGTCTGGATCTGCAGCACCTCGTCGAGCGTGGAGATCAGCTGCTCGTTGGTGTGCTTGAGCGTTTCCATGTCAACGATGCCGCGCTCGGATTCCTTCGCCGTCTCGACGGAGGCCATGTGCAGCATATCGGCGTTCTTCTGCAGCAGCGCGTTCGTCATATCCGTGACCTGCCGCTGGGCCTCCATGGCGCGGCGGGAATTCTCAATGCCGAGCGTCAGCACCATCTGGTTTTTCCAAAGCGGGATGGTGTTGAGCACGGAGGTCTGGATCTTTTCGACAAGCGTAGTGTCGTTGTTCTGGATCATGCGGATCTGCGGCGCAGTCTGCAGCGAGATCATGCGCGTAAGCTCCAGATCGTGGAGCTTCTTTTCAAACCGGACGCATTTGTTTTCAAAGTCGTTGGCCGCCTGCGCATCCTCGGGCAGATTCGATGCTTCGGCCTTCTCGCGCAGCTGCCGCAGCGTGGTGCTGCGGGCCTCGGCCAGCTTCTGCCTGCCGGCCAGGATATACATGGTCAGCTCCTTGAAGTACTGCAGATTCCGGTCGTACATCTGATCCATCACGGCCACGTCCTTCATGAGCGTGACCTTGTGCTTTTCCAGCTCTCCGGAGATGCGGTCGACGTTGACCTCCGCCGTTGCAAAGCGGCTTTTCATCTCCTCGGCGTTGATTTTTGCCTTGCGGAACAGGCCTGCGATGCCCTTCTTCTCCGGCTCGTCCATCGTCTTGAGCTCGACGAGAAGGCCGGAGAGCATCGTGCCGATCTCGCCGAGATCGCCGGTCTTGACCTTGGCCAGCGCCGTGTCGGAGAAATCCGCGATGTTCTTCTGCGCAGACGCGCCGTATTCGAGGATCTGCTGTGCGTTTTCCAGATCGATCTGCTTCGAGAAGGCCAGAACCGCCTGCTGCTCCTGCTCGGAGAGCGCGGAAAGATCAGGGCCTGCCTCCGGCGCGGCCTGGGCCTTGGTGATGAGATCTTCTTCCTTTTTGACCTCCGGCTGCGGCTGCGCGTTCAGATCCGGCGTCAGGGTGAGCTGGGGGATGTATTCGTCCATCGTTTGTTCCTCCTGTATCTGTAAAAAATCCGTTTATGCGAAATCCTTTTTGTTTGTCAGTCCCTCGCTGGCCATCATCTGTTCCATCACGCGGATGTCGGCGGTGATATCGACGACGTCGGACTCAAACAAAGCGTCGAGCTGCCGCTGGAAGGCGACGATGACCTTGTCGAGCAGATCCTCAATCTTCTGCATGCCCTCGGTGATGTTTTCCGTTTTGACATTCTGGTTCTGAAGCGTGACATACTGCTCCATGAGCTTGATCGTGGTCGGCAGATAATAGTTGAGGAACTGCCGGATCTGGCTGAGCTTTTCCGGGTGCTGCCGCACGCAGCCGAAGATCTGGGCGGTCAGACGCTCAATAAGATCGATCTGGGCGCTCATGCGCTCGTCGGGGATCTCGTCGTTCAAACGGCGGATATCGGCGATGGCACGCTTGCCCTGATAGATGACCGACTGCAGCTCAGGCGGGAGCTTTTCCCCGGACTCCGGCTGCGGCTCGGGCTTTTTTTCTTCCTGCTTTGGCTGGGGCTGCTCCGGCTCGGCGGCCTTCGGCGGCTCCTCCGTCTTTTTTCCGCGCAGCACGATGCGCAGGATCGCGTACACGATCAGCGACACGACCGCGCAGGAGACAATGCCCCGGAGGCTGTCCAGCTTTTTCGCGTACAGCAGCCACACCGCGCCGATGGCGTAGATCGGAAGCGCGGAGCGCTTCTTTTTCGCGTCCTTTTTCTCTTTCTGTTCGTCCATGGCAGTCCTTTCTTCGCTGGTAACAAGGCGAAGCATTTTTCTGGATATTCCCTCAAAATAATAGTAGTACAAATGCAGCGGAAAGTCAACTGTCAGACCGGATTGACACCGGCTGCGGCGCACGGTATAATATTTTTGCGGAGGCCGCGAGGGCCTCCGCAGCGGCAGGAACCGGCTGCGCGGGAGAAGCTGCGGAAGCATCCTGCCCGGCCCTTTCCCGCATATCCATACCTATGCCGGCAGCCATGCGGCGGTGCGCGGCTTTATTTTATGTATTGGAGGCATTTCCTATGATCCGTGTATCCCCTTCGATCCTGGCGGCAGACTTTGCAAATCTGGAGCGTGAGATCGGTACGATCAAACAGGCGGGCGCCGAGTATGTTCATATTGACGTAATGGACGGGCTGTTTGTTCCCAATATTTCAATCGGCCTGCCCGTTTTGTCCTGCATCCGCAAGGTGACGGACCTGACGCTCGATGTGCACCTGATGATCGACCGGCCCGTGCGCTATGCCGAGCGCTTCTGCCAGGCGGGCGCGGACATCGTGACCGTCCATGTCGAGGCCGACACGCAGGAAAATACGCTTGAGGCGCTCCGCATCATCCGCGCCTGCGGCAAAAAGCCCGCGATCTGCGTCAAGCCCAAAACACCGGCGGAGGCCGTGCTGCCGTTTATCGGCCTTGTCGACCTGATCCTGGTCATGACGGTCGAGCCCGGCTTCGGCGGGCAGAGCTTTATGGCTGACATGATGCCCAAGGTGCAGGCGATCCGCGCCTATATTGACGAAAAAAATCCCGGCTGCGAGCTGGAGGTCGACGGCGGCGTCAACGTACAGACCGCAAAGGTCTGTACAGCGGCAGGCGCCAACGTCCTCGTCGCCGGCAGCGCGTTTTTCAAGGCCGAAGACAAGGCCGCGTTTGTCCGGGCGGTGAAATAAGAACGCCGCTGTTCTAAGCGAGAGACCGGTGCAGCGCGGACGCAGTTGGCAGAGCCATGCCCCTACCAAAATGCGGACGAAACGACCCTGTCCGGTAAGACTAAATACAGGACGTTTTAAAAGCAGCCCCTGCCGGGGGCTGCTTTTTCTATGCCTTATGCCCGCCGATCTGCTCGTTTCGCTGGCGGGCAGTCGCGCCGTCGCGGAGGCTCATGCCCTTCAGAATGGCGTTTTTGCCGTATTTCTCGCGGATAGCCAGCACAGCGTCCTGCATGCGCCGTTCGCGTTCGCGCGCGGTCTGCTGCTCGTGCTGCGCGGCAATGGCCGCCTCGTCGGCAAACAGGTCGAGCTGAACATATTCCGGCTCTCCCTGCGCGTCCTGCTCCCGCTGTACGCGGTTCGCGACGACGTACATCCGCCGCACGAGCAGCCCGCGGTCCACGATCCGGTCAAACAGCGCTGTCAGTGCCTGCAAAATCTCCCTGGACGATGCGGTCGGCCTCTGGAGATTTTCCGAGCCATGTGCGGCCTTCGGCACGCGCCGCCCGTAATGGTCAGTCGTGACCGGGCCGCGATACGGCGGGCAGGCGGGATCCGTCAGGCTCTCGCGGTCATAGCCGACGGTCAGGACGAGCTGGCCGGTCACGAGTCCCTGCCTTGCCAGGTCCAAGGCCAGCGCGTCCGCCATCTCCCGCGCGACGAGCCGCGCCTTTTCAAACGCATACGGGCACTGCAGTACCTGCCCGGAGCTGATGCTGCGCGTCTGCGGCCGGTAGGCCTTGATATCCGCGAGCGTGCACGGCTCACAACCCCACGCATGGTCGATCAGCAGCTCCGCGTTCACGCCGAGCATCCGGTACAGCAGCTCCTCGTTATAAAATTCATCCGGCTTCCCGAGTGAGCAGCGGGCGATATCGCCCATCGTGAACAGCCCCTTCGCCTCGAGCTTTTTCGCGATCCCGTGCCCGACGCGCCAGAAATCCGTCAGCGGCCGGTGCGCCCAGAGCGTTTCGCGGTAGCTGCGCTCGGTGAGGCAGGCAATGCGTACGCCGTTTTTGTCCGGCTCCACATGCTTGGCGACGATGTCCATGGCGACCTTTGCCAGATACAGATTTGTGCCGATGCCTGCAGTCGCGGTGATGCCGGTCGTGCGCAGCACATCCAGAATGATCGTCCGTGCCAGCTCCCGCGGCGTCTGGCCGTAGGTGTGCAGATACGGCGACGCGTCGATGAAGACCTCGTCGATGGAATAGACGTGAATGTCCTCCGGCGCAAAATATTTGAGATAGATCTGATAGATCTGCGCGGAGACCTGCATGTATTTTGCCATCTGCGGCGGCGCGGTGATATAAGAAAGCGCCAGCTCCGGGTGCGCGGCAAGCTCGTCCGCGTTGTCGCTCTCGCCGCGCAGCTGCCGGCCCGGCGCGCGCTCCCGCCGCATGGCGTTCACCTGCGCGGCGCGCTGCACGACCTCGAACAGCCGCGCCCGGCCCGCGATGCCGTATGCCTTCAGAGACGGCGAGACGGCCAGACAGATCGTCTTCTCCGTCCGCGCCGCGTCCGCCACGACAAGATTCGTTTTTAACGGATCCAGCCCCCGCGCCGCGCATTCCGCCGACGCATAAAAGGATTTCAGATCGATCGCCAGATACACCTGTTCTGCCACGCGTCACACCTCCCTTCGGTTTCTGCTCCTATCATACCACCGAAGTAGGATCCAATGCAAGCGTTATTAGAAAATTTGTTCGAATATATAAAAACAACAAACCGTGGAGGCAGCTGGTACGAAAAGATATGAGCAGCAATACAATGCCATTCAAAAACAGACTGATTTATGCTATGATACGATTGTGTTCAAAATGACGGCAGGACAAGCAGAGCGGAACGAAGATCAAGGAGTGAACGATATGGAAAAACTTGAACTATACATCCCCAAGCTGGAAGATCTATGGTTTTATCAACAGATGACGTCTGATCCGGAAACGATGTCCTACAACGCGGGCTGGGATGTTGACTATGCGGGATACCATCGGGACACCGGCTGCATTGATTATCCGGATGAGGTGCTGCCTGATTGGTACGATAGATGGATCGGAAATGAGCCGGATTGCTTCTATGCTTATATCAAACGCAGCCTGGATGGTGCATGGATCGGTGATGTGTGCTTCCACTATACCCCAGAAAAGGACTGGTGGGATATGGGGATCGTGCTGTACGCTCCCTTCCGCGGCAAGGGCTATGCCGTTTCGGCGCTGAGACTGCTGCTGGATCACGCGTTCCGTGTCTGCGGTATTTCCAGAATCCATAACGACTTCGCGGCCGCACGGAACGAAATTGCCGCATGGGAAACCCACCGCAAAGCAGGCTTCAAGGAATTGGGTGTGGAAAATGGGTTTCTCCACATGATGATTACCAAAGAAGACTATCTGGAGGCAGCGCAAATAGTGCCTGTTGATACCAAATCGCAAGTGTAAAGAAAAATACCCCCAGTATATGTGTTAAATCATAGCGGGGCTGCCGCACGAAACGAAGTGCAACGTGTTTTTTCGGATTTGGCTAGGCTTTCGTGCGGAAGCGTGCTATACTGGTCACAGAAAAAGGGAGGAGTGTGCCTATGTCTATTTTATCGCAGCTAAACAGCCCGGCGATGTACGCCATCTGCGGCGGCATTGTCGCGTTTGTCGCGCTCATCTGCATCGTGTTCCTTGTCCGCGCATGGAAAGCCGGGCTTGCGCTCGGCATGGATCCGGTCAGATTAAAGCGCGTGGTCGTCTCCAGCGCGACGTTTTCGGCTCTGCCGAGCGTCGGGATTCTGCTGGGCGTTATCGCCCTGTCCGGCAGTCTCGGCACGCCGTGGCCGTGGCTGAGATTGTCCGTCATCGGCGCGCTCCACTATGAGACGCAGGTGGCGCAGGCGGCGGCCGAGCAGGTCGGCATGAAAAGCCTGTCCGCAGCCGAAATGACCCCGCAGGGCTTCGCGACCATCGCCCTTCTCATGAGCCTTTGCATCATCTGGGGCATCGTGCTGTCCATCTTCTTCAATAAGCGCTACACGAAAAAGCTCTCGTCCGGCTCCGGCAGCGGAAAGGGCGCGGCGGGCTTCGGCGATCTTGCCATGACGGCGATGTTCATCGGCCTTGTCAGCGCGTACATCGGCAGCTATCTCGGCGGCTTTATTTCCTCAAACGGTCTGTTCACCTTCTCCGGAGACTGGACGCCGCTGCTGGTCGCGGCGGTGTCGGCAGGCGTGATGGCGCTGTTTGTGTATCTGGCGGAAAAGAAGCACATCACATGGGTCGAAAATTTCTCGATCGCGGGCAGTATGCTCGCGGGCATGGCGGCTGCTGTGCTGGTCGGACTGATCTGAGGAGGGACGCAGGATGGAACAGAAACAGAAGGACGCCCTCTGGGCGCAGTACAGCAAACAGACGCATGTGCTTGGCCGCGTATTGAGTATCCTGACTGTCGCGCTGCTGCTTGGCGCGCCGTTTGTCATCGGCGGTCTGCTCGGCGCGTATCCCGATCTCGGCGCAACGGCAAGAGGCTTTTTGTCCGTCGGCCTTGTGTGGACAGTCAGCAGCGTTGCGGAATTTTTGATCTACACGCCGATGCTCGGCGCGGGCGGCGGGTATCTTGCGTTTATTACCGGCAATCTCATCAACATGAAGATCCCCTGCGCGGTGAACGCCCGCGATCTGGCCGGCGTCAAGACGGGCACGGCGGAAAACGAGATCGTCTCCACGCTCTCCATTGCCACATCGTCGCTTGTGACGATCGTCATTCTGGCGCTCGGCGTGCTGGCGCTGCAGCCGCTGCAGCCGGTTTTGCAGAGCCCCGCGCTGCAGCCCGCGTTTGCAAACGTCGTCCCGGCGCTCTTTGGCGCGATGGCGTATCAGTATTACCGGAAAAACATCGTCGTGGCCATCGCGCCGCTGGCTGTGATGAGCGTCCTGTTTACGCTCGTGCCGGGGCTGATCTCGTCCACCAGCTTTATGATCATCCCCTCCGGTGCGCTGGCCATCGGCATCGCGTATACCATCTATAAAAAGAAAAAGACCGGCAAGGAGGCGCAGGCATGAGCTATCTGCTGCTGATCCCGGGCGTGCTGGTGCTGCTGGTACTCATTGCGGTCATCCGGACGCTGCTCAGCCCGAAAAAGACGTCGGATTACAGGCCGCAGGAGGACGAACAGGAGGCGCTGCGGCTGGCAAAGAAGCTTTCCGCCATGATCCGGATCGACACGACCTCCCACGCGGGCGGCGACGACCCGGAGCGCTTCCGCGCGTTCCACAAAACGCTGGCGGAGCTGTTCCCGCTGGTCTTCTCAAAGCTGGAGAAGACCGAAATTGACGGCAACCTGCTCTTTTACTGGAAGGGGAGGTCCTCGGAAAAGCCCATCCTGCTCATGAGCCATCAGGACGTTGTTCCGGCGGAGGGCGAGTGGCTCCATGCGCCGTTCTCCGGCGATATTGCGGACGGCAAGGTCTGGGGGCGCGGCGCTTCGGACACGAAATGCTCTGTCATGGCCTTCTTTGAGGCCGTCGAACAGCTGCTGGCCGAGGGCTTTACGCCGCCCACAGATGTGTATCTGGCCTCGTCCTGCACGGAGGAATGGGCGGGCGACGGCGCACCGAAGCTGGTTCAGGAGCTGCAGCGCCGCGGCGTGGAGCTGTTTTTGCTCTGCGATGAGGGCGGCGGCATTATTTCTGAGCCCATCGGCGGCATTCCCGGCAATTTCGCCATGGTCGGCGTGTTCGAAAAGGGCAAGGCCGATGTCAAATTCACGGCGAAGTCCACCGGCGGCCATGCCAGCGCGCCCGGAAAGCACACGCCCATCGCACGGCTTGCCGCGTTTGTAAACGAGGTCGAGACGCGCAGCCCCTTCCAAAAGAAGCTCCTGCCGGAGGTCGCGGCCATGTTCCAAACGCTGTCCGGCTATGCGTCGTCGTTTGGTCTGCGGCTGCTGCTGGGCAATCTGTGGCTGTTTTCCCCGCTGCTGAAGGCCGTTCTGCCCGCCGTCAGCGCGCAGGCAGGCGCGATGCTGAAGACCACCATCGCCTTTACCACGCAGTCCGGCTCCGACGCGTATAACGTCATTCCGCAGGAGGCGACGCTGGGGGCCAACATGCGCTTTATCCCCCATCAGGGCGAGCAGGAAAGTCTTGCGATCATCCAAAAGCTTGCCGAAAAGCACGGCCTTTCGACCGAGGTGCTCCATTCAAATGATTTTACGCCCCCGGTCGATATCCATGGCGAGGCGTTTACGCTTTTCACGCGCGTCATCGGCGAGACCTTCCCCGGTCTTGCCGCGAGCCCCTATGTCATGACCGGCGCGACCGACGCGCAGTTCTATCAGCCCGTCTGCAAAAGCTGCATCCGCTTTGCGCCCGTGATCTATGGCCCGGAGCAGATGAAGGGCATGCACGGTCTGAACGAAAACATCGAATACAGCTGTCTGCCCGGCGCGGTGCGGTTCTATCAGAACCTGATCCGGGCAGAAAAATAAGCCCTGTCCCGGACGCGCTGCGGCGCGCCCGGGAATCTGTTTTCCCTGCTTGACGCGCAGAAGGAAAGGCTCTATAATGGGGAAGCTTTGCGGCAAATGATGCGAAAAAGAGGAACTGTCGTTATGGCGAGAACGCTTTCCGCCCACGCGGGCGGCATTACCATGACCGAAGGGTCGTTATATAAAAACATTCTCCTGTTCAGCATTCCGCTGATCTTCTCGCAGCTTCTGCAGGTGCTGTTCAACATGGCGGACGTGGCCGTTGTCGGAAAATTCTCCAGCGCGACGGCGCTGGGCTCCGTCGGCTCGACGTCGACGCTCGTCACGCTGTTTACGGGCTTTCTCATCGGCCTGTCCAACGGCGTCAATGTCCGCGTGGCGCAGTATCTCGGCGCGCGGCAGGAAGAAGACACGCGAAACTGTGTCCACACGGCGCTGATCCTGTGTACGCTGTCGGGCGTTGTGATCGCGGCTTTGTGCTTTTTCCTGGCTGCGCCGATGCTGGAGCTGCTGAAAACGAAGGACGATCTGCTGCCCGGCGCGGTGCTCTATTTCCGCATTTATGCGCTTGGCATGCCGGCGCTCGGTATCTTCAACTTCGGCAACGCCGTTCTGAGCGCCAGCGGCGACACGAAGCGGCCTCTGGCCTATCTGACGGCGGCGGGCATCCTGAACGTGATCCTGAACCTGTTCTTCGTCATCGTCTGCAAAATGGCCGCCGACGGCGTGGCGCTGGCGAGTGTGATTTCGCAGTATCTGTCGGCGGTTCTCGTGCTGCTGCACATGACGCGGCTGACGGACAGCTGCCGTGTGGAATGGAAGCTGCTGCGGCTGCACGGCGGCGAGGCCGGGCGCATTCTCGGACTCGGCATTCCGGCAGGCATTCAGCATATGATCTTCGCGGTCGCGAATCTGTTCATTCAGGTCGGCATCAACTCGTTCGACTCGACCGTCGTCTCCGGCAACTCCGCCGCGGTCAACGTGGACAACGTGATTTATAATGTCATGGCCGCGTTCTATACCGCCTGCTCGACCTTCATGGGCCAGAACTGGGGCGCGGGGAAAACGGATCGGATGATGAAAAGCTACTACATCAGCCTCGGCTATTCGTTCGCGATCGCGGCGGTGCTGGGCGCAGCGTTTCTTCTGTGCGGCGAGCCGTTTTTGTACATCTTCACGAACGACGCGGACGTTGTCGCCGCGGGCATGGAGCGGATGCGGATCATGTGCTTTTCCTACTGCGTCAGCGCCTTCATGGACTGTACCATCGCCGCCTGCCGCGGCATCGGCCGCAGCTTTGTGCCGACGGTCATTGTGATCATGGGCTCGTGCGTGTTCCGCGTGATCTGGGTCTATACGATCTTCGCGCACTTCCACACGATTCCTTCCTTGTATCTGCTCTATATTTTCTCCTGGACGATCACCGCTGCGGCGGAGATCCTCTATTTCATCCGCTGCTGCCGCCGCCTGCGCGCAGCGCAGCAGGCGCTGCAAAACGCCTGAAAAAATCCGCCGGAACCGCGATCGGCTCCGGCGGTATTTTTATGCGTTCGGGCGGCTGATCATCCCTCAAACTGGCTGTGGTACAGCTTGGCGTAGAAGCCGTTTTTGGCGAGGAGGTCTTCGTGGCGGCCCTGCTCGATGATGTGGCCGTCCTTCATGACGAGGATGACGTCCGCTTCGCGGATGGTGGACAGGCGGTGGGCGACGACGAAGCTCGTCCGGCCCTGCATCATGGTGTCAAACGCCTGCTGGATGTGCGCCTCGGTGCGCGTGTCGATGGAGCTGGTCGCCTCGTCGAGAATGAGCATGGGCGGCAGGCAGAGCATGACGCGCGCGATGCACAGCAGCTGCCGCTGTCCGGCGGACAGCGCGCCGCCTGTGTCGGACAGCACGGTGTCGTAGCTCTCCGGCAGACGGCGGATGAAGGGATCCGCATGCGCCATGCGCGCGGCGGCCCCGACCTCGGCGTCGGTCGCCTCCGGCTTTGCAAGGCGGATATTCTCGCGCACGGAGGCGGTCTTGAGCCACGTATCCTGCAGTACCATGCCATACTGACGACGCAGGCTCTCGCGCGTGACGGAGCGGATCTCGCTGCCGTCGACGGAAATGGAGCCGTCCTTCACGTCATAAAAGCGCATGAGCAGATTGATGAGCGTCGTCTTGCCGCAGCCCGTCGGGCCGACGATGGCAATGCGCTGGCCGGGCTTCACAGAGAGGTTCAGATCCTCGATCAGATGCTGCTCCGGTGTGTAGGAGAACACGACGTTCTGCAGCTCCACGCTGCCGGAGACGGCCTTGAGCGTCTTTGCATCCGGAGCGTCCGGCGTCTCGGCAGGCTCGTCGATGAGCTCAAACACGCGCGCAGCGCAAGCCAGCGCATTCTGAAGCTCGGTGATCACGCCGGTGATCTCGTTGAAGGGCTTGGCGTACTGGTTTGCGTAGCTGAGGAAGCACGACAGCCCGCCGACCGTGATCGCGCCTGCCACGGCGCTGAGCGCGCCGGTAAAGCCGACGCAGGCATAGATGATGTTGTAGATGATGCGCGTGGACGGGTTCGTCATGGAGGAGAAGAAGGTCGCGCGCATGGTGTGGGCCGTCAGCCGGTCGTTGATCTCGTCAAACTGGCGCAGGCTCTCGTCCTCGTGTGAGAACGCCTGTACGACGCGCTGGCCGCCCAGCTGCTCGTTGATGAGAGCGGTCTGCTCACCGCGCGCCTTGGACTGCAGCTGGAACATGGAATAGGTATGCCCCGCGATGAACTTCGCCACCAGCAGCGAAAGCGGCGTCAGCAGCACGACGACCAGCGTGATCTTCCAGCTGATCGAGAGCATGAAGCCGAGCGTGCCCACGATGGTCAGAACGCCGGTAAACAGCTGCGTGAAGCCCATGAGCAGACCGTCGGCAAACTGGTCGACGTCGGCGATCATGCGGCTGAGCGTATCGCCGGAGGGATGGCTGTCAAGATATGCGAGCGGGAGCCGCTGCAGATGGGAAAACGCCTGCCGGCGCACGTCGCGCGTCACGCAGAAGCAGACGCGGTTGTGAATGGCCGTCATGACCCACTGCAAAATTGCTGTCAGGCCGGCAAGTACCGCGATTTTGACTGCCAGACTGCCCACGGCGGCAAAGTCGACCTGTCCGGGGCCGACGATCTGGTCGATCGCGTCGCCGACCAGAATGGGAATATAGAGCGTGCCTGCCACGCTGGCCGCGGCCAGCAGCAAGGATGCAAGCAGCAGCGGCAGATACCGCCCGAGGCTTTTTAACACGCGCCGCAGCGCCCAGGAGGATGTATGCTTCATGATGCGCTTGCCTCCCCCTTCTCCTGCGACCGGCAGATCTCCTGATAGACTGGGCAGGTGTTTTTCAGCTCCGCGTGCGTTCCAAGTCCCGCCATGCGGCCGTCGTCAAGCACGACGATCTTGTCTGCGTGTCGGATAGACGACACGCGCTGCGAGATCAGGATAACTGTGGGCTTCCACGGAAGCCGGGCCAGCGCCTTGCGCAGCGCCGCGTCCGTCGCGAAGTCCAGCGCGGAGGCGCTGTCGTCCAGGATCAGAAGTTCGGGCCTGCGCACAAGCGCGCGGGCGATGGTCAGCCGCTGGCGCTGACCGCCGGAGAAATTGCGCCCGCCGGGCTCGACCCCGGCGTCCAGCTGTCCTTTTTTATCCTGCACGACCCCATCGGCCTGCGCCGCGCGCAGCGCGTCCCAGAGCGCGTCGTCAGACGCGTCTGCATTGCCCCAGCGAAGGTTTTCGCGGATGGTGCCGGAAAAGAGCAGCGCCTTCTGCGGTACAATGCCGATGCGCGTCCGAAGCGCCTGCAGCTGAAGCGTTTTCACATCCGCGCCGCGCACGAGCACCTGTCCGTCCGATGCGTCGTAAAAGCGCGGGATGAGGTTTGCCAGCGTCGATTTGCCGGAGCCGGTGCCGCCGATGATGCCGATCGTCTCACCCGGTGCGGCGCGGAAGCTGATGTCCGTCAGTGCATCCGCGCCTGCCTGCGGGTAGCGGAAGCTGACGTGCCGGAGCTCCAGCTCCGCCTCTCCCGCGCCGTCCGGCAGCGCGTCCGCGCCGCTCACCATGCTGGACTTTGTGTCCAGCACCTGCGAGATGCGGCCCGCGCAGGCGGCGGATTTTGTGATGTTCAGGATCAGATTGGCGAACTTGATGAGCTCGACCAGGATCTGCGACATGTAGTTATAGAGCGCGATGAGCTGACCCTGCGTGATGGCGCCCTCGTTGACCCGGACGCCGCCCACGCGCAGGATGGCCACGATGGCCAGATTGATGATGACGTACGTCAGGGGATTCAGGAGCGCCGAGAGCCTGCCGACAAACTGCTGCGCGGAAAACAGACTCGCGGTCTTTTCCTCAAAGCTTGCCGTTTCCGTCTGCTCGCGCGTAAAAGCGCGGATGACGCGCACGCCGGACAGATTTTCCTGCGCCGCGCCGGTCACGCCGTCGAGCCGCGTCTGCACGCGCCG
>CAKUND010000006.1 GCA_934668295.1 uncultured Oscillospiraceae bacterium
GAATCCGTACCGTCTGCTGCTGCAGCGACCTCTCAGTCAGCTTCGCTGACAGCTCCCCTTAAAAGGGGAGCCAAGGGCGCTCCCGCGCCAGTGCTTTGCTGAAAAGAATCGTTTTTCATGCTACACCCTAGCAGAGCCGCGCCCCTGCAAACTGCTATGCAGCGCTACACCTTCCCCAGCGCATAAAACGCCACGGCGCTGGCGGCGGCGACGTTCAGAGAGTCGACGCCGTGGTGCATGGGGATGCGGACAGTGTAGTCGCAGGCGGCGATCGTCGCGTTTGCAAGCCCGTCGCCCTCCGTGCCCATCACAACGGCGAGCCTCCGCTCGGCTGCGAGGCGCGGATCGTCCAGCCGGACGGAATCGTCCCGCAGGGCCATGGCCGCCGTGCGGAAGCCGAGCGTGTGCAGAAGCGCTGTCCAGTCCTCCGGCAGATACGCCCACGGCACCTGAAAGACCGTGCCCATGCTCACGCGCACGGCGCGCCGGTATAATGGGTCGCTGCCCGCGCTCGTCAGCAGCACCGCGTCCATGCCGAGCGCTGCCGCCGAGCGGAAGATCGCGCCGAGATTCGTGGGGTTCATCACGTTTTCCAGCACGGCCACGCGCGATGCGTCCTGCAGCAGCGCCGCCGGGTCGCGCAGCTTCGGCCTGCGCATCGCGCAGAGCATCCCGCGCGTGAGATGAAAGCCCGTCAGCTGCGTCAGAACCTCCAGCTCCGCCGCGTAGACCGGCACATCCGGGCACCGCGCCAGCAGCTCCGCACCCTTGCCCTCGATATGCTTCTGCTCCATCAGAAACGACACCGGCTCGCAGCCCGCGTCCAGCGCCCGCCCGATGACCAGCGGGCTTTCGGCCACGAACAGCGCGTTTTCCGGATCGGCCCGGTTCACCAGCTGATTTTCCGTCAGCCGCGCGTAAATATCCAGCTCCGGGGCACTGAAATCGGTGATCGGATGAAGTTCCATGTTTTTTCGTCCTTCTTTGACAGAATAGCTGTATTATAGCATTGACAAGCGGAGGCCGCAACTTTTATAATCGCATCGAAAAAACCGAAAGCGGGGAGTTTATCGATGTATCAGCTTGCAATTTTTGACCTGGATGGGACGCTGCTCGACACGCTGGCCGATCTGCGGCAGGGGCTCAATTATGCGCTCTCGACGCAGGGCTTCGCGCCCAGAACGCTTCCGGAGGTGCGCGCGTTCGTCGGCAACGGCATCCGGAAGCTGATCGAACGCGCCGTTCCGGCAGGCACGGACGAAGCGCAGATCGACGCGGTTTTTGCAGCGTTCAATCCCTATTACGCCGTCCACTGCGCGGATCACACAAGACCGTATCCCGGCATTTTGGAGCTGCTGCGGCAGCTGCAGGCGGACGGCGCCGTCTCCGCCGTCGTCTCCAACAAGCCGGACTACGCCGTGAAGACGCTCTCGGAGCAGTATTTCCCGGGACTTCTCGCCGCAAGCGTGGGCGCGAAGGACGGCGTGCGCAAAAAGCCCTGCCCGGACGCTGTGTTTGAGGTCGTCCGGCAGCTGGGCGCCGAGGCGCTGCGCGCCGTCTACATCGGCGATTCCGAGGTCGACGTGGCCACGGCCCGAAACGCGGGCCTGCCCTGCATTTCGGTCAGCTGGGGCTTCCGCGACCGGGATGTGCTTGTAGGCGCGGGGGCCGAAACCATCTGCGATGACATGGACGCGCTCTACCGCGCGCTGCGGGAGGGCTGAGACGCGCATGGAGCGGAAAAACAACTACGCGATCCAGGCCGGACAGGCGCGGAAGCTGTTCTGCGCGCGCGATCTGGACGAAGTCGCCCGCGCGCATGGGCTGCGGACGGATGCGGATTTTTTATATCTGTGCCTGCTCAGTGAAGACTACCGCGTCGGCCGTTCGGGCGGGCATATCGCGCGCCGGGAGGCCGGCGCGTGGGCGGCCGCGGACGGGTTTGACGAGACGCTCACGATCTTCGACCTGCTCTGCGACGCAAAGCCGGGCCGCAGAGCGGCAGGGGAGTGGAAAACAACGCTGGATTTCGGCGGACAGGTCCACCGGAGCCTGATGGAGCCGGAGCGCGCGGATGAGCTGGAGCTGCTGTATGACCGGCAGCCGGAGCTGCTGGAGCGTACCTGTCTGCGCCTCGGCGGCGCGCCGATGGCGGGCGCGGATCTGGGCTTCACGCTCCCGTTCTTCGAGGATCTGCGCATTGCCGTCCAATTCTGGCACGGCGACGACGAATTTGCGCCCCGTCTGCGCGTCCTGTGGGACGCGAACGCGGATCAGTATCTGCGCTACGAGACAATGTACTACGCCATCGGCCTGCTCAAATCCCGCCTGCGGGCAATATCGACTGTTTAAGACGACAGCGTTTGATTTATGGGAAAACCGGTGAAAAGCGAATGCAATTGGTAGGAGCAGAGCTCCGCCCCTGCAAACACGGTTCGAGTTTTTGGCGATCTCCGCACAGGTCTGGTCGGTTTTGGCTTTAAGGTGATGGCAGTGCGCCTGCGGGAGCGGGGCGGATCAGGGTCACAGCCGTCCGAGACGGAACTGTTCGATCATTTCGCCGGTCAGACTGATGTGGGAGTGATCCTCCGGCAGCTCGCTGCGCAGGTGCCAGTTTGCTTCGGCCAGCTCGGATTCCTGCACGGTGATGTGGTCGCTGCCGTCCAGCTCACAGACAAAGCCCATCAGAAGCGTATCCGTGAACACCCACGGCTGGGATTTGTAGAAGCGGAGGTTTTTGACCCGGAGGCCCGCCTCCTCCATGACCTCGCGGTGCACGGTGTCCTCGATCGACTCGCCGATCTCGTTGAAACCCGCGATGAGGGCGTATTTTTTAAAGGGTCTGCCGCGATAGCGCGTGAGCAGCAGCCGGTCGCCGTCGTGGACGGCGACGATGACGGCTGGGCAGATCTTCGGATAGACGGTGTTTTTGCACTGCGGGCAGACCATGGCGCGCTCCGCAGTGCTTTTTTCCATGCGTGCGCCGCATCTGCCGCAGAATTTCTGGGAATCATACCAGCGGTGCAGGCTTTCGCCCGCGGCGGCGGCGAACAGGGCGGGACTCGTCCCGTCTGTCATGGCGCGGAGCGACGCGGAGGGGACATAGCGGAACGCGTCCGTCTCGCCGGGGTGGGCGGAGACGAGATAATATGCCGTTTCGTCGATGGAAAACGCGTACTGCGCCTCGCCGCCTGCGATATCGCGCATCCGCGGCAGCGTGAGCGTTTCGCCGCTCAGATTGCAGTAAACCGTATGATCCGGTGCAAAAATCAGCGCAATATCGTCCGGCGACGGCGCTTTCCACGCCATTTCATTGTGATAGATATGCGGATACAGATCCTGCAGCATGTTTTCTCCTCCTCAGCGATCCGCGAAGAACGCTTCGATCTCCGCCTTTGTGCCCTGCACGCTGCCCTGGGCAAAAAACGGCTTGCCGCCGCCGCGCCCGCGCAGCTGTGCGTTTAATTCTTTTACCAGCAGCCGCAGATCGCCGTCCTGCTCGCCAACGGCGTATTTATAGCCGTCTGCGTCGCTGCCGGAAAAAACGGCCGCGCGGCCCCCGCAGGCTGTCATGACAAGATCGGCCAGTCTGCGCAGGCTGTCCGGGCTCATCGGCTGCTCAAACAGCAGGACATTCCCTTTTCCGGCAAGCGCCTGCGCCTTCTGCGCAAATACGGCCTCCTCCAGGCTGGCAGCACGCTGCTTCTGCGCGGCTTCCGCGTCCAGCAGCCGCTGCACGGCGGCGGCCGTCTCCAGCGGCTTGGCCGACAGCAGGCCGGACACGCGCCGGTTCTGCTCTGCGACGGCGCTCAGATAGGCCAGCGCGCGTCTGCCGCAGAGGATCTCCAGCCGCACGCCGTCATGGAACTTTACGCACGAGAAAATTTTGATGAGGCCGATCTCGCCGGTATTCGACACGTGCGTGCCGCAGCAGGCACAGATGTCCGCGCCGGGGATTGTCACGATGCGCACCTGCCCGGTCAGCGCCTTCTTGCTGCGGTAGGGGATGGCTTTGAGAGCTTCGGCATCCGGATATGTAATTTCGATCGGAACGTTCTTCCAGACCCATTCGTTGGCCTCGGCCTCGACGGCGGACAGGTCTTCCTGCGTCAGCATACCGGAAAAGTCGATGGTCACAAAGTCCGCGCCCATGTGGAACCCGACGTTTTCATAGCCGAAGCGGCGGTGCACGACGCCGGAGAGAATATGCTCGCCGGAATGCAGCTGCATCAATTCGAACCGCCTGTCATAATCGATCCGGCCCTCGACGCGCTGCCCCTCGGCAAGCGGCTGGGCGCAGTGGTGGACGATCTCGCCGCCGCATTCATGCGTGTCGGTCACGCGGATGCCGGACAGAAAGCCGGTGTCGCCCGGCTGGCCGCCGCCCTCGGGATAAAAGCAGGTTTTGTCCAGCACGATATCATAGCCGTGCTTTCCCGGCCGGCAGGACACGACGCGCGCTTCAAACGCGGCCTGATGCGCGTCCCGGTAATAGAGCTTTTCTGTTGCCATTTTGACACCTCTTGTCAGATTTTTGACTATCATAGCATAGAATCCATCAAAATTCTACTATCATCCGTTCGGATTTCGGTTGACAAACGGGGAAAATCAACCTATTATATAGGTTGGGCGATTTCTGTTGCGCCCGATATTCTGAAATAAAAAGGGGGAAGCACAAATGGACGCAGGAAGTAGTAGCGGCACATCTGCAGGCCGAAGTCGGCCCGAGCCCCAGCCGCCCTTGGGCGTCCGGTGCTTGCAGCCCCTGTCATTCTTCGATTGATGTGCCTGCGTTGTGTCTTTACCTTCCTATTCTTTACATTTAGGAGGAACAAGACATGGCAGAAAGCAATTTTTCCCTGCAAAAGACCCTGACCATGCTGCTCGACGAGAAGAAGTATCATTCTCTGCGCGACATCCTCAGCACCATGAATCCCGCCGATATCGCCGCCATTTTTGACGATCTCGATCAGGCGCGCCTGCCGCTCCTGTTCCGGCTCCTGCCGAAGGAGCTGGCCGCCGAGACCTTCGTCGAAATGGAGCCGGAGGCGCAGGAGCTCCTGATTCAGGGCTTCTCGGATTCCGAGCTGAAGGAGGTCATCGACGAGCTTTACGTCGACGACGCCGTCGATATCGTGGAGGAAATGCCCGCGAACGTCGTGCAGCGCATCCTGACCCAGGCCGAGCCGGATATGCGCAAGCAGATCAACGAGATCCTGCGCTACCCGGAGGATTCCGCCGGCTCGATCATGACCACCGAATATGTCTCCCTGCGCCCGAATATGACGGTCGAGGAAGCGATTTTGCGCATCCGCCGCACGGGCATCGACAAGGAGACGATCTACACCTGCTACGTGACGCGCGGCCATAAGCTCATCGGCCTTACGAGCGTCAAGGATCTGCTTCTGTGCGAGGACGACGACGCGACGATCGAGTCCATCATGCAGGAGCACGTCATCACCGTCGGCACGCTCGACGATAAAGAGCAGGTCGCGCAGATGTTCAGCAAGTACAATTTCCTCGCCCTGCCGGTCGTGGACACAGAAGACCGGCTGGTCGGCATCGTGACCTTCGACGACGCCATGGACGTCATGGAAGACGAGGCCACGGAGGATATGGAAAAGATGGCCGCTATGCTGCCGTCCGAGCATCCGTACATGCGCTCGACGCCCATCGAGATCTGGAAAAACCGCATCCCGTGGCTGCTGCTGCTGATGGTCTCGGCGACGCTGACGGGCATCGTCATCACAAGATTTGAAAACTCTCTGGCAGCCCTGCCGTGCCTCACTGCGTTCATCCCCATGCTGATGGACACCGGCGGCAACTCCGGCTCGCAGGCGTGTGTGTCCATCATCCGCGGCATCAGCCTGAACGAGATCGAGTTCCGCGACCTTGGCCGCGTGGTGTGGAAGGAGATCCGCGTGTCCGTCCTCTGCGGCGTGTGTCTGGCTGTTGCGTGCTTTGCAAAGATCATCGTGGTTGACATGCTGCTGCTCAAGAGCGAGAGCGTGACGTATCTTGTCGCGTTCGTCGTCTGCGCGACGATGGCTGTGACGGTCTGCCTTGCAAAGATCGTCGGCTCAACGCTGCCGCTGCTGGCAAAAAAGCTCGGCTTCGACCCGGCCGTGATGGCCTCCCCGATCATCACGACGATCGTGGACTTTTTGTCCCTGCTCGTCTATTTCGCCTTCGCGACCGCGATGCTCGGCATCGGATAAAAATCACCCGCTGCACAGACTTGTGCAGCGGGTTTTTATATGCTTGAAAGCATCGCCCGTGTAGGAGCCGATGTCCACTGTCGGCCCCTATAAACAGGCAGAAGATAAGAGCATTCAGCCCAAAACCGGGAACAGGAGCTTCTGATTTTCCTGCGTGTACATGTTTTCGCGCGTGATGAGGACGCAGGCGACCTCGACGAAATCGTCGGTCTGCTCACCGTTTGCGACGCGGACGGCCTGCTGGACGGCCATGTAGCCCATGTTGAACGGCCGCTGCGTGACGATGGCCTGAATGATGTTCTGCTCTAAAAACTGGATCTGCCGCTGGGAATTGTCGCAGCCAACGACGAAGACCTTCCCGCCCATGCCGAGATCGACCAGCGCGTTTGCCGCGCCGACATTGCAGACCTCGTTCGTGCAGACAAAGCCCCGGATCTCCGGGTCTGCGGAAAGCAGCTCCGTCGTGATCGCGCGGGCCTGCTCGGTCGAGTTGTCGCAGCAGAAGCTGCCGAGAATGTCGATGTTCCCGGCCTCTTTCAGCGCGTCCAGAACGCCGCGCGTGCGCTCAATGCCCGTCGTGGTCGTCAGCATATGCTGAATGACCGCGACCTTGCCGCCCTCCGGCAGATAGGATGCCATGGCGCGGCCCATTTCCAACCCGATCTCATAGTTGTTGCTGCCGACATAGCAGGCGCGGCCCGCGGCATTCACATCCGTGTCGATCGCCACAACGCCGATGCCTGCGGCGATGGCCGCCTCCGTTGCCTCCGCGCAGCGGTCATAATCCGCAGCGGAGAGGATCATCACGTCGGGCTTTTCCTCCGTGACCTGCCGGATCAGCTCGATCTGCTTGTCGATGTCGATCTCGCGCGGCGAGGTCAGGACCTTCAGCTCGACGCCGTATTCCTCCGCCGCCTTTTCCACGCCCGACAGCAGCGTCCCCCAGAACTCCGCGACCTCAGTCACGGTTTTCAGCACCAGCGTTACCCGCAGTGGCCGCTGCGCCGCTGCGCAGCCCGCGAGATTCAGGAGCAGACAGAGCAGCAGGACAAGAACAACGCATTTTTTAATGCTCCGCATGGCTGTCCTCCTCCTTTTCCCGCACGATGGGCAGCACGAGCATGACCATCGTGCGCACGCCGGGCGTTGAATAATACTTCATGACGGCGTCCGGGCCGAAGAACAGCTGCAGGCGCTCGTTGACGTTACAGACGCCGATCTTGGTGCTTTCCGCGTCGGATTCCTTCCTGTCGAGAATGGTCTCCAGCTGCTCCGGCGTCATGCCTACGCCGTCGTCCTCGACGGTGATGAGCAGGCGGTCCTCCTCCAGCAGCGATTCGATGCGCACCGTGCCGCCCTGCTGCTTGACCTTGATGCCGTGATAGATCGCGTTTTCCACCAGCGGCTGCAGAATGAGCTTCGGCAGCAGGCAGTCCTCCGTCTGCGGGTCAAGGTCGATCTCGTAGCGGAGCTTTTCGTTGTAGCGCATTTTCTGGATGGTCAGATAGCTGCGCACATGGGCGATCTCCTTTTTGAGCGTGTTCGTGTCGGAGCCGTCGCCAATGGACGAGCGCAGCAGCAGCGCCAGCGCGCTCGTCATCTCCACGACCTCCTCATTGCGTCCGGCATGGCTCATCCAGATGATGGAGTCGAGCGTGTTGTAAAGAAAATGCGGCTGGATCTGCGCCTGCAGAGCCTTCCATTCGCTCTTGCGCTTCTGCTCCTCGCTGCGCAGCCGCTCGTCCATGAGCTCGGCAGTCTTGGCGATCATGTGGTCAAAGCTGTCGGACAGCTGCCCAAGCTCCGTGCGGGAGGATACCTGACTGCGCACATGCAGATCGCCGTCCTCCACGCGCTGCATCGTCTGCATCAGCCGGCGGATGGGCCCGGCGATGGAGCGCGAGAGCTGGAGCGCGAACACCAGCGCAAGGATCAGCGCCGCCGCCGCGATGAGCAGATACGTCGTGTAGATCCGGTTCTGGCTGCGCAGCAGCTCCTGCGTGTAGGCGACGCCCACCGCTGTCCAGCCGGTGGCCTCCGATTCGCAGGCGACATAGAGCCTGCGCGCCCCGCCCTTGCCGGAGAGCGTCCGGCCATTGGCCGCGGCCAGCACCTCCGCGACGTTCTCCTCCTTCAGACCCGCGTAGATCAGATCCTGCTGCGGGTGCCAGAGAATGCCGCCGGATTGGTCGATCAGATAGATATAGCCCCGGCTGCCGAGCTGGATCTCCGCGCAGAGCCGGTCGATGATCTGATAGTTGAGGTCGATGAGCAGAACGCCCTGCATATTGCCCGCGCGGTCAAACACGGCCTTGGAAAAGGAAACGACCCAGTTATACTGGCCCGCGATCAGGTTTTCCACGCGTGAGGTCGACACCTGCACCTCGTTCGGCTCCTGCAGCGCGTTCCGGTACCAGTCCGCGTCCCGGTAATTGGAATAGGTGTTGAGCGATGCGCCCTCGCTCCCGAACAGCGCGCCGCCGGACTCCGGGATCAGGGCGATGGCCGTGATCTCCGAGCGGATCTTCTGCGCGGCGGCCAGCTGCTCCTGCGCGCTGCGGCAGGCCGCGTCCGTCAGCCTGTGCTCGTTGGCCGCGCTCAGATAGGCCGCGATGGCGCCGTTGTCGACGATAAAATCGGAAATATCCTTCATGTATTCCACATACATGTCCAGCTCCGCATTGACGCGGCGGATGAGCTGCTCGGTGTACTCCGTCGAGTTGTCCAGCAGCTCGTTTGTCGAGACGCTGATCGACACATACGTCATCGCTGCCGTAATGACCAGGATCAGCAGCATGAACAGCGCCGCGATCTGCGTGCCGATGGAGTGCCGGGAAAAAAGCCTGCGTTCCTTCATTGCTTCGTTTCTGCCTCTCTGTACTGCTTGGGCGTCATGCCGGTCCTACGGCGGAAGGTGAGCGAGAAATAATGCGGGTCGGCAAAGCCGATGCGCTCGGCGATCTCATACGTGCAAAGCCCTGTTTCGCGCAGATATTCCTTGGCCTTTTCCATGCGCAGGTTTGTGAGGTATTCCACGAACGACTGGCCGGTCTTTTCCTTGAATACAGTCGAGAAATAGCTGCGGCTGACGCCGAGATGCTCCAGCAGATCCGGCAGCTTCAGATCGCTGTCGGTATAGTGCTCGTTGATATACGCGACGGCCAGACGGCCGCAGCGGGCGGCGGGCGTGTCGTTCTGCTGTGCCTGACACTGCAGGATATAGCCCTCGAGGCGCTCGACGGACAGCCGGACTTCCTCCAGCGCGTACCCCTGCTGCGGCAGGAGCATGGCGGGCGCGCGCAGCAGCTGCTCACGCGTCAGATGCGAGGCTACGAGGATCTGCAGCCGCTGCAAAACGGGGCGGCATTCGCTCTCATGCACCCTGCGGCGGCGCATACAGGTAAAAAGCGTCCCCGTCAGCTCCAGCGCGCGGCTGCCGCTGCCGGACTGAAGCGTGCTTGCGATCTGCGCCGCCGTCGGGCAGTCGTCCGTCTGCAGCGAGCCGGAGGATTTGCGCAGCTCCGGGTCAAACAGCAGCGTCTCGCCCGTGGAGAACGTGTAGCCCAGCGCATGCTGCGCCTCCTGCGCAGACCGCCGCAGGCCGCCGAGCCCGGCGTAGGCCCCGCCGATGCCGATGGGCGCTGTGAGCTCCGCTTCCTGCATCACCGCGCGCAGATGGCGCGCTCCGGCGGCGGTGCGCGCCATGAGCTCTGCCGTCTCGTCGCCGCTGACGATGAGCATGACGTGCTGGTCGCCGAGCAGACGCAGCTGCGCGGGCGCACAGCCCTGCGCCACCCGCTGCCCCTGCGCCTCAAAGCCCTCGGGCCGCTGTGCCGGCGCGGCCAGCGCGACCGCATGCAGCCTGCCGCCGAGCTCGATGCTCGCGGCGAGCGCCGTGTCCGGCAGCTCCTGCGCCGTGTCGGGCTGCAGAAGCCCCTGGAAGAAATGATCCTTCAAAACCTCGTCGGCCAGTACGGCGCGGCTGTAGAGCCCCTGCCGGTTGTCCCGGCGCGAAAGCTCCGCGGACAGATTCTCCAGCAGCTGGTCAAACTCCTTCGGGCTGACGGGCTTGAGCAGATAATCGTGCACATGATACCGGATGGCCTTCTGCGCGTAGGAAAACTCGCTGAAGCCCGTCAGCACAACGACGATCGTCTCCGGGAATTTCTCATAGACGTTCCGCGCCAGCTCCAGCCCGTCGACAAAGGGCATGCAGATATCCGTGATGACCACGTCCGGCAGCACAGATTCGAGCTGATCGAGCGCCTGCCGTCCGTTTTCAAAGACGTGCGGCGGCGCAAAACCGAATTTTTCCCAATTTGTGTTCTGCGCCATGGACTCCCGGACGAGCATTTCATCTTCCACAAGCATGATCTGGTACATACGGCACGCCCTCCTTTGCATTTGTGATTAGTGTATAACAAAACCGTGATAATTGCAATCAGAATTTAGCACATCGCCAAAGCCCTGCGCACGGCATGCTGCGAAAAATTCGGCGATGCCGAACGTACCCGGTTGCTGAACGATGTTCGTCATGGTATAATTAAAAAAATACATTCGGCAGGAAGGGAACCGACATGGCAGAACAGGAAGGGAAAACCATACATTCCGTTGCGAAGGCGATCCGTCTTCTCGACATTCTGACAGAAAGCGGCCAGCCCGCTTCCTTAACAGAGCTCTATCAGAAAACCGGCTGGCCGAAAAGCACGATCCATGGTCTGCTCTCCACGATGCGCGAATCGGGTCTGATCGAGCAGACGCCGAACGGCCGCTACTGGCTGGGCATCCGGCTGTTTGAATACGGCTGCGCCGTCTCCAACTCGTGGGACATCGGCGCGATCGCGCGCCCGCATATGCAGAGCATCTGCGCCGAGCTCGGCGAGAGCGTGTTTTTGTCGGTCTTCGACCGCGCGGCGGTCGTGACGCTGGCGGAGGAGGAGTCCCGCGCAAGTCTTCGCGTCGTGTCCGAGGTCGGCGCGAGACTGCCAGTCTACTGCACGTCGCAGGGCAAGCTTTTCCTTGCCAACAGCTCCCCGGCAGAGTGCCGCCGCATTCTCACACACACCGAGCTCAAGGCCTTCACGCCCCATACGCTCACCACGCCGGAGCAGTTCGCGCCCGAGCTTACCCGCATCCGCGAGCAGGGCTACGCCGTGGAAAACGGCGAATATAAGATCGGTCTGCGCTCCGTCTCCGCGCCGATCCACGACGTGGCCGGCGAGGTGCGCTACGCCATCGGCTGCGTCGGCATGTTCCGGCAGGTACAGTCTGACGAGTTCCTGCGCGCCATCCGCCTCGTCTGCGCCGCAGCCGAGACGATCTCCCGCGCCATCGGCTATCACGGATAAGCACAGCCGCCGGACAGTTTTTTCTGTCCGGCGGTTATTTTGCTTGCATGTATGCGGCATCGCATGATATACTGGAAGGGAAAAAGAAAGAAAAAGGGGGATCCTTCATGTCCAAGACCTTCCTGCGGCGGCTGTTCGTGCTGGCGCTGTGCGCCTGTCTCGTGCTGCTGGCCGTATTACCCGCCGGGGCCGATTTCGGCGATTATTCCGGCGATTCCGACTACGGCAGCTCCTCTGATTGGAGCAGCTCCGACTCCGATTGGGACTGGAGCAGCAGCGATTCCGACTATTCCAGCAGCTCCGAATCCTCCGGCGGGATCAGTACCATCGTCGTCGGAGCCATCATCGTCTTCATCGCGATCGTTTCGACCTCACGCACAAAGAAGAAGAAGGGAGCGTCCGGCGGCACCAGCTGGTCCGCGGCTGCGAACCGCAAGCTGAAGCCCATGACCGAATATCAGCAGCTCGACGAAAACTTCGACGAGACCGAGCTGACCTCCAAGCTGTCGAACCTGTACGTACAGATGCAGGATTGCTGGCAGAAGAAGGACATTACGCCTATCCGCCCGTACTGCACCGACGCATTCTTCACGCAGATGGACAATCAGCTCCAGCGCAAGAAGCAGCAGGGCCAGACCAACTATGTCGAGCGGATCGCTGTGCTGTCCGTGAACTTCCGCGGCTGGTGCCAGGAGGGCGGCAACGATGTGCTCGTCGCCCGTCTGAACACGCGCATCGTCGATTACACGCTCGACGACAAGACCGGCAAGCTCATCTCCGGCAGCAGAGACAAGGAGAAGTTCATGGTCTACGAGTGGGATCTTGTCCGCACGACCGGCACGAAGACCGAGAAGGACAAACCCATGCAGACCGTCAACTGCCCGAACTGCGGCGCGCCCGTCGAGATCAACGCCAGCGCCAAGTGCCCGTACTGCGGCAGTGTCATCACCCTCGAGGAGCACGACTTCGCCCTCAACGCCATCCGCGCCATCTCTCAGCAAACGAGAGGATAACGCGCCCCGGCAAACGCATTCCACTAAAAAACTCCACCGCCCAAGCCGGGCGGTGGAGCTTTTTGAAATTTCGGTTCTAATGCCTATGCCTGAAGATTGAGCGCGGGGTTCATGTAATAGACATTTTTCTCGTCCAGCCGCCGGCGCAGCAGCTCGACGGCCTCGCCGAAGCGCTGGAAATGGACGATCTCGCGCTCACGCAGGAAGCGGATCGCGTCGTTCACATCCGGGTCGTCGGAAATACGCAGAATATTGTCATACGTCACCCGCGCCTTCTGCTCTGCTGCAACTGTGAAAACGCAACATTTTGCATCTATATTTGCGGAAAATGTCAGAAATTCCAGTGAATTTCGACAGGAACTTGACGTGTTTCTTTGTTTCTGCGTCCAACCGTAATATAGTCGATCAGGACATCCACCATCTCACGGTTCAAATGCTCCAGATTCATGTACTGTGCGATCAGATCCTTGCGATGGTCTTCTGATTGCATCTGTTCTTCCAGCCGTTCAATTCTGCCTTCGCCTTCCGCAATCAGACGTTTCATTCGTTCCCGTTCTTCAGTGAACTCTTTTGACAGCTCAACAAAATCTTCTGCCGATATGAGTCCTTTGACCTTATCTACATAAAGCTGCCGGATACCCTCGGAATCTTCTTCGATTTTTTTCCTGTATGCTGTCAACTCTGTAAGGAGCCGTTCTTTCCTACCGTGCAGGTTATCTTCCAGCTCAAGATTCTGTTCCAGCGCATCTTTATCCAGATATTCAGCCGACAGACGGTTCAATTCACCCAGTACGATTTGCTCCAGCTCTGTAACAGGAATAAATGCACCTTCACAGGAATCCGCAGAAACATGACGGTTTGCACACTGCAAATAATGTTTACCGCGGTTTTTGGAGGATCGCATGATATAGCCGCAGCTTGCACAATGTACTTTCCGCGCAAAAATACCGACATTCCCCGTATCAAAAGGTTTTACTCTCTCAGCGACCAAATCCTGTACCCTGTTCCAGAGTTCTCGGTCAATGATCGCTTCGTGCGTTCCCTCAACGCGATACCATGTGTCCTTGGGTCTTGGCTTATTTTGTTTGGTCTTATAAGAGATACTGCCGTATTTCCCTTGTACCATGTTCCCAATATAGATTTCATTGACAAGCATATCGGAGATTGCGAAATATCGCCAGAGTGTACTGTTTTTTGTTTTCGGCTGCTTGTAGCGAAGTCCATGCAGGCGCTTGTATTCGGTTGGGTTTGGGATGCCCCTGTCGTTCAGTATTCGGGCGATTGCAGTCTTGCCGTATCCTTGCACAAATAACGTAAAAACCTCTCTGACGACCGCTGCGGCCTCCTCGTCGATAATCAGATGCCCCTTTTGCTCCGGATCTTTCTTGTATCCGTAAAGAGCAAATGCGCCGATGTGGAATCCGTTTACACGCCGGTTCGTCAGGACGCTTCGGATATTATCCGACATATCCTCAAGATACCATTCGTTGACAAGCCCGTTGATCTGCCGGGATTTTTTGTTGCCCTTATTCGCGGTGTCGGCATTGTCAACAATGCTGATAAAGCGGATGCCCCAAATCGGAAACAGGCCGTGAATGTACTTCTCTACAAGCTCCAATTCGCGTGTAAAACGCGACTGCGTTTTGCAGAGAATAATATCAAACTTGCGCTTTTCTGCGTCGGCAAGCAGTCGGTTAAATTCCGGACGCTTACGGTCAGACCCCGTGTAATCATCGTCGCTGTAAATGTCGTATAGCTCCCACCCCTGTTCAACTGTGTACTGAATCAGCATCGTTTTCTGATTCTGAATACTGTTACTGTCATCTGTTTCAAATTGCTTGTTCCGATCTTCTTCGGATAAGCGGCAGTAAATCGCTGCTTTCATGTCCATATCTCCTTTAAGATAGGAACAAGCTGCTCCAATAACAGTATATCACATGACGGCTTTTTTGTCATTTTTTGTACCATTGCAGGCATTTTTATTCTTCTCGGCCTGATTGATGAGGGTAATCCATGCTTTTGTATAGGCATTTACACTTGTTGTTGATTGTCCATTTTTGAAAATACTGCGGCATGGTTTTTTATGCTCCTGAGTTTGTTCCATCAAAACAGCCCCCTTCAGCCTCAGCAATACTTGATTGTCACACACCATCTATCTTATGCCTCAAACGGTCATTTTTGCTTGTGTGGCGTACAGAGGCTTAAATGGTTCTTTCGTTTTTCTCAGGTCGGGCAGACGGCGGCGGCAAACCGCTCCATAGGCTCTTACCTCCCTCCATGCTTATGGCGGGGCGTTCCATTCTGTGACGTATGGCTAACGCAAGTATCATTATCCTTCGTATGCGGTCGTCGCCCGCAAGCCTGCCGCGGCTTGTCTGCAATGCTTGCGGTCATCGCTCCGTTCCAGAATCGGTGTTCACCTCCTGATTCCAGCACATCCCCGCGCGCCCATTGCCGGCTCACGCATACAAAAACGTATCTGGTTGACCCTATTCAGTTGTCGAACGGGATTGTCAGCCCGCAAAAGCGTATTGATCTGTAATGCGCTTTTCCAGAATGGCAATCGGTACGCTGCTGCGGAAGGCTGCCCCGCAGACTGGACAGACCTGTCCGTCTTACGCAAGCGCCATGCCGCATAACCACATAGGCTTCAAATCGTGGGTGAATTGCGTCTCACCGTGAGACGCAATTTGACATATTCGGACTCAAAAGCTGTTCAAAATTATTTTATGTCTGCCGATCTGCCCACAGCTTTGCTGAAATCAAAGAAATCAACTCCTTTGCCGTGGGCGGCTCCTCAATCCAGTAAGCGCGCAGTTCGCGTCTGCGGCCATTCTGCCAGATATCCTTGGCCGCACGATTCAGAGCCCGTGAAACGGCTTCGTTTGTGCGTTTTCCTGTTCGGATACGAACCTCATTGCAGATCACCTGCATTCTCGGCATATTCGGCTGATGTTCGATTGCGACATCAATCGCATGGCATAAAATGCAATAACATTCCTTCCCGCGGGTCTCAACGATAGAGTAGACAGCATTCTGAACATCTTTCATGTCATACATTCCTTTCCCGTCCGAGCTGATACCAGTATAGTACATTTCAATGTGCTTTTCAGGCTTTCTGCCAAACTTTGACCCACTTGGACAAACTTTGACAGATGAAACAACGTGGACATTCATCCTGCTTAATCAGAAACGCAGCCTATGGCCTGCGATGGTTATGCGGCACAACTATCATTGCAGGTTCAGAGGTAACTCCTCTAAACAATAAAAATCCGACAGAAAGCATCTAAGGCTTTCTGCCGGATTCCTTGCCATGTGATTTCCACCAAACGGCTTACTTTTTATTGCGAAGAATATCGATATAAACCGCAAGGATCAGAATAATACCATTGATCATCATTTGATAGTAGGAGTCCACACGCATTAAGACCATAATATTGCCCAGCACGGTCAGAACAGCGACGCCAAGAAGTGTTCCAATAACGGAGCCTTTACCACCGTTGAGAGATACACCGCCGATAACCGCTGCGGCGATTGGCGTCATTTCGCTGCCAGCACCAGCCGTAGCAATCGAGGCGCTGAGCTGAGATGCCCAGAGCACCGCAGCAATACCAGATGTTGTGCCACAAATAATGTAACCAATCAACTGAATCTTGTCATTTTTTATACCAGACAAATACGCTGCTGCCGAATTGGAGCCGATTGAATAAATTTTTCTGCCAAGTACCGTGTATTTCAGCATAAGCCCGATTACCAAGAATACAATCAGAGAAACGATCAACATGACCGGCAAAAAACCAAACGCTTTGCCAAAACCAATCACATCGATTACGGAGCTGTGCAGTGCAATCTGTGTACCGTTTGTGCTGATATACGCAACTGCCCGAAAAATCATCTGTGTACCAATGGTTGCAATCATTGGAATGACGTGCATCTGCGTAATGATCAAGCCATTGATCAAGCCGGTCATCGTTCCGGCTGCAACTGCAATCAAAATTGCAAGCCATATGTTCACTCCGGCCTTGGACAGAATGCCAAGCAGCATAACGCTGGTAGCCATTGCCGACATTTGCGAAAGATCAATGCCGCCCATCAGCATTACAACTGTAAGCCCAGCCGCGATTGTGCCAATATATGAAAACGATGTACCGATATTTGCAAAATTAGCTTTTGTCAAAAAATATGGTGAAATAAAAGATGATGCCAAAATCAAGACGATCAGAATGATAAAAATGCTTAATTCAGTACCTGCGCTTTTTAGAAATTTTTTTGTCTTCTCCATGTGATTATCCTCCGATCACAGCCTGTGCAAGCTCTGTTTGTGTATAGCTCCCCCGTTCAAAAATGGCTGTTATCTTTCCCTCGTGAACGGCAGCGATTCGATCTGCGATTGACATAGTTTCCTGCATATCGGAAGAAACCATCAGCACAGCGACTCCTTGCAGGCAAAAGCTTTCAATCAATTTATAGATTTCTGCGCGTGCGCCAACGTCGACACCTCTGGTTGGTTCATTCAATATTAAAAGCTTCGGCTCGGTGTTCATTGCTTTTGCAAAGACCACCTTTTGCTGATTTCCGCCAGATAACGTATTCGTAAGTGTTTCTTTGCTTGGGGTCTTGATTCGCAGCTTCTCAATCCACTCAGTTGCTGTTCTGGCTTCTTCTTTCGTCTGCATCAATCCATGTTTTGTATATTTACGCAATGTTGAAAGCGTAATATTTTTTGTTATATTCATACCCAGCATCAATCCATCCGTCTTTCTTTCACTTGGGACATATGCTATTCCAGACGCGAGGCTGTCACTGGGATTGCGCGGGTGAATTGGCAGACCATTCAGACGAATAGAATCATAGGTACATGGACGGACGCCATATATAGACGCCGTGATTTCTTCACATCCGGCACCCATTAGTCCATAGAGCGCAACAATTTCTCCACTTTTAATATCAAAACTGATGCCTTGTACAGTATCATTACTCAAATTGGATACTTCAAGCATCGTTTTTGTCATGCTGCGCGGTGCCATTTCGTATATTTGTTTGACTTCACGACCGACCATTGCGTTGATCAATTCCTGCTGTGTCAACTCTTTTGTAGGCTTTTCCATAACATTTCTGCCGTCACGTAAAACCGTCACATGGTCGGCAATCTCAAACACTTCATTCAGCTTATGTGTAATCAGGATGACAGCGCCTCCATCGGCGGTAAAGTTTCGGATAATCCTGTAAAGCTGTTCAATTTCTGTATCTGTTAATGGTGCAGTCGGTTCGTCCATGACAATGATGTCAGCTCCCCGCATAAAAGAACGGGCAATTTCAATTAACTGCCGTTGCGCAACAGAAAGAACGCCCGCGTTAGAAAACGGGTCCAATGCATCCAAACCAACGGCCTTTTGCGCATCCAGACTTTTCTTCCGCAAGGTCTGATAGTCGACAACTCCTTTTACTTTTTCAGGAAGATGTCCAACAAAAATATTCTCCGCTATGCTCATGGAACGAAGATCGTTGAGTTCCTGATAAATAACAGAAATGCCATTCCCGATTGCTTCATCCGGACGATAATGCTTATATTCTTTTCCTTTGAGAACGATTGTTCCCTCGTCTGCCTGATAAGCACCGGAAAGGATTTTCATCAGCGTGGATTTACCAGCCCCGTTTTCCCCAATCAGCGCAAGAACCTCGCCCTTGTTTAGTGTCAGGTTTACCTGACTTAATGCCTTAACTCCGGGGAATGACTTCGTAATCCCCCGCATTTCCAATATGGCTTCACTCATAAATCCACCTCAATCATCCCTATTGCATCCCGCAGGAGTTTCCTCCTGCGGGAGTGCGACTAAAGCTTGTTTATTCCGGATACAGTTCGTCGACGTTATCCTTGGTCATCCAATGGTTGATGGAGTAATTATACTTATCAAGTGTTTCGCCTGCAACGAGCTGCTGTGCGATCTCAATAAGACGTACACCGTAGAGCTCAGGGCTTGTGGCAACCTCTCCCTTCAGAATGGTGTCCTCACCATTCTTTGCGGCACGGAAGGTGTTGATTGTTTCGGAAACACCGTCAACGCTGAAGTAGTTGATCGTATCCAATCCAGATGCGTCAACTGCTGCAACAATCGCAGGCGTCCAAGAGCTGGACAGGCTGAAAATCACAATCTGCTCATAATCAGCGCAGAGCGGCAGATAGTCCTGTACTTTCTGGCGGATATCAGCCAGATCGTAATTCGTAATATCGATATTCTCGACTGCATCTTCGCTCAAGCCGCTCTTTTCCAGAAACGTCTTAACAGCATCATTGGTTCTGGACCATACTGCATCGCCAAGCGCGCTTGCATTGACCTGAATCACATGATCGACCTTATCTGCAATACCCTGCTCAACACACCAGTTATAAGCTTCCTCGCCCATCAGCTTGCCAGCATCGGAGTTGTTCAGTCCAAAGAAATAGGTCGTGGAACCGTACTCTGTGCAGTCTGTGTCGACACAAATATCATAGATGCCGTTCTGCTCACAAAGCTTTGCAACCTGCTGGCTCGGTTCGGAAGAACAAGAGAAGTCAACGATTACGTTGCAGCCCTGCGCAAGGAAGGAATCGAATGTTTTGCGGATTTCTGCCGCATCCGTACCAACAACCTGATAGAGCATCTCAATTCCTGCTTCATCGGCCGCCTTGATCGTACCTTCCAGCGCATTTTTGTGGAATTCATAGTCTTTGGTCTGGCACAGGTAGCCAATCTTGACCACAGAAACGTCAGTACCTTCCTGTTCAGTCGGCTGTTCGTTCACCACAGCCTCCGTATCGGCCTTTTCGGGTTCAGCCGGAGTCTCCGCTGGGGCTTCCTGCGTACAGGCGCATAACGCAAGCAGCATGCACAGAGCAAGAATCAATGCGAGTGTTTTTTTCATGTTTCATTCTCCTTTTTGTGTTTTAATACAGATGTCTTGCGCCATCTGATATTACGATTTCACCCATGATGTTTCTGGCGGCCTCACTTGCCAGAAAGTATATCACGGCGGCGATCTCCTCAGGTGTGGACATAACCCCACGCGGAATCGAGGGCTCTGTAAGCGGATCGCCAGACTTACATCCCATCATTTCAGTCGCAGTTTGACCAGGGGCAACGCCATTCACAGTAATTCCATGCGGTGCCATCAAACGTCCAAGCCCTTCTGTCAGTCCGCGCAGCCCCCATTTGCTGACACCATATGGGTACCAGATCGGGCGAAACGCCATTTCCGAGCAGACATTCACAATATGTCCTGTAATCTGATGTTCCAGCACATACCGAAGAACACTTTGACAAAGGAAAAACACACTTTTGACGTTTGTGTCCATGACTGTGTCCCATTCTTCTGGTCGTACCGCAAAAAAATCATTTTTCCGGCAGGAATCTGACAGATACCCCGCACAGTTTATGACAACATCCAATCGTCCAAATTTTGAAATTGCTTCTGCAACCTTATTGGGTATGGCGGAAATGTCCCGCAGATCCCACACAAGCGTAGCCGTTTGACCATTTAGTTGACTTTCTGCTCTGCTGAGCGCATCTTCACTGCGCCCAACAAGAATCACTTTGTCACCAGACTGCAAAAAGATTTTTGCGGCAGCAAAACCGATCCCTCTAGTCGAGCCTGTAATCAGGACAACTCTGCTCAATATGTCTTTACCCCTTTCGTACTTCGCAATCTGTAAACTGCTGGATTGTATCGATCCACTCCGCCGTAAGTTCTTTTGACGTAATTGTGGAATTTTGAATCTGGTATATCTGCCCGATGCTTTCAGCCTTATCTTTTCCCAGCGGGTGATACGGTTCCACATCAATACGGATAATACCGGAATATTTGTTTGCCAGAGCAGCGATCGCTTTCAAATGCTCCTGTCGATCATTATAACCCGGAACGAGCGGACAGCGAAGCACAATCCTTTTCCCAAGATTAGAAATGAAATCCAAATTGTCCAGAATCAATTTATTATCAACGCCTGTGAATTTCTTGTGTTGTTCTGGATTTGTCTCTTTGCAGTCATAGAGGAATAAATCTATATATGGGATTGCTTGTTTCAGCACCTCTCTGCGCACAAAGCCGCAGGTCTCCACACAAACATGCAGGCCCTGACGCTTTGCTTCCTGAAGAAGTGTAAGTAGAAATTCAGGCTGCGCAAATGGCTCTCCACCCGTGAACGTTACACCTCCGCCAGATGTTTCATAAAACGGCTGATCCTTACACACCTCGGTAATGATCTCAGACGCCTGCATTTCCTTTCCGATCAGCTCCAGCGCGCCTACGCATACCCGCGTACATTTTCCACAATTCTTGCAGCGGACTCTATCAATCAAATGTCTCCCATTCGCGAAACTGTGACAGTTTCGCGGACAGACTTGTTGACATTTTCCGCACCCAATACATTTTGCGGGAGAAAAAGACAATTCCGGCTCGCGGCATTTTGATTCCGGATTATGGCACCACAAGCAGTTTAGCGGGCACCCCTTCAAAAATACACATGTCCGAATACCTGGACCATCATTGATGGAATAACGCTGAATATTAAATACAATTCCTGTATCGTGTGCCATCAGAGCTCACCATAGCTGCGCGCAAGAATCTCACGTTGTAGCTGCGGGGATTGACGTACAAAAAAGTCGCTATACCCTCCAATACGGACCAGAAGGTCCGCGTATTTCTCCGGTTCACGCATTGCGTTTTCCAGAGTCTCAGGACTGACAGCATTGACTTGAAGTTCAAAACCATTGCGTGCCATAAATGTTTTGATCAACGATTTGACAGCAATCATTTTGTCCTCAGTCATTCCAGAAAGGTTCAACCGCATGTTGACTGCAATACCACCAAGGAAAGGTCTTTGATCCCATGTGGTTGTAGACAGAAGCGATGCTGTCGGTCCCTTGATATCTCTACCGGAGACCGGATCAGAGCCACCATTGAATGCTTCTCCAGCAAGTCGACCATCCGGCGTCGCCATACAGACCTTTCCCATATCCTCATGCATCATAAATGCAAATGCGCCCGGAATCACCTTCCCGCCACGAAGCGTTTCCTGCTTCGGGCAGGATTCAACCAACTTTTGATAGAATTCTGCGCCCCAAGCGTCCATCTTTGCCTCGTTGTTTCCAAAATGCGGGCATTTTTGGATAATGTATTGCCGAAGATCTTCGTGCCCACTAAAGTTGTTGCAGAGGATTTCATACAACTCGTCCAGACTGAGCTTCTTCTCTTTGAAAACAAGTTGCTCAATGTCCGCAATGGCGTCAATCGTATTTGTTGCTCCGATAAAATCAGGGAGAACATGGTTATATAATGCGCCGCCCTGATCGATACCTTTTCCGCGTGCCAGACAGTCGTCCACCAAACACGCTGCGAGCGGTGATTCCCCGCCGTTTCTCATGCGTTCAAGCTGAAGATAATTCTGGTGGATTTGGCCCTGTCTTACCTCGCTAAACAGCCATGACCAATATGCGGACTTCAATTCTTCAATCGTTTTGAAATCCCGCTTGGTACCAAGCAAGTCCATCAGCATTTTGGGACAACTATGGTATGGACTGGTTGCCCAGAATCCGGAACAGCCTATCGGTGTAATTTCTACACAGGTGGAATTGATATAATTTCTGGCATGTTCCATTGCAAGACCCGATGCATGCAAAGAGGCAGGAATCGCGTCGTCGTTAAAAATTGCAGGATGCGTCAAATTCTGCGACAACAGCTCGCATGCATAAGCCAAAAGATTTTCATCCATGCCCTTGAAATAGCCAAGCCCAACGCTTGGATACGCAAGGCGGACATGCTCAATACTCTGTAAGAACAGCCAAGTCAACTCATTACATACGGGTGTTCCATCCGGCGCAAGCCCACCGACAATATAGGACACCGCCGCTGTCGGACGAGTATAGAAGGTATACTGCAAATTCCAGCAGTCGATCAGCTCAAGTGCTGCTTCCACGGTCAGTTTTCCTTCTGCAATATCCTTTCGATAATAGTTAATCAAATATCGATCTGGACGACCGCAGGAAAAGAGATCTCGCAGAATGAAGCTATAGAAGTGCATGGACTGTAACGCCTCGCGGAACGTTCTAGCTGGTTTGCGCGGTACACGTTCTATCAGCTCAGCCAATTCGTTGAAACCACGGCTCCGTGCCTCCGCTGCATAGCGATCTTCCAGCGTCAACAACGCGCGAAGCTGTACTTCGCAGCAATCATAGAATTCTGTCTTTTTCGTATATTCAAGCGTTTTGTTTTCATCCAGCTTCTGGCGGTGAATATCGATTTCTGACAGAATTCCTTCAATGCCAAGCTCCAGCAGTTTTTCAAATCGAAGTCCCATGTGTCCTGTACGGCCAAGCACTTGCGGGACCTGATGAATGTACTGTGTTCGATATTCTTCAAATTCTTTTCGTTCAGCATCGGAAAGCGCCGTCACATTCGGCTGACCGCATATCAGGTCATCCTCTGAAATAATTACCGGTTCGCTTGCAATCATATCTGCTTCGGCAAGTGTCCGCCGAAGTAGCGTCGTCGGCGCATCACGATGCCGGAGCCATGCTTTATAGAAGCTGAGAAGCTGGCGATCATCCCAACCATACCTGTCATCAGCATTTGTCTCTGACCGCTGATACCACATTGCGTGCGTATCTATAGCACGCAGCGCCCGTTCCCGAAGCTTCGTAACCCGTTCTGTACGAGGATACCGCCCGACTGGTATTTTTACTGCATATGCGTTTTGCATAATTCTACCTCCTGGAAGGTTTTGCATTTGTGTTATCTTACAAATACAATCATAGATGAACAGGCGGTATTTATCTATACGACAAAATTGCACAAGCACGTATCATTTTTTAGGGTTGAATATGATCGATATATATGATATTATAAAAAATAAAGCATTTTAAAGGAGCAGGCAATGAAAATTGCGGTATGGATTGAACCCAAGATGTTCGTTTCAAACTGGTATCATGAGTTGGAAAACGGTCTGATGGCAGCACTCAGCAGTAAACATCTGAAGGCTTCATTTCAGTCATTGGATTATCCTGATGAAACAATTGCCCGCACTACCATCCTGATACTTGTTGGTGAGACCTATGAGTGGTATTCCAGAATGCTCACGTTTACAAATGAGCGCCAAATGACCGCTTGTGTTGCCGGATGTGAGCATCCAATGCATAGCGCAATTACAGTTACGTCCGACTATACGCAGGTTGCCTACAATATGATTCAATACCTGTATGACGCAGGAAAGCGCAAAATTGCTTTTTTTGGTGTCAATCCGTCCTCCCCACATGATAATCGTCGGTTGGAAGCCTATTATCAGGCCATCCGGAATCTTGATTTGGATTGTACTGAGCAAGATATTTATTTTACCACAGGTGACATTCGCCAATGTACACTGGCATTTGGCTCACAGATCGGAAGGTATGATGCAGTGCTGGGGGCGAATGATCTCTATGCCTTTTTTGCCCTTATGACAGCCAGAAATGCAGGAATTCGTGTGCCAGAAGATTTGTATATTGCTGGGTTTGGAAACACAAGGATCTCTGCGATTTCAAAGCCTCCAATCACTTCGGCAACGGTGAACTTGTACAACATCGGTTATCAGACAATTTCGGCGATTCAGATGATGAGCAACAATAACAGCTTAATTCAGTTAGATATTAAGAGTGACGATGTTTATTATGCCAGACAATCTACTGAAAATCGACCGTTCTCTGAAAAGTACAAGCATCGCCCGAACCAGCCTACGGTCGTTCATTCCCTGCTTCCTGATAATCAGCCAGTTACCTCATTCGACGATGAGGCATTTATGGATGTTGTATGCTATGAATCACTATTACGTGACATTGACACTGTTGATTATTCCATTATTTCCTGTATTATTGAAAAACAGTATTCAAAGCGTAACATGATCACTGGCGATTGTTTCTTGTCTGATACAGCGCTTGAGTATCGTTTGAAAAAGCTTTACAGGCGGATGAATGTTACTTCCTACGCAGAACTATATCAAAAACTGGTTCGAATGTCGCAGAATATCGAAATCTCGGAAATTATACCGAAGTAACGTTGTTTCTTTAAATATTCAAACATAAACTCTGTATTCTGTAAATTATTCTTGTTTTCTACTGAAATGCGTCTCACCGTGAGACGCATTTCAGTTTGTAAAGCAATCTGGTCTTGCCACGGCAGTAAAGCCCGCAGAACCGGTGATAACAACACCGTTTGCACCACCGCTGCAATGAACGATCAGGAGATTGCCGTCTGCGTCTTTACTGCCAACGATACCGACGTGGGAATCGTCAGGATAGAACACAAGGTCGCCCGGCTGCGCGTCGCTCCATGAGATGTTCCTGCAATAGCTGTGCTGCGTGGCTGCACCACCGCCGCGTCCGGGGTAGTAGTTGCCGTTCGTCGCATTGTAGAACGTCCAATCGACGAAACCGCTGCAATCCAGTCCGAACGGGCGCACCGTGCCGGTGGAGCCGCTGCCCGCCGCTGTGACCTCCGTTGGAACGCCCCAGCGGTCATCCCAGCCGAGCGTTAAACTCTTGCCGCCCCAAAAGTACGACACACGCCCGACAAGCTGCACCGCCGTTTCCACGACGGCCTTTCGTGCCGGGTCAAGATCATCCGGGAGATTTTCAAGCAGTGCAATCGCGTCCTCCTGCGAAATGGTCAGCGAACCCAT
>CAKUND010000007.1 GCA_934668295.1 uncultured Oscillospiraceae bacterium
CACGCCTTTGGCGTAACCACGAAACCGGTAAGCCTCCAGAATCTGCTGGAAATCCGCCGCATCCTGTGCCTCCCGCGGGTCAATGATAAAGAAGCGGTTATTTTTTTGTGACAGTGATCTTCAGAACCGGCTCATCGTCCCGCGCTGCTTCCTGCTGCCTGCCGCCGGCAGGCTGTGTGTCCTCCAGCCGCTCAAATTTGTCCAAGAGCTTCCGCACCCGCGATACCGTCACGGGCTTCAGGATATAATCGAGCACATTGACGCTGAAGGAATTGATCGCGTACTGCTCGTATGCGGTTACAAATCTCTCACGCCTTTCGTCTTTTTGCTGCAGGATGTGGTCGCTTGAACTGTTATGATTGTATATTTTTTATGTCCTGCTGTAAACAAAGTACAGACGAGTTGCATAATTTGATGGTTTTTCGGCAAATAAACCGCATGACTTACGTATGAAAGCTTCGCTGACAGCTCCCTCTCCAGTGGGAGACTTTGCGGGGGCTGCGGGCATTGGCTGTTTCCAGGTTTATCCTTGACTTCTGTTTTGGTTGCTTTATAATGGTGTTATGTAAATCGATCATTGTCTGGATTCTTTCAACGCGGGAAACTGCAGGAGGTGCAGATGCTATGAAAAGGAAATTGCTTGTTTTGGGGGTCATATGCTTATGCCTTCTGACTGCTTGCTCGGCGCGGGAGGAGGCGCAGGGCGTGCAAACGCCGCCGGAGGTGTCCCCGGCGGCGCAGATCGATATTCAGAATGTTCCGGATGGTCAGTGTTACCGGCAGACGACATGGCCGCTGCCGGAAGGGATCGCGGAGGCCGAGGGTCAATGCGTCCGGGATGGGAAACTCTATTCCTATTCCAATGCTCCGGCGGCGCTTGGCGCAACGGATGCGGACGGCAGTACCGCAGCGCTCCCGCTGCCGGACGCGGAATATCTGTATGGCGTGTGTGAAAGCGGCGACACGCTGGCGCTGCTTGCGGGGACGTATCCGGCGTTCTATTTTGACGCGGATGGAGAACCGGTCACTGTAGACGCGCCGGAGGGGCGATATTCGATCACGACCTATGATGCGGATGGAGCGATCCTCGGCACGGTACCGCTGACGGAGATCTACCCGGAAGAACCGCGCGGATTTGACGGCGGCAGCGGCGCATATGATCTGCTGTTTGCCGAACGGGTCGTCAAAATCGGCGCGGATGGGCAACAGCTTGCGGAGCAGGCCGCGTTTGACGGGCAGCTGCTGCAAATTCTGGCTGCTCCGGATGCAGTTTATGTGCGCGTCGAGGGCGATACGCTTTATGAGACGGAGAAGGTCGTGCGGCTGAACGCTGAGACGCTGCAGACGGAAGCGGAGTTCTCCTGTGCGGCACTGGACGTGCATGGTATGGGACTGGACGCTGACGGCAGGCTCCTGCTTGTGAATCAGGAGTATTTGTTACAACCGGATTTTGAAACCGGGACTGTCGCGGCGGTCTTGAGCTGGAGGGATAACGCCAACACAGCGGCGAACAACTATCAGACGGTTCTGGGCACCGGCGCGGGCTTTTTCGCGCTGAACAGCAGCATCGAGGCCGCGTGCTTCTATGAACGGCTGCCGGATGGAGAAACGCTGGCGGAGCCGACGGAGATCACGCTGTATCAGGCAGCGTTCAGCGATCTGCCCCTGACGGTTTACGCAAGTGAATTTCAGAAGCTTTACCCGGAGTACCGGGTCACGGTGATCGAAGCGAAGTCCGCCGAGGAAAAGGAGCTGGCGCTGACCGAGCTTGGCGCAGGCAAGGGCTATGACATCTATCTGCTGCGCGAAACACAGTGGCAGCAGCTGCGCGACGCGGACGTGTTTGAGGATCTGCTGCCGTGGATGAACGCGGACAGCTCCGCTCCGCTGGACGTGATGCGGCCCGGCATCCGACAGACGCTGACCAAAAACGGCAGCCTATACCGGCTGCCGGTCGGCTATACCATCAGCACCTATGCCGTTGACCCGAACCGGCTGGAGGCGTTCACGCCGGAGGCGGTTCTGGCGGCCTGCACGAGCTCTGATGTGCCGCTGTATCCCTTTATTGCAAACAGCGGCGGCGAGGACGGCTTTACCTATGCGCCAGCGATGGCCGCGCTGTGCGCGCGGGATTATGTGGATATCGAGACTGCGTCGTGCAGCTTCGATTCGGATTCGTTCAAGGCACAGCTGCAGCTGTTAAAATTGCAGGAGGCAGCCAAGGCGGAGCCGTTTCCGTGCAACGGGCTTTTGTATTACGACGTGATCGCAGATGTGGGAACCATTGCGTATGACGCGGAGCGCTATCTGCTGCCGCCGATGGAGCAGTATATCTTCTGCGGGTACCCCAGCGACCATGCAGACGGCAGCGTTCTGCATTTTTCAGAATTATTCGCCGTCAACACAAGCAGCAGACAAAAATCCGGCGCGTATGCCTTTTTGCGCTACCTGCTGACGCAGCCCTGCCAGGAAACTATGCGGCTGCGCCTGCCCGTCAACGATCCTGTTTTGCAGACGCAGCTTGCCGGGCAGCTGGAAAAGGAGGCGATCACGCAGCGGGAGATCGAGCTGTTCTATCAGCTGGTCGACGGGCTGCGAACGGCGGACTATCCGACGGCTACCGTCGAACAGATCATCCGGGAAGAACTTGCACCCTATCTGGCCGGAGACGCGACAGAGGATGAAGCAGCGGAGCGGATCCAATCCAGAGTGTATTTATATTTGCAGGAGCAATAGGCTGTAACAGCGAAAGCTTTGCAGTTTTCCATCGGGCGGAGCAGAGCCCCGCCCCTGCTGGGGTTGTATGTTTCGGGCTGCTCCTGCGGGGCTTGCGTCAGGTTGCTTCCGGCTGGCAGAAGGCCAGTGCGGTGTCTATGCTGCCGATGCGGTATCCAGCGCAGGCGTGGATGATATGGCGCGGGCGGTCGCACAGGAGCAGAAGCGGCAGGCTGTCTGGGCTTACATAGGCGCTTCGCGCTGCGGGTTCCGCGGAATCGGCGCTCAGCCAGACCTCCGCCTCCGGGATGGCCGCAAGCACAGCGCGCAGCGTTTTATTCTGAAGCGCCTGCCGTGCGGGCAGAAGAAGCACGATGCGCAGCCCCCGAATGCGGCCGCGGCTCGCCAGCAGCTCGTTCAGAAGATGCTCCGTCGGCTCGCTTCCCGCGTCCAGCCATAAAAGCAGCGACAGTCCCTGCGTCAGCTCCGCGGCGGACGCCCGGCGTCCGTCAGGCGCTTCCGCCTGAAACTCGGGCAGCGTGAAATCCACGACCAGCTCCGAAACCGCGGCCGGCTGCTTCTGCAGCAGGATTCCGGCCGACTGTCCCGCGTCCAGCAGGAGCTCCAGACGCAGCACATGCAGATCGCCGCTCGGCAGGCGGCTGTCGGTCAGAATGCGGTAAACGCCCGGGCAAAGCGGGACGGTCATGCAGTCATCCTGCCACGAAAGGCCGGACAGCTCCAACGGCTGCCAGCTGCCGTCTGTAAACACGGACAGGCCAAAATCCGCGCCCGGCTGCCATGTCTGGCCGGGCTGCTTTTTAAGCCGCAGCGCCGCGCAGGGCGTCTGCCCCTCCTCCGGGGAGAGGAAGCGTCCGGCGGAAGCATACTCCGCCGCACCGCTGTGCGGATCGAGGCGCGCCGCGATGCCAAACGTCCGGCAGAGCGCCGCGAACAGCAGCCGCTGCGAACGAAGATCCGCGCAGCGCAGGCGCAGGGCGCCGGCAGGGAGCGTCACAAGCTGCCGGTATTCCGTTTCCGGCGCCTGCCGGATCGTTTCGCGGATCCAGCGCCAGAGCGCGTCCGGCGCTTCGCGGAATTTTTGCTTCTGCGCCTCCGGGAAGCTGTCTGCCAGCGCCTGCCGCCAGCAGGCCAGCGGCTCTGTATCGATACGCGGGCAGAGAAGATAGCGCATGGTAAATTCGTCCGGCGGCAGGCCGTCTGCGGCAGACATCAGCGCCTCGCGCAGCACCTCCGGCCGGACATCGCGCAGGTCCTTTTCCGAAAGCGTCCGCAGAAGCGCAAGCTTCTGTTCAGGCGCAAACGCGGGGTCTGCCAGAAATGCCGCCAGATTTGAAAAATTCCCGCAGGCTGCGCGCAGGAGCGGTTCTATCTCCGCGCCGCAGCCAAGCTGTGCGCGCAGCGCCTGTACGTGGGACGCATCATACGCCGCTTCCGTCCGGAGGCGGCGCTTTTCATTTGCCGCTGCCAGCTTTTCCGCGATGCACGCCTTTTCTGCCGGGTCGGGCGCTTTCCGCGCGGGCAGATGCTCCTTCGGCGCACAGATGGACCATGCTGTCCAGCGTCCGGACGGGGGTTCCGGCTCCGTAAGCGTCAGCTCCAGCGTCTGCTGCGCGGCCGGGCAAAGCACTTCGCAGCGCAGCGCGTGTTTTTGCACCTGCACGATCAGATCGCCATAGCCGCAGCTGAGCCGCGCCGCGCCGGTGCCGTCCGTCCGGACAACTGCCGCCGGGAAAATCTGCGCTGCGTTGACAATGCCGAATGTCACCTCCGCACCGGCGGACGGCTGGCCGTCCGGCTCGCGTACGGATACCGTGAGCGTCCGCACGGGCGCGTAGCGCGCCGTCTGGTTTAAAAACGTCACCGCGCCGTCCGCCGAAATGACCGCGTCGTCTGCTGCGGCTCTGCCGAACAGGCGGCTGTGCACCAGGATCGCGCGGCTGGCCGCGCCGGTGAACCAGCCGCGGTCAAGCTCCGGCTCCGGTTCGCATGCGCCGAGATAATGCCACGCGCCGTCGCAGAAGACCTCGACCCACGCATGGTTATCGTCGCAGTGCGCCCAGCGGGGCGTGTACACCTGCCGCGCCGGGATCCCGGCTGCGCGCAGAGCGTTGACCGCGAACGTGGATTCCTCCCCGCAGCGGCCAAAGCCGGAGCGCCATGCGCCAAGCGCGCTGATCGTCCGCTCGTCGGTCGCGCGGTAGCAGACCTGCTCCGCATTCCAGCAGTTGATCTCCAGAATCGCTTCGCGGGCGGGAAGGCCCCTGATGCGTTTTTCCAGCTGCGCGTAGAACATGCCTCTGCAGTCGCAGAGCTCCTCCTCATTGACGCGCGGGTGGAGGACATAATTGAGAAACAGCTGCTCAGGAAGTGCGCGGACAGACGCAAGCCGCTCCCGCAGAAAAAGCGCGTGCGCCGCACAGGCGCGGAAGATGGAGAAGTCGTAATTTGCCCAGTCGCTAAGGGGACTTGCGGCATAGCACCAGCCGGTCAGAAGCGCCTGCTCGGGCGGAAGTGCGGCAAGCTGCCGCTCCAGCTCCGCCCGCACCTCGCGGCCTGCCGCCGCGTATCGCTGCGCCAGCCGTGTCTGCATCCACTGCAGCTCTGCATCTGATAGTCTCATGCGCCTGTTCCCGCAAAGCCGTGGACGATCTCGGCGCAGGCGCGGAATTCGTCCTCGTCCGTCTGCCAGATCTCGTACTCGGACAAGGACGGCAGGCCCATCGCGACAGTCTGCTTGCGGTAACGCATGCCGCTGTCGAGCGCGCCTCTGCGGCCGGTCGTATGGAACACGACGAGGCCCGCGCGGTCATGGATCTGCTGAATGTTCCACTTTTTGACCCCGCAGCCCGCCATAATATCGATTCTTCCGTCCGCTTTTTCATGCAGCTCCCGCAGGAGCTCCACACCGGTCAGCGCATCCTTCTGCTGGCCGGAGGTGAGGATCGTTTTGCAGCCGAGCCGGATCGCGTCCTCGAGCGTCTGCATGGGGTCGCGCGTCATGTCGAACGCGCGGTGGAGCGTCACGTCCATATTGCCCGCGCAGTCCATCATCCGGCGCATCGCGTCCAGATCCAGATCGCCGTCCGGCGTCAGTGCGCCGATCACAACGCCGTTTGCGCCGAGCTCGCGGTACATGCGGATCTCCTCGCACATCTGCTCCAGCTCCTCCTTGCTGTAAAGAAAATCGCCGAAGCGCGGGCGGATCAGGATATTGGTTTTCACAGGAATATCGCGCTGCACCTGCCGGAACAGCGCCGTCGACGGCGTCGTGCCGCCGATGACAAGGTGCGCGCACAGCTCCAGTCGGTCCGCGCCGCCAAGCCATGCCGCTCTGCAGGAGGCGTAGGAGTCTACGCAGGCTTCGATCAGGGGTGTATTCATGCGGATTCCTCCTCAGAATCTTCAAATAGGATCTGCGTCAGGTGATAGAGCGTACTGACGGCGGTGCCGGTCGCGCCGGGGACCTGATGCTGCCAGACGATGCCGGTGTTGTCCGCCGTCCCGGCGATGTCCAGATGCAGCCAGGGCTGTTCCTCCGTGAATTTCTTCAGGAACAGCCCCGCCGTGATCGCGCCGCAGCCGTCCTTGCTGGTGTTGCGGACGTCGGCGTAGTCGCTCTCGATCAGCGCTTCATATTCAGAGTCGTCCGGCATGCGCCAGAATTTTTCGCCGGAACGCGCCGCCGCACGCATGAGGCAGCCGTAAAATCCGTCGTCACTGGCCATCACGCCGGTCGTCACAAAGCCGAGCATCGCGCAGATCGCGCCGGTCAGCGTTGCGATGTCCACAAGATGCGTGCAGTCCTCCCGTTCCGCGGCCCACGTAAGCGAGTCCGCCAGGATCAGCCGCCCCTCGGCATCGGCGTTCAGAATTTCGATCGTTTTGCCGGAGAAGCTGGTAATGACGTCGCCGGGCAGCATGCTCGCATTGGAGATACGGTTTTCGCAGGTCGGAACGACTGCCGTCACATTGACAGCTGCGCCGTTCGCCGCCAGTGCGCGTACAGCGGCGGCTGCTGCGGCTCCGCCGGCCATATCGCCCTTGATGCCGGCCATGGACGAGGCAGGCTTCAGGCAGTAGCCGCCGGAGTCGACCGTCACGCCCTTGCCGACAAGGCCGAGCCTCCGGCGGCTCTCCGGCGCACCGGTGTAGCGCAGGACGGCCATCACGGGGGCATGGGCGCTGCTGTCGCCGACGGTCAGAAGTGCGCGCAGGCCAAGCCGCTCCAGCGCGGGTCTGTCATAGAGCTCCGCTTCGATCGGAAGCCCAGCCGCCATTTCTTTCAGTCGCTGCGCAAATGCCTCCGGCCAGAGCAGGTTGGACGGGCAGTTTACGAGGCTGCGCGTTTCCATGATGGAGCGCGCCAGCTCCCACGCCTGTTTCAGCTGCTCTGCGTCCGCGCCGGGAAAGCTGCATGTCAGCTCCGGCTCCCAGCGGCCGCTCAGCGCGAATTTTTTCTGATACGCGCCGCCGCAGACGCCCTCGACCGCAGCAAAAAGGCCGTTCTGCCCAAGCTCTGACGCGGGGCCAAGGTCAAAGGCGCAGGCGGTGCAGTCCAGCTCCAGCGCCGTCTTGACCGCCTTGCCGTACAGCTCCTTACAGGCCAGAATATCCCGCCGTTCCCCGCGGCCGACCCGGATGGTATAGCCGCCCTCGCGGGGCAGATATCTTGTTTTCAGATACGCGTCGTCTGTAAAAACGACGTTTGCTTGCAGCTGCTTTTCCATATTCAGCAATTCCCTTCTCCGGCGTACCGGGGTTTATAATGGATATTCGATCTCCAGAACGGTATCGATCGGGTCGGGCAGCGGATAGGTATACTGTGGGACCGTCCCGAAGGAGACGAAGGCGAGGTTTTCATACGCGCTTGTAGCCCAGCTTTCGCCGCGCACCACCTCGCCGCCGTCCGCGAGACGGCGCACAGCGCCGACGCGCTTCGGGTCAAGGCCGGTCAGCGGCAGCGGGCCGAGCGGCGCTTCGAGCACATGCGCGTAGAGCTTTCCCGCGCGTCCTGTATACCAGCCCCAGTCCGGCTTCGAAAGCTCCGCGCTGCCGCAGCCATAGATGCTCTTGCCGTTCAGCGCCATCCATTCTCCGATCTCGTTAAGCAGACGGCAGCTCTGCGCGGGGAAGCGTCCGGTCGCGTCCGGGCCGACGTTCAGGATCAGGTTGCCGCCCTTGCTGACGCACTCGACCAGCTTGCGGATGAGCATGGACGCAGGCTTGTAGGTCGTGTCATAGGGCACATAGCCCCAGTTGTTGTTCATGGTCGCGCAGAGCTCCCAGGGAATGCGCTCACCGCGGACATTGCGGATGCCCTCCGGCGGCAGAAGCTGCTCGGGGCTGACAAAGTCGCCGCTGTAATACGCGGGGTGCTCCGTGACGAGGCTTCCGAAGCCCTCGCCGCTGCCCTCGAGCCGGTTGTCCACGATAACGTCCGGCTGGTGGCTGCGCACCATCTTCATCAGCTCCGTGGCCTTCCACGCCTCGCCGCGCAGCTCGCCATAGGAAAAATCGAACCACAGAATATCGATTTTTCCGTAATTTGTGACCAGCTCCTCGACCTGCCCGTGCATATACGCGAGATAGCGGTCAAAGTCGATCTGCTCGTTCTGATAGGCGGGATTGCCGCGCATCGGATGGTTGGGGTCGTTATATTTCGGGAAATCCGGGTGATGCCAGTCGATCAGGGAGTAATACAGGCCCACACGAAGGCCTTCGGCGCGCACTGCGTCTACAAATTCCCGCACCAGATCGCGGCCGCAGGGAGCGTTCGTGCTCTTGTAGTCTGTGAGCTTGGAGTCAAACAGGCAAAAGCCGTCGTGATGCTTTGCCGTCAGCACGACATACTGCATGCCGGCGCGCTTTGCCCGCCGGGCCCAGTCTCTGGGGTCATAGGCCTTCGCGGTAAACTCCCGCATGTAGCGCTCGTATTCCTCCGCCGGCATCCGGGCCCCGCTCATATACCATTCGCCGCGCCCGGGGATCGCGTAGAGTCCCCAATGCAGGAACATCCCGAACCGGGCCTCCTGAAACCACCGCACCCGTTTTTCCCGTTCTGTCATCGCTGCTGTTCCTTTCCCGCGCGGTCTTTCCATATATGGCGCGCTTTTTTGCTATCATACCAGCAGAGCCGCACAAAAATCAAGTGGACTGTGCCTCTTTTCTGGTTTCCGCGAAGAAGCCGTTTGCCTGTAAATTTTGCTCCGGACGGATTGACAAATCGTGTGTACTGATATATAATCCAGGTTATATATAATATGAATTATATATGGAGGTGCAGCAATGCCTGCAAAAGTAAAGGTCACACGGGAAATGATCGTTGACGCGGCCTTTGCGGTCGCCCGCGAGACCGGGGCGGCGAACATCAGCGCGAGGACGGTATCGGAGCGGCTGAACTGCTCCACGCAGCCCGTCATGTATCATTTTGCGACGATCGACGAATTGAAGCGGACAGTCTATGCAAAGGCAGATCAGTATCATTCGGAGTATCTGATGAAGCTGACAAGCCCGCAAGAGGGCGTGATGCTTGGGATCGGGCTGAATTATATCCGCTTTGCGATGGAGGAGCCGCATTTGTTCCGGTTCCTTTTTCAGTCGGATTATTTCAGCGGGGCGACGATGCTTGAGCTGATCGACGCGGAGGAGCTTGCGCCTGTGCTATCGGCTATGCAGGGGGCTCTGCAGCTCGGCATGGAGCAGACAAAGAAGGTCTTTCTGACGATTTTTCTGTTTGCGCACGGGTACGCCAGCATCATCGCAAACAATTCGCTGCAGTATGACGAGGCGCTGATCCATGCCCATCTGGAACGGGCGTATCGGGGCGCAGTCCTGGCGGTACAGGAGGAAACGAAATGAAAAAGCTGTATGAGAAAAACGAGCTGACATTTGCGCTCGTATGGATCGCGATCTACTGCGTGCTGCAGTCTCTGGCAAACCCGCTCAATCAAATGATCGGGATCGCATACGCTGCAAGCGCTGTTTTTGGGGTTCTGCAGACCGTGATCCTCGCGGTCTTCATCCGAAAGAACAGACTGCAGCGACGGTACGGGCTTTGCAGACCCGCAGTTCCGGCCCGGCGGTTTTTGTACTATGTGCCGCTTGTGATCCTCGCGTCGGGAAATCTGTGGAACGGCATTGCCGTCAATTATTCGCCGGCGGAAACGGTCTGCCGGATCGTGTGCATGCTCTGCGTCGGGTTTTTGGAGGAAATGATCTTCCGGGGCTTCCTGTTTGCGGCCATCGCAAAAAGCAATGTCAGATCGGCGGTGATCATCTCCAGCGTGACCTTTGGCATCGGACATCTGATCAACCTGTTCAACGGCAGCGGCATGGAGCTCGTCAATAACCTGTGTCAGATCGTCTTTGCGGTCGCGGTGGGCTTTCTGCTGGTCACGATTTTTTATCGCGGCGGCAGTCTGCTGCCCTGCATCATGGCCCATTCCGCGATCAACACGCTCGGCACATTTGCAAATGAAACGGCGCTTACCGCGCAGCTGCGCCTTGCTCACGCCGCCGCGCTGATCCTGCTCACGGTCGGCTATACCCTGCTCCTCACAAGAACACTTCCGCGCCGCGGAAAAGAAGCAAAGACACAGCCGTGAGCTGCAGCGCGGCAAAACGGAGACAGGACGGGAGAAACGTATGAATTACATCTATATTACAAAAGAAAACATCGACAAGGAGCACATCTGCTGTGCGATGTCCGGAAAGCAGAGCCTCGCCAAGAAGGAATGGCTCAGGCAGCGCTTTGACGAGGGGCTTGTTTTTTACCGCAGCGAGGAGCGCGGAAAGTGCTTCATCGAATACATCCCGGCAGAATATGCGTGGGTACCCATCAAGGCGGAGGGATACATTTATATTAACTGTCTGTGGATCGCAGGCGCGATGAAGGGGCACGGATATTCGAACGACCTTTTAGGCGCGTGCCTCCGGGACGCCGCGTCGCAGGGCAAAAAGGGCGTCTGCATCCTGTGCGCCGAGGGACGGAAGCGGGAATTTCTCGCCGATCCGAAGTTCCTGACCTACAAGGGCTTCAAGACCGCGGACGTATCCGACTGCGGGATCAATCTGATGTATCTGCCCCTTGTGCCGAATGCCGCGCCGCCGAAATTCAAGGACTGCGCCAGACATCCAAAGGTGGCCGAGGACGGCTTTGTTCTGTATTATACCGACCAGTGTCCGTTCACCTGCTACTGGGTTCCACGGGTGCAGGAGACAGCGCAGGAACACGGCATTGCGTTCAAGGCGATCCACATTACAAGCAGGGAATCCGCGCAGAACGCACCCGCGCCGGTCACGACCTACGCCCTGTTCCGGGACGGAACATTTCTGACGCATAGCATCCAGTCAGATAAAAGGTTTCTGCAGCTGGCCGGGATTCAGAATTGCGTGTAAGGAGCTTGTAGAATAAGAAATGATGAAAAACAGCGCATTGGTCGTGATCGACCTGCAAAATGATATTACGAAGAACTACAGAGAGATCATCGAAAGCGTCAATGAGGCAATCGACTGGGCCGTCCAGAAGGAGCTGTGGGTCATTTACATGCAGCACAACAATCTGTCTGCGGGAACAAGGACCTTCAAGCCCGGTACGCGGGGCGCAGAGCTGGTGCCGGAGCTGCGGGTCGTATCCGAGCACATTTTTACGAAGTCTAAAAACAGCGCACTGACCAGCGAAGCCTTCGCCGCTTTTATTCAGGAGCACGGCATTACCGAATTTTATCTTGCCGGTGCGGATGCCGCGGCCTGCATCAAATCCACCTGCTTCAATCTGGCAAAGAGCGGCTATACCGTTCACGTGCTGTCGGACTGCATCACAAGCTATGATAAACGGAAGCTGCCGGAGCTGCTTACTTATTATAAAAGCAAGGGCTGCTCTGTTATGGAGCTTCAGCACTGGAAGCACGATACAAGCGATTGATCTTACGATAAAGTGCCCGGCGCGCCTTGCGGCGCGTCGGGCATTTGGTCTGCTTATGGGTGTCAGGAAACGGCTTGGCCAATGTCCCGCGCCTCCAGGACTACCTCGTCGGAGATGTTCAGACGGCCCAGATATTCCAAGGTCTCCTCGCGGCCGATCATCATGTGCGCCAGCTCGGCGCGGGTGATCTCGCGGATTGGCTTCGTGCCGATCGCTTTGCCGTCGCGCGGCCGCTCACGGTCTCCAGCTCCTGAAGCTGCTGCAAAGAGCGGATGCTGTGCAGCTCTGTCACGTTCAGCGTGCGGAACATGCCCTCGTCCGGCCTGCGACCGCCGTCCAGAAACTGCTTCAGCCCCGGGATCCCGCCATAGAGCGGATGCCCGGCGGAATTGCACACAAAGCCCCGCACGGTCGGCATCGCTGCGCGGATCGACGCCGCCGTCCGCCCGGCGTACCATTGGAGAAGCGGCTCAAACGCATCCGGCTCCATCCGGCAGCCAAGGGTCTGCATCATGCCGCTGAAAAGCCGGCCCGTGCGCGTGTCCCGGATCTTCTCCCAGAGCCGCAGCAGCGCGCAGAACTGCTCGCGCACGTCACGCCCGCCGTCCTCTACACAGGCGATGTCCGACGGATCAAAAAGGTCCCGGTAGCAGTTGAAGTAGCAGCCGTAATAAAAATACTGCGGCATGGTATACCCGAACGTCTCCGTCAGCGTCTCAAAGTGCGTGTGCACGTCGATCACGGGCAGCGCGTGCACCTCGTCATACAGTGGTGGTTTTCTCAAACGGTTCTCCCCCTTTTCGTGTGGGTTTTTCTGTTGGACTCAGCCTAGCACACGATCGCGGAAGGAACAAGACGTCCGGCGAACTATATATCTAATCGTTTAGATTGCAGCAACAAAAAGAACGCGGTTTTCCCGCGTTCTTCCGTCATTGTGCACATATTCAGATTTCTGAAATCCAGCAACCTTCACAACAAATATCCGTGCGCCGCAAACAGCTGCTGCATTCTTTCCTGCCCGATCCGCAGCGACTGCGGCAGGCTTTTTCCGCCCTGCACCACGTTCCGCACCACGCCGCAGATGACGTGCTCGACCTGTTCCGTCGGCACCAGAACCCCGTTTTGCGGCGGCGGCCCGCAGCGCGCGAAGCTCAGGACGCCGGGGAGCCTGCCCGATTTGTTCCAGCTGTCCTCGCCGAGCGCAGCGACGAGCACATCCTCCGGGACGCGCAGGTTCTGCACGCTCAGCGCCTCGCACACGCCGCGCGCCATCGAGCCGGAGGTACAGAAAAACGCATCCGGCACGCGCTCACCGCACGCCTGCATGGCCGCGCGGAGGGCGTGCTCCTTGCTCATGTTCGTCACATACCGGCGCTCACACGCATACGGAAGCCCCGCTGCGGCATATGCGTCCTGCACGGCGCTGCAGCAGGTCTGCTCGGCGGAAAACCGCCGTTCCCCCGTGATCAGCACAAGATCGCGGTAGCCCTTGCGCAGCAGCTCGGCCGTCAGGGCCTTTGTGGTCGTATAGGTGTCCATCTCCACAAACCCGGCCTCAATGCCGTGCGGGCGGAAATGCAGGAACACCATCGGTACGCCGTAGGTCTGGCGGCTGCGGAAAAACGCCGTATTTTCCGGTTTGCAGCTCACGAGCAGCAGCCCGGCGACATTCTCGTTGAGAAAGGTATCTATCAGCTCGCACTCCCGCTTCGGACTCCAGTAGGACAGCGCCATCGTCAGCAGGTAATTTTCCTCCTGCAGCCGCTGGGACAGGCCGCGCAGGATCTCTGAAAAGAAGTGGTCGCTCAGATCCGGCAGGATGATGCCGAGCTTGTTCGTCTGCATTTTCTTCAGACTGCGCGCCGCCGCGTTTGGAATGTATTTCAGATCCTCGATCGCCTGCTGCACGCGCAGCTTCGTCTCCGCCCGCACATTCCGCGCGCCGGACAGGCAGCAGGAAACCGTCGCCGTGGACACCCCCGCGCGCTTCGCGACCTCCTTGAGCGTCGCCATGATACCGCCCTCCGCATTTTTCTCTTTTTGCATTATAGCGTGCCGAAAAGGGCTTGTAAAGCAGTCTGCGCCCCGGTAAATCTGCGGCGCGCCGCCATCGCAGGAGAAACGCAGCACCGCAATTCGCTATTGACAAGCGTTAGCATTTATGGTACGCTTCAAATATAACGAACGTTAACTTTTTGAAAGGAGCAGGATGCAATGGAACATCTCAAACTGTCTGACGGCGAATGGAAACTGATGAAAATGCTCTGGGCGCGGCAGGGGCAGACGCTGGCAGAGCTGGTCGCAGCGCTGGACGCGGACACCGGCTGGAGCCGGGCGACGATCTTTATGATGCTCAAGCGTTTGATCGCCAAGGGCGCGGTCACGATGGACGACAGCGGAAAATTCCAGAAATACAGCGCGGCGATCACCTACGCCGATGTCGAGCCGGAGGAAACGGAGTCGTTTCTGTCCAAGGTCTACGGCGGCAGCTTAGGGCTGATGGTATCGAATCTGGTCGAACGCGGCGCGCTGTCGGAGCAGGAGATCCGGGAATTGAAGGCCATTCTGGACACAGCGGAAAAATAGGGGGAATCCTCATGCTGAAAGAAGTTTTGACCATTTCGGTGCATGCGCCGCGCATCCTGTTCCTGACGAAAAAGCAGCGTACAAGCGTACTGTGTGTGATTCTGGCTTTGCTGCTCGTTGTGTCCGCGACTGGCTGCTCGTTTGCGGAGCTGACGCGGCAGAAAGCAGAAGAAACCACATTGCCGGAGAAGCCGGAAAAAGGCATATCGGAAACCGCGCCTGCGCCGGAGCAGGCGCAGAAGGACGGTTTCCTGCGCGATGCGGTGCTGCGCACAAAGTTTACGCCGGATGCTGCACAGGTGCCGGACGATGAGATCGTCGGCTTTTTCCGCGCCGCCGAAGGTGCGCTTGCGGATAAGCAGGGGCTGGAGTTTGTGACGCTGGATGGGTTTTCGCCGGAAAATTTCTTTCTGCTGTTTCTGGCGTGGACCAATGAGGATACGCTGCGCAGCTGTCAGAATCCTGCTGATAAGCTGTTTTACTTCTCAGAAGCAGCCGTTTGCCGGACGCTGGACTGCTATTTCAAAGACTATCGCTTCGACATCACGCGCTGTGAAGGCTATGACGCGCAAAGCGGTATGGTCGTTGTCCCAACAGTCTCTGTTGATGGCGGCGCTCTGGATATGCGTTTTTATGGGAAGAAGCAGAATGGCGACATGATAACATATGCCGTCGATTTTTACACTGCGGAGGGCAATGGAGCATCCGAGCGGCTTTCTCACCGGAAAGAATATACACTCCAATGCTATGACGGCGGATTCTATCTTCTGAGTGCCAATGGTGTAAACACGCCTGATCGGATCGGAGAAATTGGCGGCATTTGCCTCTGGGACGCATGGGACATGCTGCCGAAGACGCTGACAGAGGGGTTCACAGACCTTGGCGTCGTTGGCGTTTCGCGAGAGAACTATGACGTGGTCATGTACGGCCGCGACGGCCTGTATGTCCATGTGCTCCGTTTACAGGAGGGCAAGGAGGACACGGAGCGGGGACTTGGTGACAGAGTGTGCGGTATCTATACGACATCCCCGGATTATCCGACACAGCGCGGCCTGCGCGTTGGCGATCCGGAGTCCCGGGCGATAGAGCTTTACGGTGAAGATTACCTGTGGTACACCTTTGGATACGAGCAGCAGGACGGCGTGATCTCCCGTATGGGCTTCTTCTCCTATTACGATGCGGGAGGCCCCGGCGAAGCGTTTACGGTACGCCCGGCAGATTATCAGCCGGGAAATTGACGGAAAGGAGCTGCCATGATACGAAAAGCATTGACGATTTCGGCGATGATTCTGGCCGTGCTGTTGGTCGTGTCTGCGGCCGGGTGCTCAATCACGGAACCGGCGCAGCAGAAAGCAGAGCCAATTACAGTGCCTGAAGACACGGAAGACGCACATCAGGACGCATTGAAGGACGAGTTGAGCCCCGCAGCGCCGCTGACGCAGGAGCTGCCCGCCGCGCAGGAGCAATTGGGCTTTGCCGGCGCAAACATCGGGCAGGGCGGGCTGATGGCCGGGGACGGCGAATGGGTCTATTTCCGCAGCGAATCTGACTGGGGCCTTTACCGGGCGCGCACGGACGGCAGCGAGCAGACGCAGCTGCTGCCGCCGGAGGACTATGCGCCCAGCAGCATCAATGTGCTGGGTGGCTGGGTCTATTTTTCAAACTTCCGGGATGGGTTTTCTCTCTGGCGTGTGCGCACGGATGGAAGTGAAGCGGAAAAGCTCGTGGATGGTTATTGCCATACGTTCCTTGTAACGGAAAGCGGTATTTATTATGACTGCCGCGATGAGAACAACGTCATGCGAACCTTTCATGCAGAACTGGATGGCAGCGCACAAACGCTTCTGTACGAGAGCTGTGCGCCGACCACGTACTATGAGGGTAAGCTGTATCTGTATGATTTCAGAAGCGGAACGCTGTATGCATACAATACCGAAGCAAACGAGCGCGAGATCCTGTTTGAAGGCAAATACGATGCGGCATTTTTCAGCGCAGACGACACAGGCATATATTTCTGGGACGATATGTGCGATTACTGCCATCTTGACCCCGAAACGAAGGAGATCACTGTCCTGCATCAGGGCCCCATCGGCGATTATTTCAATTACTATGACGGCACGGTCTATTATGTTGCCTATGGCGGCGAGAATTACGACTATGATTGCTGCTACGCGATGGACGTGGAGACAGGCGAGCAGAAAGCGATCCTCTCGCTGTCGCCGGAGATGTATGACGCATTCGGTGATCCCATCGGCATCACGCAGGTCGACTACCGCGACGGAAATTATGACGCAGACAGCATCCCGACGAACGAGGAAGGCTGGCCGATGGCGCTTAACGAACTTGTCGACGGTCTGTTTGTTGTGAACGGACAGGTCTTTGCGCGCGGACGGCTGGCGCGGACAGGTATGGCGGAGACATGGATCCTCTGCGATGGCGAAAACGGAATCGTGTGGACGGAGGGCTAACGATGACAAAGGAGATTTTGACGCTCACAGGCTTGATCGTGGCCGTCTTTCTGGTACGGATGGTGTTCAAAAATCGCGTATCGAAGCGGCTGGTCTTTTGTCTATGGCTGGCTGTGCTGCTGGTCGTATCTGCGGCCGGGTGCTCGTCCGTGGAGCTGACGCAACAGAAATCGAGCGAGATCACGCTGCCGGAGGAGACGGAGGAAGCGCCGGGTATTGACCAGAGTGATGCAGAATATGACGATGTAAAGACCTGGAGCTGGGCGCCGTATGAGACGCTCTATCGGACGGATGGCACCCGCATGGGTCTGGTGCGGGATGCCGATGGGACGCGGCACATCGGTGAAGTCCCAGACACAAAGGTCTGGATCCGGCTGCAGGACGGCACGCTTCTTTCTGACGAGCCGTTTGACACCTGCATCGACTATATGGGCGAGCCGGAGGGCGAGGTCTACTGCATCCGAAACGGCACCGGCTATCGCTATACCGTCAGCGCCGGGGACGGAAGCTTCCGGCTGAGCGAGGTGGACGAGCCGAAGACGTTGGACGAAGACCAGTTCGGCTATTGCCTGCGCGTTACCCGCTGGGACAGCCGCGAGCCATGCTATGGCATTGTGACCGCGGACGGAACCGAGGTGATCGCGCCGGTCTATGAGCGCGTGGAGATTCCCTTCGCAGATCGCTTCCTGCTCTATGAGGGCGGCGCGTCGCAGGGGCCGGTCATGGGCCGGTGCAGGCTGACGGACGAGAACGGAAACACGCTTTGTACGCGCTTCCATTGGATCGACTACAGCGTATTTGACGACGGGTACATCGGGATCGCGGTATGCTATGGCGAGCGCGCGGCGTATCCGTGCTATGACGAGGACGGCCAGCCGATGCCGGAGGGGTATTGGCTCGTAGACCGGGACGGAGCGCTTTGCAGCGAACGCTTCGCGAAGCTCTCCTTCGGTGACGGCGATGAGACGCACGCGGCGTCAGAAGACGATGTCCTGCGCGTCCTGCGCGAAGACGGAACGGAAGAACTGCTGCCGGTCGCAGAGCTGCTGCTTCCGTAGCTTAGATGGAAAGACAGGAGGAGTTCTTATGCTGAGAGAAGTATTGACCGTTTCAGCGCTGATTCCGGCTGTGCTGCTGGTGCGGGCCGTGTTCAAAAACCGCGTACCAAAGCGGATGGTCTATGCGCTCTGGCTCGTTGTGCTTTTGAAGCTATGTTTGCCAGGGACGCTGGTTTCGCTGCCGGTGCTTCCGGCGGAGGAAGTTTCCGCGCCGGCGCAGAGCGCAGAGCGGCCCGTGCAGACTGCACCGGTGATTCAGCGACCCGCACAAACCGTGACGAAACCGCAAACACCTGCGCAGCAACCGGTTTCCCCGGTACAAGAAACTGCGAAACCGGCTGCAAAGCCGTTGACGACGGCACAGATTCTTCAAATTGCCTGGTTCAGCGGCAGCGCATTGCTCGGACTCTGGCTGTTCGGCGCGTGGGCGATGTTTACGATTCGGCTCCGCAAAAGCCGGAAATTCCTTGGAAAACGGGGAAAGGCAAACATTTACGTCTCAAAACGCATCAAATCGCCGTGTTTAGCCGGACTGATTCCGGCGGTCTATCTGACAGAGGACGTGCTGCAAGCGGACGAGGCGGAATTGATCCTGCGTCATGAGCTGACGCATTTGCGGCATCTGGATTTTCTGTGGTCGCTTTGCCGCACAGCGGCCGTGACCGTCTACTGGTGGAATCCGTTCATCTGGCTTGCTGCGATTTGCTCTAAGCGCGACGCGGAGCTGGCGTGCGATGAGGCGGTCTCCGCCGGGCTCTCGGACGCGCAGCGCCTTGCCTACGCGCGGGCAATTCTGGCGCAGGCTCCGCGCAAGGCGGCGGCCCTGAGCCTCGCCGGGCCTCCGGTCAGGGAGCGGATTCTGTTCCTGACGAAAAAGCAGCGCACGAGCGTTCTGTGCGTCATTCTGGCGCTGCTGCTGGTCATGTCCGCTGCCGGGTGCTCAATTACGGAGCTGACGCGGCAGAAATCGGGAAAAATCACGCTGCCGGAGGAAAACGCTCCGTTCACGGCGGAACCAGCGGATACACCGGCCCCCGCGGATACGCTGATCGGGCAGGAGGAACCGGCGGATATGCCGGTCGAGCCGGAAGCGCCGGTGCAGGAGCCGCCGCAGCTAGTCAACGACGGAAGCTATGACACGTCGCAGCCCCTGCAGGACTGGGAGCTGGCGCGCACCAACGGTGTGCAGACCGGCATGACGCAGGCGCAGGTCGAAGCGATCACGGGGCCGCTCACCGAGAACGAAAACGGCGTCTTAATGGACAGCCAGAACATCTCCTATGACTTCTGGGATCGCAGCGAAAGCGAAAGCGAACCAAAGCTGACCGAAATGATCTGGATCGCCAATGTGGAAAACGACGAGCTTGTCTATACGACCTCGCAGGATGCGCCCGCCTTCCGCGGCATCTGCCTCGGCGATACGATCGACGAAGTATTCGATCAATTCCCATGTACCGACCGCGAGCTCAAAAGATGGCAGACACAGTATGTCTACGGCTACGAGGGCGCGGACAATTACGCAGCCCTGCATTTCATCGCTGACAGCTTCTACACGCTTGATTTCTATATTCACGGCCAGCGGCGCGTGTCCATCGACTTTTCCCGTGTCCAGCAGCGCGTGTTCCAGATCCAAATTTATGGCGAAACGTACTGGCAGGATATGAATCAGGCCGGAGAAGTGATGGCCGCCCGGGCGCAAACCATGACGCTGACCGTTTCGTCCGGCGAGAAATACACGCTGTCCGACGCGGATACGGCAGCCGTGGAGGAGATCTACTCCGACGATTCCATGAGACCCGGCGGATGGGAGTCCGTATGCGTGTATCAGTTTGACATCCGGAATTGCAGCTACCGGCTGGATGAAACGTTTGAGCTTGCGGAGACGATCGTACGGATCGATGCCGATCACTATGAATATTACATGAAGCGTCTCACAAGAGACGAATCAGAGACTATGAGAACGCTCATCGACCGGTATCGGCCAAACGCGCTTCAGCCCGTCCGCCTGCGGAGCGTGACCGCAGATTCTGTCACAGCCGAGCACATTATCCTGCTCAATTCGTACCTTGCAGAAGATCTGCAGACGCTCAACGATTTGTACATCCCACCGGAGGACTACCAATACGGATATTATTATCGAAGAATCTCCGACAAAACTTATACCTATACGGTCGACCCGGACGCGCCTGTCACGATCTATGATATCTCACAGGTCTATGGTGCGGGCGAAGACCGGCTGTATACGTTCAAAACATGGAAGGACTTTGTCGCCGCCGTGCAGGAAAACGAAGGGCTGCTCGTCCAGCCGTATACGCTTACTTTGAAAAACGGCGTCGTGGTAAAAATCGAGGAAAAATTCTATAACTGAGTGCCGGCACGCATAAACGCCGCCCCTTGTCATGCCTTGCATGGTAAGGGGCGGCGTTTTCGAAAAAAATGTTTGTAGGGGCAGATCCCCCCTACCAGCTTCCCATTTGGCTGCAAGTTAAAGAAGGTGATAGTACGGGCAGATGTCCTCGTAACGGCCGTCTTTCATGCGGAAGCCGCCGGGGATGAGGCCGAGGGGCTGGAAGCTGAAGCGCTCGTACAGATGCCGCGCGTGGGTGTTGCTGGCGACAACGGCGTTGAACTGCAGGATGCGGAAGCCGTGCGCCCGGCCCTGTTTGAGGCAGTCGGACACCAGCTTTTCGCCGATGTGCAGACCGCGCGCCGCGCGCTCGACGGCGTAGCTGGCGTTGCAGATGTGGCCGCAGCGGCCGACATTATTGGGGTGCAGGATATAAAGGCCGTAAATACGGCCGGTCTGCCGGTCTTCGGCGGCGGCGGTATAGGTCTGCTCTGCGAAAAAGGCCGCGCCGGACGCCGCGTCCAGCAGCTCCTCCTGCGGGAAGGCGACGCCGTCCTCCACGACCTCATTCCAGATACGGATCAGCTCCGGAAGGTCGCGCTCGGTATAGGCTCTGACCTGGATCTCCATAGAAAACACGCTTTCTGCCGTTTGGACGGCTTTTTGATGGCGCAGTTATACCACCGGCGGCAGGGTTTGTCAAGTCGCGCGGTTTGTTGTTGACAAGTATAAACAGTTGTGCTATCCTTAGATTACAAACGTAACCATAGGAGGCAGCACACATGGAAAAAAAGCTTGATCTGACAGACGCGGAGTGGTCTGTGATGGAGCAGCTCTGGACCGCGCCCGGCAGCACGGGGCGGGCGCTGACGGCGGCGCTGGAGCAGAAAACCGGCTGGTCGCGCAGCACGACGCTGACGCTTCTGCGGCGGCTGGCAGAAAAGGGCGCGGTGCGCTATGAGGAGTCCGGCAGCGTCCGCACCTTTTTCCCTAATATCACCCGCGAGCGTGCCGCCGTGCGGCAGACGCGCGATCTGCTGGGGCGGGTCTATCACGGAAGTCTGAGCATGCTCGTCAGCGCCATGACGCGGGAGGAGGCGCTTCCGCAGGAGGAGATCGACGAATTGTATGCGCTTTTGAACGAAATGGAGGCGAAAAAACGGCGTGACTGAATGGTTTGTATCCTCGGCTGTGCTTGCGGCGGTGCTCATTGCGCTGCGGTATGCGCTGCAGGGAAAGCTCAGCCCGAAGCTGCAGTACGGGCTTTGGGCACTGCTGCTGATCCGGCTGCTTGTGCCAGTCTCGGTCGGGCAGAGCGCAGTGAGCGTGGAGAATTTTGTTCCGGCGGCGGAGCACCGCGTCTTATATCTGGCGCAGCGCACCGCGCAGCCAGCTTCACAGGCAGAGGCAGCGGAGCCAGCTGCGGAACCGGCTGTACTGACAGAGCAGCAGTCGGAGCAGTCACCCGGCGCGGCTCCGGTCACGGCCAATTTGAAAGGGCTTCCACGCACGGTCTGGCTCTGCGGCGCGGCGGGGGTCTTCTGCTGGTTTCTGGGCTGCGAGCTCGTATGCAGACGCCGACTGCGGCGAGGCGCACGGCGGGTCTCGGCAGCGCAGAATGGATGTCCCGCTGTATTCGTCTCCCCTGCCGCCGGTTCTCCGTGTCTGTTCGGGCTGCTTCGGCCCGCGATCTATCTGACGCCGGAGACAGACGCCGACGAGGCCGCGCGGCGGCACTGCCTTGCGCACGAGCGGACGCATTTCCGGCACGGCGACCACATCTGGTCGGCGCTGCGCTGCGTCTGTCTGGCGCTGCACTGGTTCGACCCGCTCGTCTGGTGGGCGGCGGCGCTTTCGCGCACGGACGCGGAGCTGGCCTGCGACGAAGACGCTGTGCGCAGTCTCGGCGAGGCAGAGCGCGCCGCGTACGGCAGGACGCTGCTGCAGATGACCTGCCGGAAGCGCGTCAGCCTGCTTTCGGCGGCGACGACCATGTCGGGAAAAGGCAGCCAGATCCGGGCGCGGATCCGTGCGATCGCGAAGCCGGTCAAAACGGCGCTCCCGGCGCTGCTTGCGGCGGTGCTGATCGCCGCGCTTGCGGCGGGCTGCACCATGACGGGCGGCATCCCGCGGGAGACGCCCGCTTCGGAGACCGAGCCGCCGGAGGCGCTTATCAAGGCCCGGGTCGAAGATGCGGAACCGGCGGATGAACAGTTGAACGTGCTCTTGGAGAAAGCAGGCGCTTCGGTTCTCACGGACAGCGAACAGGCCGCGTTCTGCGCCTATCTGCTGGACAAGTTTGATGAGCTGGAGGTGCGCGGCGCATTCGACGCAGAATCGCGCTGGACAGCCGAGCGGCTGAGCGATACGGTTGCCTGCCTGACCATCTATCGGCCGGACGCACAGGATGAAGTCTTTGACGAGCTGATCTATCACGGAGAGACAGGACTTGTCAGCGACACGCGGTTCCGCTGCTATCAGGCATCTGTCGGAGACGACGCGCCGGAGAATGTCCGGACATACACGTACAATGCGCTGCTCAGCAGCGTCTATCAGAATATCCCCTTCGAGTGCTTCGCGGACGATCTGGACAGGCATTATGACGAATACTCCCCGCTCGGGCTGTGGAGCTATGACACGGTCTGGTCGGTCTCCATGACAGAGCGCGAAATGCGGCTGACGATCTCCGGTCTGCCGGGCGGCGGAAGCGAGGCGTTTACGCTGGATCTGGACACCATGCTGGTGCGCCGGGAGGAGACAGACGCGCAGCGCGCGGTCTTTGCGCAGTGGTTCGATTTCGCCGTCCAATGGCGGCTGGACAAGCTGCCGGTTTTTTGGTCTGACGAGACGGCGGAAGATGAAAATCATGGCCTGCCGGACGGCGCTTCGGCGTATCTCACATGGCTGTACGCGGTCAATCAGGAGACGCTGGACGCGGAAGGCTCGATCGATCCCGACTGGGCCTATGTCAATATCTCGAAGTATTTCCCCATCCGGCGGCTGAGCTTTGACGATCTGCCGGACGTCTGGGAATTTAAAGACGGCGGTTATTCTCTGAGCCATGCCGATGCCGGGCAGAAGCCGCTCGTCCGGCTCGATTCGCTGGAGGCGGACATTCTGGACGGCGAGACGGTTTACACGATGCAGCTGACGTTTTTGGCGACAGAGCACCCGGTCGGGGATGCGGAATGGGAGACGCTTCGCGCACAGATCCTGTCCGGCGACGAAACCGGGCTTCTGGAATCGCACATCGACACGTACCGCTTCCGGTTCTCCGGCGGAGAGCCGTATTTTCTGGAACACAGCGAACTTATGATCTGCAGATAAAAGGAGCAGGCACAGCCTTCGCGGGCTGTGCCTGTTCAGCGTGTCAAAAAAGTCTGAGTGTGACCGATGTGTATCTGCTTCGTAGGGGCGGACGACTCTGTCCGCCCGCAGCAGACAGCTGCGAAAAGTGAAAGTTCTTCGGCGAATTCGAATAGCATCTTCCTGCTTGACTGTAGGGGCCGATGCCCACATCGGCCCGTTTGGAAGTTGCGAATTCGCCGCAGTTTTCCGTAAAAACGGTGCATTCTGCTGGGCCGATGTGGGCATCGGCCCCTACAACCGAATGTGCAGGTGCATTCGGATTCGCCATACGTTTCCGAAAAAACCGCTGCATTCTGCGGGCGGACAGAGTCGTCCGCCCCTACACAGGCCCTTGAAATCCTGAGCGAAAACGTGGGAACAGCAGTTTTCTGACAGACTGAGCAGGCACAGCCTCCGCGGGCTGTGCCTGTTTTGTGTGTTTCGCGTGCAATACAGGAATTTTGTAGGGGCGGGGCCCCGCCTGCATTGAGATATGGCAGTGCATACGAGTTCACCGAACGTCTTTTGCTTCTCGCGGCTGCATTCCGCAATCTATTATGCGCAGCACTCCTTGATGACCGCGACTGCCTTTTCCAGCTGCTCCATGGGGATATTGAGGGCGGGCAGAAGGCGGAGCTTGTCCTTGGCTTTGATGACCAGAACGCCCTTTTCGCGGCAGGCGGCGATGATATCGGAGGCGTTTTTCTCCGTCTGGATGCCGAGCATCAGGCCGAGGCCGGTGACGCCGAGCACGCCCTTGGCGCCGGTCAGCTGCTGTTTGATGTACGCGGAGCGCTCCTCCACGCCCGCAAGCATGTTATCGTCCAGACGGCTCAGGACGTTGATCGCGCCTGCGCAGCAGACGGGGTTGCCGCCGAAGGTCGAACCGTGCGTTCCGGCAGTGAGCACATCCTGCACCTTCTCGCCCAGCAGCGTCGCGCCGAGCGGCAGACCGCCGGCAAGGCCCTTGGCCGTGGAGACGATATCGGGCTGCATGCCGTAGTGCATATAGCCGTACAGCTTTCCGCTGCGGCCGTTGCCGATCTGCACCTCGTCGCAGATGAGCAGCAGATCGTATTGCTCGCACAGCTTTGCCGCACTCTTGACGTATGCCTCGTCCAGCGGCATGACGCCGCCCTCGCCCTGCACGACCTCCATCATGACGGCAGCGCATTTGTTGGCCTTGATCAGCTGCTCAAGATCCTGCAGATCGTTCGGCTCGGCGTAGACGAAGCCCTCGGTCAGCGGGGTGAAATCGTGGTGGAAGACATCCTGGCCGGTCGCGGCCAGCGTGGTGATGGTGCGGCCGTGGAAGCTGTTTTTCAGGGTGATGATGGTCGAATAGTCCTTTCCCTTTTTCTCCTCCGACCACTTCCGGGCGGCCTTGATGGCACACTCGTTTGCTTCGGCGCCGGAATTGCCGAAGAAGACCTTCTTCATGCCGGTCTTTTCGCAGAGCAGCTGCGCGAGCTTTGCGCAGGGCTCCGTATAATACAGATTCGAAATATGCTGGAGCGTGCCGAGCTGTTTCGTCACGGCGGCCATCCATTCCTCGTCCGCCACGCCGAAGATATCCACGGCGATGCCGGTCGACAGGTCGATATATTCCTTGCCCGTATCGTCCCAGACAAGCGAGCCCTTGCCCTTGACGAT
>CAKUND010000008.1 GCA_934668295.1 uncultured Oscillospiraceae bacterium
GTGCGGCCGAACGATCTGACCATGCTGGAGGATATGCTCAAGCGCAACGTGCTGCTCGGCGGCACGGCGGGCGTCATTGTCGAGCCGGTCGGCCCGGAGAGCGGCACGCGTCCCGTTGCGCACGACTATAACGCGGGCGTGCGGGCACTGTGCGACAAATACGGCGCGCTGATGATCTTCGACGAGGTCGTCACGGGCTTCCGCGTCGCGCTTTCGGGCGCGCAGGGCTATTTTGGCGTTGTACCGGATCTGACGGTCTTCGGCAAGATCGTCGCGGGCGGATACCCGTCGGCAGGCGGCGTCGGCGGCAAGAAGGAATATGCGCAGCTGATGGCGGCCGGTCTTGCCACGGGCAAGCACCGGGCCTATGTCGGCGGCACGCTGGCCGCCAATCCCCTGTCCTGCCTCGCCGGGTACACGGCCATCCGTGAGATCGAGCGCACGAACGCATGCGAGATCGCAGGCAAAATGGGCGACCGCCTGTGCGACGGACTGAAGGCGCTGCTCGAGCAGTACGGCCTGCCGTTCGTGGCCTATAACCAGGGCTCCATCGTGCATCTCGAATGCACCGGCGCGATGAGCTTCGATTTCTCGTCCATGTCGTTCGTGAAATCCGCTGTTGGCCTGCTCAAGCACAAGGACATGATGTATGTCCGCAAGGATTCCATGGAGCGCATGGGCGCGGCCTACATGGCGAACGGCATCGTCACGCTGGCCGGCAGCCGTCTGTACACCTCCATGGCCGACACGCCGGAGATCATCGACGAAGCGCTGAACCGCTTTGAGGAGGTCTTCAAGCACGTCAGAAAGACCAACAAGGGACTTTTGGTCTGATATCAGATACGCACAAAGCCGCCCCCTGCCGCGCAAGGATATGCGGCAGGGGCGGCTTTATTTTCAGTACCCCATAAGGGACTGTGCGTTATTTCTTGATCTCATCCCAATAGCGTTTGGCGGCCTGTTCGGTTTTGTTGTCGCCGTAGGTGTAATAGGTGCGGTCCCGGATGACGTCGGGGAGATACTGCTGCCGGACCCAGTGGTTGGGGAAATTGTGCGGGTAGAGATATCCCTGGTCGCGCTCGAAGCCTGTGCCGTCGGCATGGACGTTCTGCAGCTCGCGCGGGACGGGGCCGGTTCTGCCGGCCTTCACATCGGCAATGGCGGCGTCGATGGCCATGCAGCCGGAATTGGACTTCGGCGCCGTGGCGAGCAGAAGAACCGCGTCGGCCAGCGGCAGCCGCGCCTCCGGCAGACCCAGCTGCAGCGCGCTGTCAACGCAGGCCTTGACAATGGGGATGGCCTGCGGATAGGCAAGGCCGACATCCTCCGCCACGGAGCACAGGATGCGGCGGCAGGCGGACGGCAGATCGCCCGCCTCTAAAAACCGGGCCAGATAGTGCACGGCGGCGTCCGGGTCGGAGCCGCGGATGGACTTCATAAGCGCAGAAAGATCGTCATAGTGATCGTCGCCGGATTTGTCGTACCGCATGGCCGAGCGCTGCGACACCTGCTTTGCGTCGGCCATGGTGAGCCTGACCACGCCGTTTTCAGGCTGTGTGGCCGTGTAGAGAAATTCGACAGCATTGAGCGCCTTGCGGATATCGCCGCCGCAGGACTGCGCAATATGCTCCTTCACGCCGGGCTCCGGCAGGATGGTCACGCTGTCGCGCGACTCGAGATAATTGAGCGCCCGGCTGACCGCACGCTGCGCCTCGTCCTTCTCCACGGGCTTGAATTCAAACACCGTCGAGCGCGACAGGATCGCGTTATAGACGTAGAAATACGGATTTTCCGTCGTGGACGCAATGAGCGTGATCTTGCCGTTTTCGATGTACTCCAGCAGCGTCTGCTGCTGTTTTTTATTGAAATACTGGATCTCGTCCAGATACAGCAGCACGCCGTTCGGCGCAAGGAACGTATCGAGCTGGGCGTAGATCTCCTTGATATCGGCGGAGGACGCAGTCGTCGCATTGAGTTTACATAACTTTCTTTGTGTCTTCTTCGCGATCAGATTTGCGACGGTCGTCTTGCCCGTGCCGGAGGGGCCGTAGAAGATCATATTGGGCACGGAGCCGCTCTCAATGATGCGGCGCAGCAGGCCGTTTTCTCCTAAAATATGCTGCTGGCCGCAGACGTCGGACAATTCCTGCGGACGAAGCGCGTCCGCGAGGGGCTGATACATATCGCCCGCCTCCTTTTTTGGATTTGAACGTATTATACCGGTTCCGGGCGCTAATTACAAGCGGGCGGTTCCCTTTCCTCCACATTTGTGATACAATTGAAAGAAAAAGCATTGGGGATGGGCAAATATGAAAACAGCGGAACGCGTGGCCGGGATCATTGCCGCGCTGAAGCAGGAATATCCGGATGCGCTCTGCGCGCTGCAGTATGGAAAGGATTACGAGCTGATGATCGCGGTGCGTCTGTCCGCACAGTGCACGGACGCACGGGTCAATCTGGTCACGCCGGCGCTCTTTGCGCGCTATCCGACGCTGGAGGCGTTCGCGGAAGCAGACGTGTCCGAGGTCGAGGGCTATGTCCACTCCTGCGGGTTCTATAAGCACAAGGCAGAGGATATTGTGCTGGCCTGCCGGATGCTGCAGGACGAATACGGCGGAAAGGTCCCCGGCACGATGGAGCAGCTGCTGCGCCTGCCGGGCGTGGGCCGGAAGACGGCGAATCTGCTGCTGGGGGATATTTATAAAACGCCCGGCTCGGTCGTCTGCGACACGCACTGCATCCGCATCTGCAATCTGCTGGGCCTTGCCAGTGGCAAGGATCCGGCGAAGGTCGAGCAGCAGCTGCGCGCGATCCTTCCGCCGGAGGAATCGTCCGATTTCTGCCACCGGCTGGTTCTGCACGGCCGGGCCGTCTGCGCGGCAAGAAAGCCCGCCTGCGACCGCTGCTGCCTGGCTCCATACTGCAAGAGCTTTTCGGGGGAATAAGCGCCCATAGGGTGCGTACGTGTGCTCGTAACGACTAAAAAACAGGTGCTTGCCTGAACTGCACCCGCAGCACGCACCAAACGTGACCCAGCGCCCCTTTTCTCCCCATTCTTTTCCGGCAAGACGGAAAAGAATGGGCCGCCGGAGGCATGACCAGTCTGCAGATCTGCTGTCTCTCCGCCTTTCCGCAACTTACAAAACTGACGGCGGAGCGCGCTGCGCTCCGCCGCTTTCTTTATTCCCAGGTCTCCCAGATCTCCGGGTGATACCCGGCGGTAGCCTGCCTGCCGTTTCGGACGATAGGGGTCTTCATGAGCTCGGGATGGTCGAACAGCTTGTCCTCTTTGGCGCGTTTGTCGTCTGTATAGCGCATAAGGTCGATCTCCGGGCTTTTGACCGACCAGTCGATCAGCGCGTCCACACCGCCGACGGCACGCAGAACGCTGTCAAACTCGCCGCCGGACATGCCGAAGCGGACAAGATCGATCTGCTGGAATTTGATCCGGCGCTCCTTGAACCAGCGCTCGGCCTTTTTCGTATCAAAGCATTTTTTCTTTCCAAAGATCTGGATATTCATGTTACTCCTCAAGCATCGCCGCGGCCTCCGCCTCCGTGTCGGCAGAGAACAGGAACTGGCCCGCCGCGGTATAAACCTCTACATGACCTCTGACATAACGCATCGTAATTTCCATGACGCAGCTCCCCTTTCGGTTGATCTGCGGTCAGTATAGCATACGTTATGTCCCATAATCCGGACTTTTAAAATCCGGGATCAATAAAAATCGCTTTCCCACTGCGCGTAGACGGTGCGGTCCTCCGTTGCCGTCAGATCGGTCAGCCGCTCGCCGGACTCTGTGTACCAGCCGAGGAAGACCTCCGTGTCGGATGTGGCGTCAAAGGGCGGATCGTAGGCGCTGCCGGCCTCATAGAACGCGATATCGCGTTCGCGGTCGCCCTTTTCGGTCTGCACGAAGCGCACCCAGTAGAAGCCGTCGGACGCGCCGGAATAATCGGCGTAGAGGAACACGCGCAGCTCCGCGATGCGGCGGCTGACCAGACCGTCGTGGATCACATAGTCCCCGCCCGATTCCTTCACATGGCACCAGATGCCCATGGCGGAGGCCAGCTCGTTTGTCGAATACAGGCCGGTCTTCAGCATGGCGGACAGCGCGCTGTCCTTCATCCAGCCGGAGCCGATGTTGTAGGTCAGGCTGATGAGTGCGTCATACTGGTTATCGCGCAGCGAAATATTGTTTTCTGTCAGGAATTTATCCAGCTTTTCCTCAAAGCTCTGCAGCATCTCGCGCAGCAGAACGTCCGCCTGCGCCTCGGTGATGCCGTTGGGATACTCGTCCTTGCCGCAGGCGCTGCCGTAGCCGATGGAATACTGGGCATAATCCCAGTACGCCTTTTCGCGGAAGCCCTCCTTCTGCTTGATGAAGGCGATCATCTGTTCGGTGGTGCGCAGCGTGATCTCGGCCGGATCCAGATCCGGATCTGTGGGGGGCACGGGCTCGCGGCTCTGGTAGATCCGGTTGACGATCGCGGCGATCTCCGCGCGGGAGACGGACGCGTCCGGGCGGTATGTCCCGTCCGGGTAGCCGCCGACGATCCCGGCGGCATGCAGCGCTTCGACATACGCGCTGTCAGTGTCGGTAAATGTCCCGTAGGTACCGGGATCCGTCAGACCGAGCGCGTTTGCGGCCAGCTTGGCAAGCAGACCGCGCGTCATATTGACGTCCAGATCGGAAATGTCCTGATAGCGCGTGAGAAAGCCCTGATCAATGGCAAAATTCAGATAGCCTCTGGCCCAGTGGGACTCGACGCGCTCCGGCTCCGGATAGCCCGCAGCCAGCAGGATCATTTTGAGTGATTCGCCGGTCGTAACCTTTTTCGTGGGGCGATATGTACCGTCCGGGTAGCCGCTGACGACGCCGGATTCGGACAGCGTCATCACATCCTCATAGAACCAGTTGCTCTCCTGCACATCGGAGAAGGAACTATCGTATGCGCGGACGAGCGTTGTCCCGGTCAGAAGAAGGGTCAGCGCCATGAAAACCCAAAGCAGGCTTCGAAGTCTGGTTTTCAATGTGTCACGCTCCTTTCTTTGCATCAAATCAGGGATAGTATAGCAGATTTGATTACAAAATGCAACTGTTTGGGCGAAATAGCCAAATGGCAGTGTTTTTTATTGGTAGGAATTGATGTCGATCAAAGCCGTAATGCCCTTGTTGCGGCGATCCTTGGAGAACTCCGCGAGGACAAAGGCCAGCAGCCGGCGGATGGCCGCGGAGTTTTTGCAGATGAGCGTCAGCTGATAGCGGTAGGAATAGTTGACGCGGGCGACGCTGGCCGGGGCCGGGCCGAGCAGCTGCGCGGGCGCGCGGCAGTACGGCTCCTTCTGAAGATTGGCGGCCAGCGCGTCGCGCAGGCGGACGCTGGCCTCGATCAGCCCGCGTTCCTCCAGTCCCGCGACCGTGATGGTGAAAAGATCGGAGAACGGCGGGCAGCTGCGCAGCTGCCGCATCTGCAGCTCCAGCTCGTAAAACGCGTCATAGTCCTGCTTTGCGGCGAGCCGCAGAACAGGGTGCTCCGGCGTCATGGTCTGGATCATGGCGCAGCCCGCGTCCGCGCCGCGCCCGGAGCGGCCCACGACCTGCGTGATGAGGGAAAACGTCGTCTCAGCGGCGCGGAAATTGTCAACATACAGGCTCATATCCGCGTCGATGACGCCGACAAGCGTGACGGACGGAAAATCAAGGCCCTTGGCAACCATCTGCGTGCCGAGCAGAATCGGGATCTGCTGCTCGCGGAATTTTTTGAGCATCGCCTCGTGACCGCCTGCGGCGGGCACGGTATCGGCGTCCATGCGCAGGACCTCCGTGTCGGGGAACAGGGCCTTCAGCTCCTGCTCGATCTTCTGCGTGCCGCTGCCGACGGCCTTCATTGCGCCGCCGCATTTTTCGCAGCGCGCATGCGCAGGCATGACATAGCCGCAGTAGTGGCACATCAGACGGCGGCCGGAGGAGTGGTATGTCAAATGGACGCTGCAGCGCGGGCACTGCGGCACGTCGCCGCAGTCCATGCAGACCAGATACCGGCTGTTGCCGCGCCGGTTCAAAAACAGGATGGACTGCTTGCCGTCCAGAATCGCGTCGCGGATGCCCTCCTCCAGCGCCCGGCTCAAGTCCAGATCGTTGCCCGCGCGAAGCTCCTGCTTCATGTCGATGATGCGCGCGTCAGGCAGCGCGCGGCCATTGTAGCGGGTTTTCAGCGTGTAGAGGCTGTAGACACCGGTTTTGGCCAGATACATTGTCTCGATGGACGGCGTCGCCGAGCCGAAAAGCACGAGTGCGCCCGCCTTCGCGCCGCGATAAAGCGCGATCTCCCGCGCGTGATAGCGTGGGGCGTTTTCGGATTTATAGGTATGCTCCTGCTCCTCGTCGAGAATGAGCAGGCCGGGGTTTTCCAAAGGCGCGAAGACCGCCGAGCGCGTACCGACCACGACGCGGGCCTCGCCGCGCGCAATGCGCCGCCACTCGTCATAGCGTTCGCCCACGCGCAGGCTCGAGTGGAGCACGGCGACAGTTTTGCCGAAGTGCGCGGTCATTTTCTGCAGCAGCTGCGGCGTCAGCGCGATCTCCGGGACAAGGAGCATGGCGGAGCGGCCTGCGTCCAGCGCGCTTTGGATCAGCGTGAGATAAACGGAGGTTTTGCCGCTGCCCGTCACGCCATATAAAAGCGCCGCGCCGGGCTTTTCCCGCAGCATCTGCCGGTTCAGGCCCTCAAAGGCAGCCTGCTGCTCCCCGCTCAGCGTCAGCGGCCCGGCGGGCGGGGCGTCCTCGCGCTTCGGGCTGCGCAGCCGCTCCTGCTCATGCGTTTCGATCAGGCCGAGCTTTGCAAGGCGCGACACCGTCTGCATGCTTGCGCCGGTCAGCTCGCACAGCTCACGGCAGGGGCCCGCGCCGACAGTACACAGCAGGCGCAAAAGCGCCGCCTGCAGCGGTGCGGAAACCTGCTTTTTGACCGCGAACTGCTCCGCTTCCTCCGCACTGACGGCAAGCGCGGCGACCTTGACGGTCTTCTCGCTGGCCTTCTGCGTGAGCGAGGCGTCTGCGCGCAGCAGGCGGCGCTTGCGCAGTGCCTGCACGGCGGCGTCAAACGCCTGCGGAGATTCAAACTGCTGCCGGAGCGTCCGCTCCGGCGCGCTGCCGCCGAGATCGGTCAGCAGCTGCACAAGTTTTGCCGCGCCGGAGTTTGCCATGCCGGGCGTCAGCTTATCCTGCGCGCCGGATACGAGCGTCAGCGTCCGTTTTTCATCGAACCAGAAGCCGGCGGGAAGGATGGCCTTGACGGCGTCATAAAACGTGCAGAAATAGCGCTCCTTCATAAACGCGGCAAGGCGGAGCTGCCCGTCCGTCAGGATCGGCGCGCCGTCCAGCAGCTGCTCGACGGCCTTTAGCCCGGCGGCGTCCCCCTCCTGTACGGACAATACGACGCCCTCCGTCCGGCGGTTGCCATGGCCAAACGGCACAAGCACACGCATTCCGGCCAGCAGCGGCATCTGCTCCGGCACACGGTAGGAATAGGGCCTGTCAATGGCATAAACGGCCGCCGCAACAACCAGCTGTGCGATCCTGGACATGACCTGTTCCTCCTTTGTTTGGTAAATCATTCGAACGTGCTTATGCCTCCGGCGGCCATATCTTTTCTCTCGCAAGAGAAAAGATATGGAAGAAAAGAGTGCTTGGACGCGTTAGGTGCGTGCTGCGGGTACAGTTCAGGCAGGCATCAATTTTTTAGTCATTGCAAACACACATACTCACCCTACGGGCGCCTTGGTACGCGCCGCCTGCCACGGTACACCAAATTTGAAAGCAGCTGCGTTTAAATGGCCGCGGTAAATCCGCTTTGCGTTTGAAATTGACAGGCAGTACGGATTCGCCCAAGCCCTCCTAACGCCTCCTCTTTCCGCGCCCCACGCGGTAAGGGGGAAGAAAATGACGGAGGGGATAGGTTGCAGATATCAGAGTGCTCCCAAATTTGCAGCGTTCGAATCCCCTCAGGCTCTTCGGGCCAGCTCCCCTTGTGCCCAAGGAGAGCCTTTGGTGCGTGTGAATTCGCCAAAGATTTCTGCAAAAACGGTGCATCCTGCCGGGCGGACAGAGTCGTCCGCCCCTACGAGATACGGGAAGCGATTGAAGCCTTTCCGTAGGGGCCGACGACTCTGTCGGCCCATTGGGCAGTTACGAATTCGCCGAAGATTGTCGTAAAAAGTGGTGCATCCCGCCGGGCGGAGCATAGCCCCGCCCCTACCGGCTGCGCCTGCGTTTCACTGGTTTTCGCATGGAACGGGCGCGGCATGCAAAAGAACCGGCGCAGGCGGCTGGCCTGCGCCGGGGTTGGGGCTCAGTGTCTGTATTTATCGTCGAGCGTGGCCTTGAGCTGGCCGTCGGCGACCTCGCGGATGGCGAGCGTGACGGGCTTTTCCTCGAGCGGCTCGTGCGTGAGCTCAGACTCGATGGACAGCTGACGCGCGCGGTGCGCGACTACGTTGACGAGCAGATAGCGGCTGTCAACATTTTTCAGAAGTTCCGACATGGCGGGGTAAAGCATTAGAGTTCCTCCTTTATGCAATGGATGCGATCCATCATTTTACACTTTTCTGCGGTCATGATTGCAAGCAGCTCCTGCGCCGCATGCTCGACCGTGTCGTTGACGACAAGATAGTCGTATTGGCCTGCCTGGCTGTACTCCCATTTTGCCCGTTCCATCCGCTTTTCCATCAGCTCCGGGGCAACGTCGCCGCGCTTTTCAAGCCGGCGGCGAATTTCCTCCAACGACGGCGCGGTCAGAAAGACCAGGACCGCCTCCGGCAGGCGCTTTTTGATGTTTAGCGCGCCGACCACGTCAACGTCCATCACGACGTCAGTCCCGGACTCGAGCGCGGCCTGAATGGGCTTTAAGGGGGTTCCATAGTAATTGCCGACATACTCGGCATGCTCCAGCAGCTCGCCTGCGGCGATCATCTGCTCGAACTGCGCCCGGGTGACAAAATAATAGCTCTTGCCGTCGATCTCGCCGGGACGCATGGGGCGGGAGGTCGCGGATACGGAATACTGGATCCGGTCACGCAGCTGCATGACGCGGTTCAGAACGGAATTTTTTCCGACGCCGGAGGGGCCGGAGATCGCGAACAGTTTTCCCTTCATGGCTGCGAATTCGTCTCCTCCGATGATTTTTCTTCCATGCGCGCGCAGATCGTCTCAGGTGTGACGGACGAGAGGATCACATGGTCGGTGTCCATGAGCAAAATGGACTTCGTTCTGCGTCCGAACGAAGCGTCGAGCAGCATGCCGCGTTCACGCGCCTCCTGCACGACGCGCTTGATAGGCGCGGAGTCCGGACTGACGACGGCGAGAATGCGGGCGGCGGCGACGGCGTTGCCGAAGCCGATCGAAATAAGCTTCATGTCTGCCTCCGGTCACTCGATGTTCTGCGTCTGCTCGCGGATCTTTTCCAGCTCCGCCTTCAGCTCGACGACCGTGCGGGCCTGCTCGAGATCGTTGCCCTTGGAGCCGATGGTGTTGGACTCGCGGTTGAATTCCTGCAGCAAAAAGTCCAGTTTGCGGCCGATGGGGCCGCCGGCAGTCAGCATCTGGTCGAGCTGGTTCAGGTGGCTGCGCAGGCGGACAGTTTCTTCATCCACGGCGATCCTGTCGGCGTAAACGGCCGCCTCCTGCAGAATGCGGCCCTCGTCGATGTTCGTCGTACCGAGCACCTCCTGCATCTTTTCGGTCAGGCGGGCGCGGTATTCCGCCAGCGTCACGGGGCTGCGGGCCTCGACCTTTTCCACAAGGGCCAGAACGGTCTTCGCACGGCTGCGGAGGTCGGCCTCCATGGCCGCGCCCTCTTTTTCGCGCATGGCGTTGAATTTTGCAAGCGCCTCTTTGACGACGGACACAATGTCCTCTGTCAGCTTCTGCTCGTCCTCCTCCTGCTTTTCCACGACGAAAACGTCGGGCATGCGGGACAGGGCGGTAACGGAAATGTCGTCGCGCACGCCGTAATCGGCAGCGATGGATTTGAGCGCGGCCAGATATCCCTCGAGCACGGGCTTATTGAGCGCGATCTTGACGCTCTGCTCCTCGGTGACATTGACGGTGATGAACATATCCAGCTTGCCGCGGTTCACGTTTGCCTTGATGAGCGCTTTGACCGCTTCCTCTGCAAAGCCGTAGACGCGCGGGAGCTTGACGTTCAGATCCAGATAGCGGTTGTTGACCGCCCGCAGCTCGACGGCGATCTCGCGGCCGTCGATGTTTTTTTCCGCGCGGCCATAGCCGGTCATACTTCTAATCACGTTGTTTCCTCCATTTTCTTCAAGTAAGCGCTGCTTCAATCGGCAAGAGTTGCCAGCTGACGCTACAGTCGGGACAAACGATCCGCTGACAGCCGCAGACGATTGGATCAGCGGCTACGCAAGGCCTATTCGGCGGGCCCGTCCGCCGCGGCAAGCGTCGCGGCGATGGAATACTGGCCGATGGCGCCAGCGGTGTCAAAGCCGTCGACATACACCGTGACCGGCACCTGATACGTCCCCTCCTGCGTGTAGCCGCTCATGTCGGCGACGATGCGGATGCTGTTGGCCGAAATCCGCTGCACATCCGCCGCGTCGGCGCGAACGGTGACCTGCACCTGCTGGGACAGGCTCGTGGCCTTGAACTTTTCCTCGTCGACACCGACGAACACGATGTTGGTCGTGCGCAGCGTCTTGATCTGCTTGCCCTTGATGGTGACATGGACGCAGACGGTCTCCTCGCCGGAGACATTCTTCGCCTCGTTCGGGATCAGGATGGCGCGTTCGACCGTTTCGTCGTTGCTCGGCAGCGCGGACAGGTCAATGGGCTCAAGCTGGATGGCGTTGAGGCCGTCGAGCACGGTGGAATCGCCGGAGAGCGTGATGGCCTTGGGCTCGTAGTCCCAGTCCAGATCGGCAAGCTTCGCGCCGCCGCCCTCGGTAAACTGTACCTCGATGGGCACGACCTTATATTTAACGATCTTCATCGTGACCTCGACCGCGTCGGCGCTCAGCGTGAGCTGCGTCGAGTCGACCTGCGCGCCGTCCTTGTCCAGAAGCACGAACGGGACGGACTCGGTGATGGTCTTGTCGACATTGCTGCGTTCGATGGTGACCTCGGCGTGGTCGACGGTATTGACGATCGACTCCGGGCCCTCGATGGTGATGGAATCAAAGTCGAAGCTGGTGCCGTCGAGCATATAGCCCTCGGCGATCCTGACGTTGGAGAAATCGCCCCGTACCTCGACGGGTTTTCGGATCTGGCGCTCGACGGTAAAGGTAATATTGGCGGGGCTCTTGTCCATCTTGGTGATGGACGAGGCGGACACGGCGCTGGGGAGCGTAATATCGTAGGTCATCGTATAATCCTTCGTGCTGCGCACCCTGGACACGTCGATGACGGCCTTCAGCTCGTCCTTGTGCTGGTCGAGCGTTTTAAGATCGGCATTCTTGCCGTAAAAATGCACGGAGACAAATTCCTGATAGTCGCCGGTGATGACGAGCCCGTGATCCTCGCGCAGAACCTCCGCGCCGGAGAACGTCACGGGGATATTCCCGATGGTCAGATCGACGTCCGGGTTCACGACAGTCATGACATAGACCCAGAGACACATGGCCGCAAGGATGGAGACGATCAGCGAAAACAGTTTACTTTTCATTGCGCACCGTCCTTCCTTCTGAAGCATGCGGCGAGCCGGCTGAAAAGCGTCTTCTTTTCCGTCCCGTCCGCGATCAGCTCGTTAGACAGCAGCTTCTGCAGCGTCTGGGGCGCCAGGTGCCGCTTGAGCATGCCGCCGATGGCGACGGAGATCGTGCCGTTTTCCTCCGAGACAATCACGACCACGGCATCGGAGACCTCGCTCGTGCCGACGCCCGCGCGGTGGCGGGTGCCGAGGTCGCTCGGCAGGTGCGGATTGTCGCTCAGCGGCATGACGCAGCCGGCCGCGGCCACGCGCCCGCCGCGGACGATGACCGCGCCGTCGTGCAGGGGAGAATTTTTAAAGAACAGATTGCGCAGCAGCTGCTCGGACAGCTGTGCGTCGACGATGGTGCCGGTCTTGAAATACTCGTCGAGCGGCGTCTCGCGCTCGAACACGAGCAGCACGCCGACGCGTTCGCGCGACATGATCTCGCAGGCCTGCACCGTAGCGGAGACGGCGCTCTGCTCAATGGACGTGCCCGCCTCGGTCGAGAGCAGATGGAAATGCAGCTGCGCGCCGACACGCTCGAGCGCCCGGCGAAGCTCCGGCTGGAACACGATGATGAGCGCGATCGCGCCGACCTCAAGGATCTTGTTGAGCAGCCAGTTCAATGTATAAAGATTCAGCACGTCCGTCAGCAGCGTGATGGCCAGCAGCAGCAAAATCGCGCGGGCCACGCGCGCAGCGCTCGTCGAGCGGATCAGACGGAGGAGCGAATAGAAAATTATCGAAACGACCAGGATATCGACAATATCTGAAATCCCGATGGCAGGGACCTGATACAGAAGATTCTGGAAGAATTCACGGATCGTAGCCATACAGTCATTCTCCCACCGATACTTATAGATAGTATGGATTATACTCCAAATTCCCCCTCTGCGCAAGCCCATGCGGGAAGAAAGTTTTTGGGAAATGCGGGAAGCAAGTTTTTGGGAAAACGATAAAGTGTCCCGACCGGGCACAGGGAAAACCGATGCGGTGAGAAAAGTCTCCCGGTAGCTCCATACGCACCAAAGGCTCTCCTTGAAGCGCAAGGGGAGCCTTTGGGTACCGCTATGCAAGACATTTTCGCATGATCTTTGCTGTTTCGAAGATCTCCCGCTCGGTGTTGAACGCGGATAGACTGAAGCGGATCGTCCCGGCTTCGAGCGTCCCGGCAGACTCGTGCGCGAGCGGCGCGCAGTGCAGTCCCGCGCGCACGCAGACGCCTTCGGCTGCAAGCCGCGCGGCAAGCGTCTCGCAGTCTGTCTGCGCTGAGCAGAGGCTGAGTGTCCCGCTCTGCGGCTCGCCCGTAAACAGCCGCAGGCCCGGAACGTCTGTCAGCAGTGACGCGAGCAGCTTCCGCAGGCGGATCTCGTGTGCAAGCAGGCGCTTCGGCGTCTGCTGCCGTACAAAGCGCAATCCGGCGGCAAGCCCGCAGATGCCGCAGACGTTCTGCGTGCCGGCCTCGGCGTGATCCGGCAGCTCCGGCGGCATATCCGGCAGGCGCGAGGCGCTGCCGCTGCCGCCCTCCAGAAGCGTATCGGGCGTCCGGGCGCAGAGGAGCAGCCCCGTGCCCTGCGGGCCGTAGAGCGCCTTGTGCCCCGGCATGCCGATAAAATCCGCGCCGAGCCCCGCAAGACTTACCGGCAGCAGCCCCGCCGACTGCGACGCGTCGAGCACGAACGGAACGCCGCGCGCACGGCACATAGCCGCGATCCGCTCCACCGGCAGGATGTACCCGAACACATTGGATACATGCGTGCAGATCACGGCGCTTGTGTCCGGCGTGACGGCACGGTCGAACGCGGCGAGCGTATCCGCCGGGTCGAACAGCCGCCGCCCGGCGACGATGATCTCCGCGCCGATATGGTGCAGCGGACGCAGCACCGCGTTGTGCTCAAAGCCGGAAATAACGGCGCGCCCGCCGGGCTTTACAAGCGTTTTGATCGCCAGATTCAGCGCGTGCGTGGCGTTCATGGTAAACACGACCTGCTCCGGCTGCGCGTCAAAGAGCGCGCCGGCCAGACAGCGGCAGTCATACACCGCATCAGCCGCGCGCATGGCAGGCGCATGCCCGCCGCGGCCGGGCGTCGCCATGCGGCGCATGGCGCTCTGCACCGCAAGGGCGGCCGCGGGCGGCTTCTGGAGCGTGGTGGCTCCGGCGTCGAGATAGATCATAGCTGCGCCTGCTCCAGAAAGCCGTTCGGATGGACGCGGTAGGCCCCGGAAACCGGGCTGTTCCACGCGTGCAGGAGCTGCGCGGCGTGCACGCCGTCGGCTCCCTCCACATAAACGCCCCAGGTGCAGCCGAGGCTCGACACCTCCTGCGGCGCGCGGCGCAGCTGCGTCCACAGCCCCGCTTCATAGAGGATCCGCCTGCCGGACTGCGCCGCCGTCTGGCTGCGGAACGTAAAGAGATAGGAAACCATGATACTCTCCTCCCGCTCTATCGTATGCGCAGCCCCCGAGATCCGCCACGGTTCGGCAGAATAATATTATTCAGAAAAAATTCATAAATATTCTTGACATTTCTTTATCGCGCTGTATAATGAAGCTCGTTATGAGAGAGGCTGCGGCTGACAGGAGTAGGGCGCGTATCCGGCGGGAACCGGGCGTCCGAAAGGGAAAGCCGCCGAAGGGCCCGCGCCGTTCCCGCAGCGCCGGTACCTGGGCCGCAGGAGAAGATCCTGCGGACTGTCACGGTTTTTTCCGTGGAGAGCTGTCATGCGCGAACATGAGATTTATGTGCGTCATGATGGAAGATCATGACGCATTTTTATTTGAGGAAGTGGGATCCATGAAAACCAAAGCATCCAAATCCAAAACGATCCTGACCAAGCTCGTCGCCATTGTCATTCTGGCGCTGCTCGTCGTCGCGGCAGTCAAGTGCGCAAACGGCGCGTCACTGGCGAACACAGCTTGGTCGCTGCTGCCGCCGGTCATCGCGATCGTGCTGGCGCTCATCACGAAGGAAGCCTACAGCGCGCTGTTCATCGGCATTGTGGTCGGCGGTCTGTTCACGTGCGGCTTTGCACCTGTCGCAACGCTCGACACGATTTTGAATGACGGTCTGATCTCCGCCATCTCCGCCAACGCGGGCATTTTCCTGTTCCTTGTGCTGCTGGGCATCATCGTCGCACTCGTCAATGCGGCAGGCGGCTCCGCCGCCTTTGGCCGCTGGGCCGAGACGCACATCAAAACGCACGCCGGCGCGCAGCTGGCGACGTTCGTGCTCGGCATTCTGATCTTCATCGACGACTATTTCAACTGCCTGACCGTCGGCTCCGTCATGCGCCCGGTCACCGACAGGCATAAGATCTCCCGCCCGAAGCTGGCCTATCTCATCGACGCCACGGCGGCTCCCGTGTGCATGATCGCGCCGATCTCGTCCTGGGCGGCGGCAGTCTCCACCACGGCAGCAGATCTCGACACCGGCATGAGCGGCATCGAGCTGTTCGTCAGGGCCATCCCCTATAACCTCTATTCCATCCTGACCTTCGTGTTCATCCTCGCGATCGTCGCCATGAAGCTCGACTACGGCCCCATGCGCAAATTCGAAGCCAAGGCCGCAAAGGGCGATCTGTCCGCGCTGGCGGAGGAGGCCGGAGAGTCGGCCAATCCCAACGGCCGCGTGATCGACCTCATTCTCCCGGTGCTGGTGCTGATCGTAACCTGCACGCTCGGCATGATCTATGTCGGCGGCTTCTTCGGCGTCGATATGTCCGGTGATCCGTCGTTCGCGGGCGACTTTATCGGCGCCTTCGGCAACACGAACGCATTCGTCGGTCTTCCCTGGGGCGGCGTCATCGCGCTGGTGCTGACGGTCATTTATCTTGTCGCACGCAAGGTGCTTTCGTTCAAGGAAGCCATGGCCTGCGTGCCCAAGGGCTTCGTCGCCATGGTCCCGCCGATCATCATCCTGACGCTGGCCGTCTCGCTGAAGGCCATGATCAACTCCCTCGGCGCGGATGTATATGTCTACGATCTGATGTACGCCGCGTCTGAGTGGCTGTACAGCATGCTGCCCGCCGTTATCTTCATCGTGGCCTGCATTCTGGCCTTTGCCTCCGGCACGAGCTGGGGCACGTTCGGCATCCTGATCCCCATCGTTACCGCCGTCTTCCCTGCTGACAGCACACTGCTCATCATCGGCATCTCCGCCTGCTGCGCAGGCGCCGTCTGCGGCGACCACTGCTCCCCCATCTCTGACACGACCATCATGGCCTCTGCCGGCGCGCAGTGTGAGCATCTCGACCACGTGACCACGCAGCTTCCCTACGCGATCACGGTCGCAGCCGTGAGCTTTGTTGGCTTCATCGTCGCAGGCTTCGTGCAGAATGTGTACATCACATGGCTGGTCAGCGCGGCGCTGCTGCTCGGCGTACTGCTGTTCCTGCGCGCAAGAGAACAGAAAAAGGAAGCCTGATCCTCCGTTACCCAAACAGCTAAAAGCCGCTCCCCCGCACGATGCGGGGGAGCGGCTTTTTATACTATATCAAAGAAAAACGGCTGATTTCTTTTGAAATCAGCCGCTTTTGCTGGTACGCCGGAAGGGACTCGAACCCCCGACCTACTGGTTCGTAGCCAGTCACTCTATCCAACTGAGCTACCGGCGCGTACCGCGCTTCCTTAGCGCCCCATTATATTAGCACAGTCGGGGATAAAATGCAAGTCCTTTTTTATTTTTTTCTTACAGCTCCTGCAGCTCCAGATCGCCGCAGGCCTCGAGCTGCGTGCGGGGGCCGAGGACGCAGACGACGCCGGTATCCAGTGCGCCGCCGATGCTCCCGGCGCAGGCGGCCAGCGCTGCGGGGCCCGCGTCCAGCAGCTCGTGCCGCATACGGCGGCGGTCGTCCATGGTCATCCCCTTCAGGAGCCAGGTGTCCGCGACAGCGCCCTGCAGGCGCGGCGAGAGCAGCGGCTCGGCGTCGCTGATGGCGCCGATGATGTTGACGTCCTGCGGCTCGCCGGAGGCGGCTGCGGCTTCGAGATAGGCGGCCGTCCGGCCGATCGCGCCGCGTGAGCGGCGGCAGTCCGGGTCGCGGTAGGTATAGGCGCAGACGAGCCCCGTTTCCCGCACGAGCAGTCCCGTGCCGTAGGCACCGCCCTGCACGCGGATCTCATTCCAGTAGTGGCCGAGCGAGGCAGCGCGGCAGGCGATACGCAGATCGCCGGAATATGCGCGGACATCGCCGCAGACTGCGGTAAACGAGACCTCGGACGGGATCACAATGCCCTCTTTCCGGATCGGCAGCAGCTGCGCCTGCCGCGGCGCGCCGGGTGCAGCTCCGGCCGGGAGCGCTTCGCGCAGGCCGGTCTGTACAAGCGCCGCGTTCTGTCTGCCGCCGGTAACGGAAAGGCGCATCCGCGCGGTCACAAACAGCTTCTCGCAGAGTGCGCGCAGCATTTCGATCAGCTCGTCTGCCCGCGCATCAAAGTCCTGCTCCAGCTCACACAGCCAGCGGTAATAGCTGACGCCCGCGCAGCGCTCGGAACAGGCGCTGGCCGCGTTCAGGGCGGCAGAGGCGCGAAGCATCGCGGCGCTCGAGCCGGAATTGACGATCTGCTGCTGCAGGCCGTCGCGCTGCTGCCGGATGAGCTCCAGGAGCTTTCCCTTGTCGGAAAAATCCGTCTGCGTCAGAATCTGCGCCGCCAGCCGTACAGCCTCCGGAAGCTTGGCCTCCAGCGCGCTGAAGGAAACGGCGGCATAGAGCCGGTAGCTCTGCGGGTCATGATATTGACTGTAGGGCGACAGCGCCATGGTGAAGCTGCCGAGCTTCAGGCGCAGCTGCTTCTGCAGCTCGAGCGCATCCATCCCGCCCGCCGGGAGCTGCGCCAGCGCCGCGTGCAGGACGGACATATACGGAAGCTGCGCCTCCGTCAGATCATCGGCCTCGAAATAAACCGTCGGATAGACAATGCCGTCTGTCTGCACGGCATGGAGGATAAGGCGTCCGTCCTCCTCCATCTCCGTCGGGATGGGGGCCGGGTCGCGCGGCAGGTCGGAAAGCTGCACATGCGGAATGGTGGCCAGCGCTTCGGGAGTGTCCGGCTCCTGCTGGAGCGCGGCAAGCCGCTCCTGATCACGGACAATCTGGCTGCGCTGCGCCGCATCCAGCGTTCCGAGCATTTTTTCAAGCGACTCGCGTTCGCGTTCCTGACGCTCCTGTCCGCAGGTCTGCGACGGGCGCAGGAGAATTTCGGCGGTATGCGTATTTTCCAGCAGCAAACGCCGGAGAAGCTTTTCATAATAGCCCGTGCCGACAGCGGCATGCAGCGCCTCAAACACCTCGCCGAAGCGCAGGCGCGCGGCGGGATCGCCGTCATACAGCCAGCTGGACAGCATCTCAAGCTCAAAGATCAGGCCGCGCGGCATCGTGCCGTAGTCGCGCTCGCGGAGCTTGAACTCGAAGCTTGCGAGCGAGGCTTCGATCTGCTCGCGGTCAAGGCCGTTTTCGCAGAGCGCGGTGAGCGTATCGCGGATCGTGGCCTGAATGGCAGGCAGGTCGGCTTCGCGGAAGTTCTGCACGCGCAGCAGCAGGTTCGGCTGCAGGCACTGATCGTCGCAGCTGAGCACCACATCCTCCGCAAGCCCCTTTTCCAGAATCGCGCGGCAGAGCGGCGCATGGTTGCTGCCGCAGAGCACGTCGGACAGCACCTGCGCGGCAAAGAGCGTCTGCGCATCCTGATACGTCCCGATCACATAGCCGCAGCCGAGCTTCCAGCGCTGCTGCTCCGGTTCTCCGGCGGGAAGCGGGTAGTCGATCGTCCGGCGCTCCGCCCGGACGGGCGGCTGGGCGCAGATCTGTGTGTCCGGGTCGATGGCCGTAAACTGCGACAGATAGTCGTCCAGCAGGGCGAAACTCTCGTCCTGCTCGATGCTGCCGTCGAGCAGCAGATAGGAATTGGATGGATGATAGAACCGCTTATGCGCGGCGGTAAAGGCTTCGTAGGTAAGGCTCGGGATGGCTTCGGGGTCGCCGCCGGAGACGAAGCGGTAGGGCGAGTCCGGGAACAGCGCGCGGGACATGGCGTTTATCAGCAGCTCGTCCGCGTCGGCAAACGCACCCTTCATCTCATTGAGCACAACGCCGGAGCGCGTCAGAACATCGCCCCGCAGCTCATAGTGCCAGCCCTCCTGCCGGAAGATCTCAGGCTTTTCGTGGATGCTGGGGAAGAACACGGCGTCAAGATACACGCGCATCAGATTGAGAAAATCGCGTCCATTGCGGCTGGCGACAGGATAGCAGGTCTTGTCCGGGAACGTCAGCGCGTTCAAAAACGTATTCAAAGAGCCTTTCATCAGCTCGACGAACGGCTCCTTGACCGGAAATTGCCTCGAGCCGCACAGAGCGGAATGCTCCAGAATGTGAAAGACGCCGGTGTCGTCAAACGGAAGCGTCCGGAAGGCGGCGCAGAAGGACTTATTTTCGTCCTCCCGTTCCAGCCAGCACAGCCGCGCGCCGGAGGCGGCGTGGGTATATTCATGCAAAACAGCGTCCAGCTCGTCAATGCGCCGCTGCCGCGTCTGTTCAAATCCATGCAGTGCAGACATAGAAGAATCTCCTTATTTGTGTTTTTTTCATCATACCACATTCCGACAGCTTCCGCAATGGAAATCAAAGCGGAGGCCTTTCGCCCTCTGCTGCGTCTGCGCCTCATGGATTCAGATATATCTTTCATATGTACAGTCTCAGCAGGGGCGGGACTCTGCTTTTTCCTGGTTTTTTGCATAAATCAAACGCTGCGGTCTTACGCTGATCACAGTACCCCGGAGGGGAAGGCGTTCATACGCAAACGCGCCCTTCTCCTGACTCGGAGAAGGGCGCGTTGGGGGTATCTTATTCGGTGTACAGGTAGCTGTATTTGCCGCGGAGGGTGAGGATCAGGGTCTCGATATCCTGCGGCAGCTCGTTCGGCTGGGACAGGTCGAGGACCTCGTCTTTTTCCAGACGGACGCGGATCTTATCGCCGCCGAGGAACAGGACGCCCTTGTTCTCGCTCTCGTTCATGTCCTTTTCGGTCTGGAACAGCGTGAACTTGTCGTGGCACGGCTCGGAGGCATACGGGCAGAACTGCGTGCAGTTGCCGCACTCATTGCACATCTTGTCGACGTGGACGATCTCGTGACGGCCGTCAGCCAGCTTGACGACAACGTTCGCGCGGTTCGGGCAGGAATCGACGCAGTTTTCGCAGACGGTATTGCAGTCGAGGCAGCGTCCGCCCTCACAGCAGGCGCAGGAGGCCATCTTCAGGATGCCCTTCTTGGCAATCGCATCAGCCTTGGCAGGATAAGCCTGCTCGGGAATTTCATACGTGTGCGCCTTGCCGATAACGGCCTCCGCAAACGCGGCGGCGTCCGCAATGCCCTCGACGACGGTGGCCGGGCCGCGGTGCGCATCGCCTGCCGACCAGACGTTTTCGACGTTGGTCTGGAAGGCCGGGCCCTTGCGGCCCATTTCGATGCCGTTTTCGGCCATGAGCTTCGCGTCGACCTTCTCGCCGATGGCGGAGATGACGAGATCGCACGGAATTTCAAACGTTTCGCCGGTGGCGACAGGGCTGCGGCGGCCGGATGCGTCGGGCTCGCCGAGCTTCATCTGCTTGCAGACCAGCTTGCCGTCCTTCTGCTCCACGGGAGCCGCCAGCTCGACCAGCTTCACGCCCTCGTCAATGGCGAGCTTCAGCTCGTGCTCGTCGGCGGGCATTTCCTTCTTCGTGCGGCGGTAGACGATGGTGGAGGAGGCCGCGCCCATGCGCTTTGCGACGCGGGCGGCGTCCATAGCGGTGTTGCCCGCGCCGACGACGACCACATGGCCCTCAAGGCACGGCTTGACCTTCTGCTTCATTTCCTTCATCCAGCCGATGACGCCCTTGACGTTGCCGGGGATGCCGAGCTCGCCCGCCTGCCATGCGCCGGTGGCCATCAGGATGTGGGTGTAGCCCAGCTTCTTGAGCTCGTCAACGCTCGGGGCCGGTGCGCCGCACTTCACTTCAACGCCGAGGCGCTCCATGAGCGCAACGTCCTTGTCGAGCGCTTCGTCGGAGATGCGGAACGCGGGGATGACATAGCGCGGCACGCCGCCGAGCTTCGCTTCACGTTCGAAGATCGTGGTCTCCACGCCGCCGCGGGCGAGGAAGTAGGCAGCCGCAATGCCGGTCGGGCCGCCGCCGATGATCGCGGCTTTCTTGCCGGGCAGTTTCGCGGTCGGCTTCAGGGACGCCATGAGCGCGCCGTAGCCGTTCTCCGCTGCAACCAGCTTGGTGTCGCGGATGTGGACGGATTCGTCATAGAAATTGCGGGAGCACTTATTCTGGCAGCGATGCGCGCAGATCGTGCCGGTCAGGAACGGCAGCGGGTTCTTTTCCGTGATCAGCTTCAGCGCCGGGCCGTACAGTCCGCGGCGGACAAGCTCCATGTACTCCGGAATGTCCTGATGGATGGGGCAGCCGCCCTTGCAGGGTGCGGTGAAGCAGTCGATGAGAGGAACCTTGTCCTCGCTCTTGCGGGCAGGCAGGGGCTTGATGGGCTTGAGGTGATGGAAATCGCTGTGGCTGGCGGCGGACATGTCGCTGATGGCGGCAGAATCCGTGCCATTGAACGCGTGGTACGGCAGCTTTTCCGTCTTTTCGACCATCTGGGCCAGCCGGTTGTATCCGCCGGGCTTGAGGATCGTGGTGGCGACGGTGATGGGCCAGATGCCGGCCGCGAACAGCTTGTCGCAGTTGAAGAATTCCGCGCCGCCGGCGAAGGAAATGCGCATTTTGCCGTTAAACTGGCGGCTGATGCGATTGCACATCTCAATGGTCAGCGGGAACAGGCTGCGGCCGGACATGTACATTTCGGTGCCGGGCAGCTCGTTCCGGGTGGTGTCGACGGGGAAGGTGTTGGAGAGCTTGAGGCCAAATTCCAGGCTCTTGGAGTCTGCCAGCGCCTGCAGGCGCTCGAACATCGGCACGGCGTCGGCCCACTGCAGATCCTCGTTGAAGTGGTGCTCGTCGAAGACGATGTAGTCATAGCCCATGGAATCGAGGATGGTGCGGGCGGTCTTGTAGCCGAGGATGGTCGGGTTGCACTTGACGAAGGTGTGCAGGCCCTTTTCGGTCAGGAGATAGGAGGCAATGCGCTCGATCTCCTGCGGAGGACAGCCGTGGAGCGTGGAAACGGTGACGCTGCGGCTGACGCGCGGGGAAATGGCGGCGATGAAGTCCTTTTCCTCCGGGAACAGCTCGGTCAGGACGGCGAGACATTCCTTGAACTGCGCGGTATTGGACGCGTCCATCATATTGTCGATGTAGCTGTTGACCTTCTCGCCCTTGATGCCCTCGAGATCGTAGCCGACGGACATATTGAACACGAAGCCGTCCGGGGAGCCGAGGCCATAGACCTTGGACAGGACTTTGAGCGCGCACCAGGCCTTGATATACTCATTCTGCGCCTGCGGGACTTCGAGCTCGGTCGACCATTCCTGGTTATAGCCCTCGTCGGCAGCCAGAATGCACGGACGCGGCACGCAGCGGGCCAGCTCTTCGCCGTCCATCTTCTGCACGGTCTTGACCTCGAAGAAGCGGGCACCGGCAAAATAGGCAGCGATGATGTTCTGCGCCAGCTGGCTGTTGGGACCGGCTGCCGGGCCGAACGGGGTCTCGATCGTCTCGCCGAAGATGGGGAGCGTCTTGCCGGTGGCATAATACGGCGTATGCACACCGAAGATCTCACCCTCGCGGGCATACTCGGTGACGATCCAGTTCATCAGAGACTTGAACGGGATCGGATACATTTTTTCAGACATGTGATTACCTCCTAAGTTTTAGTAGCCGCGGCCCTTCCAGAACAGCATCAATACGATGGGCAGCCCAGCTGTGACGAATGTCAGAAGATCCTTTGCGAAGGCCAGCGCCTGCGCGCCGAAGTCCGCTGCGCTGAACAGGGCCAGAATGCTGGTCAGGAAGATCAGAATACTTTTGAAAAACGGAAGGACTGAAACGGCAAAGATCACGGTTATTCCCGCGCGTTTTCCGCAGAGCAGCAGGAGCCAACCGACCAGCGCGGCCAGCCCGGCAAACGCGGCAATATACACGGTCAGCTTCCCCGGAAACAGCTCCGGCAGATAATACTCAAAGAACGAATTGAGACATCGCAGGCCGAGCCGCTCCATGCCGATATCAAGAAACGCAAACAGCGCGGCGTCGAGCGTCGAGAAAACGAGCACGGCAAGCAGGAGCCACTTGCAGATTCTCTGACGGGTGGTTTCGTACATTGGGCTGCCCTCCTATCTTCCGTTGTAGGGGCCGGCGACTCTTATTGGCCCGATCAATGTTGCGAATTCGCCTCAGATTTCCAGAAAATCGCTGCATTCTGCGGGCGGACAGAGTCGTCCGCCCCCGCAGAATGCGTTTCTTAATACTCTCTGTGGTTCAGTGCGCCCCAGAGCTTCTTGGCGGCTTCGAGGATGTGGGCGTTTTCAGCTTCCTCGTCGATGCCGATGAGCTCGCGGTCCTTCATGAGAAGCTTGCCGTTTGCGATGGTCGTGCGGCAGAGCTTGCCGGTCATGCCAAAGAGGATGTGGCCGTCGATGTTTTCGTCCGAGAACGGGGTGAACGGCTTGTAATCCATGACGATGATATCGGCAGCGGCACCGGCCTTGAGAACGCCGAGCTCGTCCGGGAAGTACTTTGCGCCGATCTTCGCATTGTTCTTAAACAGCATGCCGGTCACCTCGCACCATGCGACGTTCGGCAGGCAGGCGTTCAGGCGCTGGACGCAGAGCGCGGCCTTGAGCGATTCGATCATATCGTTTGTCCATGCGTCGGTGCCGAGGCCGAGCAGGATGCCCGCCTTCGAAAGCGGCAGCACCGGGCAGACGCCGACGGCGTTGGACATGTTGGACTCAGGGTTGTTGACGACCATGGTATGGGTGTTCTGAATGAGCTCGATCTCAGCCGGGTTCACGTGGATGCAGTGACCGAGGATGGTCTTGTCGCCCAGGATCCCGTGGTCGTGCAGGCGCTGCACGGGACGGCGGCCATAGTTCTGCAGGCTGTCATAGACGTCGTTCATGCCCTCGGAGACGTGGATGTGATAGCCGGTTCGGCCGTTGTTGGCCTCGACCATGCGGTCAAAGGTCTTGTCCGAGATGGTGAACAGCGCGTGGCCGCCAAACATGGCGGCGAGCATCGGATCCTTCTGCTGTTCGCAGTAGGTGATCCAGTCGGCGTTCTCCTTGATGGCCTGCAGGCACTTTTCCTCGCCGTCACGGTCGGAGACCTCGTAGCACAGACAGGAGCGGATGCCGAATTTCTTTGCGCTCTCGCCGATCTGGAACAGGGAGCCGGGGATCTCGCAGTAGGCCGCGTGATGATCGAAGATCGTTGTGACGCCCTGCTTGATGCAGTCGATGTACAGGGCATCTGCGGAGGCGCGGGAGCCCTCGAGCGTCAGCTTGCGGTCCATGGCCCACCAGGTGCCGTCGAGAACCTCATAGAAATTCGTGGGGTTGTTGCCGACAATGGACAGACCGCGCGCGAGCGCGGAATAGATGTGGGTGTGCGCGTTGATAAACGCGGGCATGATGACGCCGCCCTTGGCGTCGATGATCTCGGCCTGCGGGTATTTTGCGCGCAGCACGGCTTCTTCGCCGACCTCGACGATCTTGGTGCCCTCATAGGCGACAGCGCCTTTTTCGTAATAGCCCTTGCCGCCCTCATCCCGGGTGATGACGCGTCCGTTTGTGAGTAGGTTCATGGGGAGTCCTCCTTTTCGTGATGCTCACCGGTGCATATAACAAAAGTGCTTCAGATCTTCATCTGAAACACTCTGCCGTGCAAGCCGAGTGATAGTTGCAGCCCGTGTGCGAAACACTTCCTTACAGCTACCAATCTTAGATTGTAATTTTATTATAAAGGGCGGGCAAAAAAATTTCAATGCTCCTGTCAAATTTTCTGCCCGCCATTTTTTACAAACTTCGCGGCTCATTTTTGAGCATTTTGCACGCTGTTTGCGATTGCGGAACGATAGCGTCAGCTGACAAGGGCACACACGCTTGCGGGCCGGACTGGGTCGCCGTCTGCCGCGTTATCGTCCTTGACATACGACGGTATGCCTGCGTCCTCTGCCTTGCAGACAACGCCCCAGACCGGCCGGCAAGTCCTTCGGAGTTTTTCACGGAGGATAAACGGCAGCTGGCAAGGCAGACAAGGCAGGCGGGCTGTCGCCCGCCAACGAGGATAACGACGCCAGCCGTCGTTTTGCCCCGTGAAAAACCGTGTGTGCC
>CAKUND010000009.1 GCA_934668295.1 uncultured Oscillospiraceae bacterium
GAACGGTATCGCCGACCTGAACTTCAGGCAGCTCCTGCTTCATGTACTGGCTGGTCAGAGCCTTCATGAGATCCATAATTGTGTCCTCCTTCAAATTAAGAACGTTCATACCGCAAGGAAATGCCGCTGCACCTTCGTGCCGGCTGCGGCAGAGGACCATCCTTTTCACAGACCAGTGTATTCTAGCACACTGGCTGCGGAAAATCAAGCATTTTTTCAGGAAAATCCGCTTGTTTTTATCTGTTTCGCGTTCTATAATAGCGTCAGCTGACAAGGGCACACACGGTTTTTCACGGGGCAAAACGACGTCTGGCATCGTTATCCTCGTTGGCGGGCGTCAGCCCGCCTGCCTCGTCTGCCTGGCCAGCCGCCGTTTATCCTCCGTGAAAAACTCCGAAGGACTTGCCGGCCGGTCTGGGGCGTTGTCTGCAAGGCAGAGGACGCAGGCTTGCTATCGCAAGTCAAGGACGATAACGCGGCAGACGGCGGCCCAGTCCGGCCCGCAAGCGTGCGTGCCCTTGTCAACTGACGCTAGCTTCTGCGATACTGTCTGGAAAGGAAGTGACGATCATGGTGTCCAGAAAGCGAATCGTTCTTTGCTACGTGCTCCTGCAGGCCAGCTTCTGGGGTATGATCAGCTCCATCTGCGCCTATCAGGCCGCGATCGTCCTCGACCGCGGCTTTACGACCGGACAGGCCGGGATCTTCTGCGCGCTGTGCTATCTGGCAAGCCTGTTTACGCAGCCGGTCATCGGCGGCTGGGCCGACCGGCACCCGAGCGTGCCCATCAAGCGGCTTCTGATCATTATGCTGCTGCCTGCCGCGGCGCTCAATCTTGTCTTTTATTTCACGCGCCCCGGCTTTGCGCTCACGGCGCTGATTATTTTCCTGTTTGGCGTGCTGGAGACAAATTCCTATCCGCTGATCGACTCCATGGGCATGCAGTATGTCAACGCAGGCGTCTCGCTCCCCTACAGCTTCGCGCGCGGGATCGGCTCTTTGGCCTACGCGGTCTTATGCGTCGCGACAGGACTGCTGACCGCTCGCTTCGGCATGCAGACGGCGCTTCTGGCGCACTGCGCCGAGCAGCTTGTGCTGCTTGCGTGCCTGCTCGCGTTCCCGAGCATTCCGGCGCGCCTTCTGCCGCAGCCGCAGGCAAGGGCGGCCTCCGGCCATTCGATCTGGCAGATCTTAAAGAAAAACAAGGTCTTTGCGCTCATGCTCATCGCCTGCTTCTTCGGCATGATGGGCGTCATGCCGATCAGCAACTTCCTTGTCTCGCTCGTCAGCAGCCACGGCGGCGGCAGCACGGCGCTCGGCGTCGCGCAGTTTTTGATGGCTGCGTCGGAGCTGCCGTCGGCGCTGGTGTTCGGGCTGCTGCAAAAACGGATGAGCAGCGCAAAAATTCTGCTGATCTCGATCATCTTCATGATGGTCAAGCCGCTGCTGATCCTCGCGTCGGGCTCTCTTGGAATGCTGCTGGCCGTGCAGACGGTGCAGATGCTGGGCTACGGCCTGTTCTTCCCGGCCTCGGTCTATTTCGCCAACGAATCTGTCGCCCCTGCCGACCGGGTGCAGGGCCAGTCCATCCGCACGATCCTCGCCATCTCGCTCAGTACGCTCCTCGGCAGTCTCGTCTCCGGGTATCTGATCGATCTCGGCGGCACGACGCTCATGCTCTGGTTCTCGACCGGCTGCGCGTTCATCGGCGTTCTGGTCGCGCTCGGCGCGCTGGCCATGCAGAAAAAATCATTGCGCGTGTAGCTTCCGGAGGTCTTTTCCATGTCCAACATTCTTGTTTTCGTGCTGGAGCTCATTGGCACTGCCGCCTTTGCCGTCTCCGGCGCCATCGTCGGCATCAAAAAACGGATGGATCTGTTCGGCGTTATCGTTCTCGGCGTCTGCACGGCGGTCGGCGGCGGCATCGTCCGCGATCTCATTCTCGGCATCACGCCGCCCGCGACATTTCATGATCCTGTCTATACTCTCACAGCGGCTGCCGTGTCTGTTCTCATGTTCCTGCCGCACGTACGTGCCCGCGTCGGGCGGCACGAGCCGGTCTTCGACCGGCTGCTGCTGGTGATGGACGCGGTCGGCCTGGGCGTATTTACGGTCGTCGGCGTCCAGTGCGCCTTCCGGCAGGCAGAGCATGATACGCTGTTTCTGACCGTCTTCGTCGGCCTCATCACCGGCGTGGGCGGCGGCGTGCTGCGCGACGTGTTCTCCGGTGAGCGCCCCTATATCTTCGTGCGGCATTTCTACGCCTGCGCGTCGATCATCGGCGCGCTGATCTGCGCGCTATGCTGGGAGCCGCTGGGCGCGAACGCGGCGATGCTTTTCGGCGCGGCGGCCATCGTCATGCTGCGTCTGCTGGCAGCGTATTACCACTGGAGTCTGCCGAAATCCGACTATCACGACGAGCCGCAGACGCCTGCCGCGCCGCAGAGCTGACAAATCAAATTTTGGAGAACCTGCAATGAATCACAAAAACCTGCATTTCATCACGATCATCAAAGAAACAGCGGTTCTGACCGCGGCGGTGGCGATCATCGCGGCGGCGGTCTTCTTTTTCCTGGCTCCGAGCCACACCTCCGTCAGCAGCATTTCCGGTCTTGGGATCGTGCTGTCCAATTTTATCCCGCTTCCCCTGTCGGCTATCACGATGATCCTGAATATCGTCCTGCTGATCGTCGGCTTTCTCACGTGCGGAAAGGAATTCGGAGCGAAGACCGTCTACACGAGCGTGATGCTGCCCGTGTTTCTTGGCCTTTTTGAGCTGCTGTTCCCGGATTTTACCTCTCTGACAGACAGTCAGGAGTTGGACGTGCTCTGCTATATTCTGGTGGTCAGCATCGGCCTGAGCATTCTTTTCAACCGGAACGCGTCGTCCGGCGGGCTGGATATCGTGGCAAAGATCCTGAATAAATACCTGCGTATGGATCTGGGCCGGGCCATGTCGCTGTCGGGCATGTGCGTAGCGCTGTCCGCAGCGCTTGTCTATGACAAGAAAACAGTGGTCTTAAGCATTCTGGGCACGTATTTCAACGGCATCATTCTGGATCATTTCATTTTCGACCACAACAAAAAGCGCCGCGTCTGCATCATCACCGAAAAGGAGGAGGCGCTGCGCCAGTTCATCATCAACGATCTGCACAGCGGCGCGACGATCTATGAGGCCATCGGCGCGTATAACCTGCAGAAGCACAACGAGATCATCACCATCGTCGACAAAAGCGAGTACCAGAAGCTCATGGCCTTTATCAACCGCGAGGATCCGAAGGCGTTTATTACGGTTTATAATGTTTCCAATATGCAGTATCAGCCGAAGATCTGGAAAAAATGATAATAACAATCTCAGGAGGCAGTCATGCTGAACAACAAGGGATTTGACCTGTGGGCTGACGGGTACGACAAAAGCGTCGGTCTTTCTGACGAAGCAAATACCTACCCGTTTGCCGGATACAAAAGGGTGCTCGCCGCAATTTTTCAGGCCGTCATGCAGACCCCAAGCGCGTCTGTGCTGGACATTGGGTTTGGAACTGCCGTGCTGACGGCAAAGCTGTATGAGCAGGGCTGCACCATCTACGGGCAGGATTTCTCGTCCAGAATGCTCGAACTGGCGTCCGAAAAAATGCCGGACGCACATTTATATCAGGGCGACTTTACAACGGGTCTGGTGGAGCCGCTGCGAGATCGCCGCTACGATTATATCGTCGCGACCTATTCGCTGCACCATCTGACCGACGCGCAGAAAATCGTATTTCTGTCCGCGCTGCGCGGCTGTCTGAACGAAAACGGGAAGATTTTGATCGGCGATGTTGCGTTTGAAACCCGCAGCGCTCTAAACCAGTGCAGACAGGAAGCGGGAGCGCAGTGGGATGACGACGAGATCTATTTTGTCATCGAGGAACTAAAAAAGGATTTTCCGGACCTTTCATTTACGCAGCTCTCCCCCTGCGCCGGTGTTCTGACGATCAGCAGGTAATTTTATTCTGGCAGAACAGAAAAACTCCTCCGTATGCAGGGCATACGGAGGAGCGTTTTTTACTGTCTGGATTTCATGAGCGTGCGCATTCTGGCAGCGTGGTCGAGCTGGCGCTTGCGCATGCGAAGGTTTTTCGGCGTGACCTCCAGCAGCTCGTCGTCGGCGAGGTATTCCAAGCACTGCTCGAGCGACAGGACAGTCGGCGGGACGAGGCGGATGGCAGCGTCGGAGCCGGCCGCGCGCATGTTCGTCAGCTGCTTTTTCTTGCAGACGTTGACGGTCATGTCCTCATTGCGGTTACACTGGCCGACGATCATACCGGCGTAGACCTCCACGCCCGGCCCGATGAACATCGAGCCGCGATCCTGTACGCCGCCGATGCCGTAGGCGGTCGTCTCGCCCGTCTCAAACGCGACGAGCGAACCGGTCAGGCGGCGGGAGATCTCACCCTTGACGGGCGCGTAGCTGTCGAGCGTCGAGGCCATGATGCCCTCGCCTCTCGTGTCGGTCAAAAATTCGTTGCGGTAGCCGAACAGGCCGCGCGTCGGGACGAGGAACTCCAGCCGCATACGGCTGCCGATCGGGGTCATGGAGACGAGATCGCCCTTGCGCTGGGAGATTTTATCGATCACGGAGCCGACGGAATTTTCCGGCACATCCGCGATCATGCGCTCGATCGGCTCACAGAGCTTGCCGTCGATGGTCTTGTTCAGAACGTGCGGCGTGGAGACCTGGAACTCATAGCCCTCGCGGCGCATCGTCTCAATAAGGATAGACAGGTGCATTTCGCCGCGGCCCGCGACGTTAAAGGCGTCGGTGCCCATCTCGGTCACATGCAGGGAAACATCCTTCAGAAGCTCACGCTGCAGACGGTCGCGCAGATTGCGGGACGTGACGTATTTGCCCTCGCGGCCCGCGAACGGAGAATCGTTGACGGAGAAGGTCATTTCGATGGTCGGGTCGGAGATCTTGACGAACGGCAGCGGCTCGACCGTCTCCAGATCGCAGAGCGTGCGGCCGATGGTGATGTCGGAGATGCCGGAGAAGGCGACGATCTCGCCGGCAGATGCCTGCTGGATGGGGCTGCGGCCAAGGCCCGTGAACTCGTACAGGGCGACGACCTTTTCCTTTTTCCTGACGTCGGGGTCATGGTAGTCGCAGACGATGACCTCCTGGTTCTGGTGGATCGTGCCGCGCTCAATGCGCCCGATGCCCATGCGGCCGACGAATTCGTTATAGTCGATGGACGAGACGAGCACCTGCAGCGGCCCGTTTGCATCGCCCTTCGGGGGATCGATATAATTGACGATGGTCTCGAACAGCGGAATGAGATCCGTGCCCTTGTCGTCAGGGCCGTAGGACGACGTGCCCTCACGCGCGGAGCAGAAGATCGTCGGGGAATCAAACTGTTCCTCCGTCGCGTTCAGATCGAGCAGCAGCTCGAGCACCTCGTCCATGACCTCATGCACGCGGGCGTCGGGACGGTCGATTTTGTTGACGACGACAATGACCTTGTGGCCAAGCTCCAGTGCCTTCTGCAGCACGAAGCGCGTCTGCGGCATGGGTCCCTCCGCTGCGTCGACGAGCAGCAGAACGCCGTCGACCATTTTCAGAATGCGCTCGACCTCGCCGGAGAAATCGGCGTGGCCCGGGGTATCGACGATGTTGATCTTATAATCCTTATAGTGGACGGCGGTATTCTTGGCGAGAATGGTGATGCCGCGCTCGCGCTCGAGATCACCGGAGTCCATGACGCGGTCGACGACCGCCTGATTTTCGCGGTACACGCCGCCCTGCTTGAGCATCTGATCGACCAGCGTGGTCTTGCCGTGGTCAACGTGCGCGATGATTGCAATATTCCGAATTTTATCCTGCGTCATACTTGGCGCCCCTTCCTTCTTTGCCCGAAGGCCTCATACGTAAAAATCTCACAAAAAAAAATTTTAACACAGACATACCGGAAATACAAGATTTTTCTGTGAGAAAATCGTGTAAATTTTCCGCTTCCGTGTGGGATTTTTTGTGAAACCGCACAATCCGCCCCCGCAGCGCATACGATGGGTCGAAGGAGGGAGATCCCATGCAACCACTCACGGAACAACAGACGCAGCGGGTCTGGAGCCGCGTGATGAATGCGCAGGCTGTCCCGGCTGCCCAGATGAACGAGCAAACCGGCTCCGGCAGCGCCGCAGCCGATTCTCTGACGCCCGAAAAGCTTCTCGAGCTGATCCGGGATGAACGCGCCGACAGCGCGCTCTACGCGCACCTCGCCTGCCGCATGAAGGGCAAAGCGCAGGCGATGCTGCGCGAGATGGCCCGGCAGGAGGCCTGCCACGCGAAGCAGTTCGGCGCGGTCTATTTCCTCAAGACCGGCAAAAAAGCCTGCCCCGGCAGGCCGGATGCGCCGTGCGTCACCTGCATCAACGAAACGCTCCGCCAGCGCTATTCCGAGGAGCACGCCGCGCACGAGGCGTATGAAGCGCTCGCCGAAAACGCCGGAACGCACCGCTGCATGCTGCTGAAGATCGCCGAGGAGGAATGCAGACACGCGCAGATGATCCTCTGCATCCTGCAGACCTGCCTGTAACGCTCCATATCGTCCAAAGGCCCGCTGCGAAGCTGCAGCGGGCCCGTGCTTTAATCCGGCAGTGCTGTCTCCGGGACGCGGCGCTTTACGCTCGGGTACCGCGAGGCGTCCGTATGCGGCAGGAATCTGGCTGCCTGCATATTTTCCACGAACTTTTCCATTTCGCCGAACTGCACATAGGTCGCGAGCGCGCGGATCCGATCCAGCCGGGCGCAGCAGCCTGTGTCCAGCAGCAGGCGCTTCGCGCCCGCGAGGGAGGAGTTGCCGAGAATTTTAAATTTTTCGCGCGGCAGATCTGGGTACAGGCCGACCGTGATCGCGGATTCCAGATCATAATGCGTCCCGAAGCCGCCCGCGAGATAGAACGCGCCGATCTCCGACGGGCTGACGTTCACGCTTTCCAGAAGCGTCGCGACCATCGTATGCGCGGCGGCCTTGCAGGTCAGAAATTCCCCGATGTCGTCCTGCGTGAAATAAAGCGGCACATTGCCGTCGTAGGCATAGATGATCGCCGGGACGTTGCGCTGTCTGGTATCGTCCCACACATCGCGGATGCTCGGCGAGGCGCTTTTCTGCAGATTCCCGGCCGAATCGATCCAGCCAGACAGGAAGCCCTCCGCGATCAGGTCGAGAATGCCGGAGCCGCAGATGCCCTTCGGCGCGAGACCCCCGACCGTCTCATACCGCAGACGGTTGTCAGGCCCGATCCTGATGCTGCAGATCGCGCCCGGCTCGGCGCGCATGCCGGACTTGCTGACCGCGCCCTCGAGCGCGGGGCCGGCAGCTCCCGCGCCCATGAGCAGAAACTCCCGGCAGCCGAGCACCAGCTCGCCGTTCGTACCGATGTCGAGAAACAGCGCCAGATCCTCCCGCGTGTCGAGATCCGTCATCAGAAGGCCGCTCGTAATGTCGCCTCCCAGATAGTTTGCGATCGCCGGCATACAGAAAATATTGCCCGCGATGGGCAGCCCCAGCTCCGACGCGCGCAGCACGCCGGGGTCAAAGAACACCGGCGTATACGGGCTCTGGAACACCTGCCACGGGTCGCAGCCGAGGAAAAAGTGCAGCATCGTCGTGTTGCCGCCGACCGTCATCGCCGAGACAGCCTCCGGCGGAATACCGGCCTGCGTGCAGCAGCTGCCGATCATCCGCCGCACGTCGTCAAGCGTCAGCGCCTGAAGTGTGTGCAGATTTTCGTGGTTTTCCTTCACAGCCAGAATGCGGTCGAGGATATTCGTGCCGAACTGCGTCTGGCTGTTGGTGCAGGCCGCTTCCGCAAGCGTCTGTCCGGTGTGCAGGTCGACAAGCTCCATCTGCATCGTCGTGCTGCCGATGTCGAGGCACAGGCCGTAATTCTGCCCCGTCGTGTCTCCCGGCTCGACGCGCACCACGTCCGTCCCGCCCGCGCCCGGGCAGAGCGTCACGGTGACGCGGTAGTCCACCTCATGCAGCACCGGGTACAGCCGCTGCATGCACCCGAGCGTCAGCCGGCAGCCGGACGGCAGCGCGGCCAGCAGCCGCTCCCGCGCGGCGAGCGTATCGCCGCCGGACGGCTCCGGCAGCGTCAGATATCGTTTTTCCGTCAAACCGTTCATAAAAACTCCTCACGCTCTGCTGCCCAAAAGGGCACAGAGGATCCCATAGCCGGGCGCAAGCAGGTCGAAGACCCACCGGTTCGAATCGACGCTGCGCTCTCCCATGTCGATGACGGCCGCCGCGTTCTTCAGGCGCTTTGCCGTTTTGTATAGCCGTCTGTCCTGATGTCCATGCGCTTCCCCAGCGCGCACCCAGCGGTCGAAAATACCGTCGAGATACGCGTGGATCAGCAGCTCTGTCGCCATGGAGCGCTCCGTGATCTGCAGCGGCGCGCCGCGCTCCGCCGCGTAGCCGTCCAGGATCGTGCGGCTAAGCGGCAGCGAGCCGTTGCCCTTCTGCCGCAGATAGCGCATCAGCGCCTCGTTCGTCGTCAGATGGACGGCCCTTTCTGTATAATAAAGCTCCGTGCCTTCCGGCAGCTTTGATCGTTCCATACTTCAGGCTTCTTTCGTTTTCTTTCTATCTTATCATATCCTGCGCCGGATGCAACCCTCTTGCGCCGACGCGCGTTTCTTTGTATAATAGAAGCAAATCAAAAAAGAGGTATTACTATGCTCGATTCCTATCTTTCCGCGCTCTGTCAGTATGCCGTGCGCACGGGGCTCATCCAGCCGGACGATCTTGTCTGCTGCCGCAATGCGCTGCTCGAGGTCATGCAGCTCGACTCGTATGACGAAGCCGCGGCTCCGGCAGAGGCGCAGCTTGACGTGATCTTACAGACCCTGACGGACGACGCCGTCTCGCGCGGCGTGTGCCCGGACAATCAGGTCGCGCGCGATCTGTTCGATACAAAGCTCATGGGTGTTCTCACGCCCCGGCCGCACGAAGTCCGCACCTGCTTCCGCGCGCTCTATGAAGCCTCTCCGCGCGAAGCGACCGACTGGTTCTACCGGTTCAGTCAGGACACCAACTACATCCGCCGCGACCGCATCGCGAAGGACAAGAAGTGGACGTATGACTGTGCATACGGCACGCTCGACATCACCATCAACCTGTCCAAGCCTGAAAAGGATCCGCGCGCCATCGCTGCGGCAAAGAACGCGCCGCAGTCTGGTTATCCCAAGTGTGCCCTGTGCGCGGAAAACGAGGGCTACGCGGGCCGCATGAATCATCCGGCCCGGCAGAACCACCGCATCATCCCGCTGCAGCTGGACGGCGGCGACTGGTATCTGCAATACTCCCCATATGTCTATTACAATGAGCACTGCATCGTCCTGAACGCAGCGCACACGCCCATGCGCATCTCCGACGCGACGTTCCGGCGGCTGCTGGATTTCACGAAGCAGTTCCCGCACTATTTCCTCGGCTCCAACGCCGATCTGCCCATCGTCGGCGGCTCGATTTTGAGCCACGACCATTTTCAGGGCGGACACTATACCTTCGCCATGGAAAAAGCGCCGGTCGAGCTGCCGGTCGCGTTCGCAGGCTTTGACGATATCCATGCCGGGATCGTCAAATGGCCCATGTCCGTGCTGCGCCTGACCGGTTCGGAGCCTGACCGGCTGTGCGCGTTGGCAGGCAGGATCCTTGCCGCGTGGCGCAGCTATACGGATGGATCCGCCATGGTCTTCGCCGAAACAGACGGCGTTCCGCACAATACCATCACGCCCATCGCCCGCCGCCGGGGTGACGAATTCGAGCTCGACCTCGTTCTGCGCAATAATCTCACCACGGCCGAGCATCCGCTGGGCCTGTATCACCCGCACGAGGCGCTGCACCACATCAAGAAGGAAAACATCGGTCTGATCGAGGTCATGGGTCTTGCCGTTCTGCCGTCGCGGCTGGACAAAGAGCTGTCGCTTTTAAAGGACGCGATCCTGCAAGGCCGCGATCTGCGCGCCGACGAGACGCTGCAGAAGCATGCGGACTGGGCGGAGGAATTAAAGACGCGGCATACGTTCACGCCGGAAAACGCAGAGGAAATTCTGCAGCAGGAGGTCGGCGCGGTCTTCATGCAGGTGCTGGAGGACGCCGGCGTTTACAAGCACACCCCGGAGGGCCGCCAGGCCTTCATCCGGTTCGTGCAGAGCGTGTAAAAAGCAAATAAAACTGCCCTTCTCCACCGCGGAGAGGGGCAGTTTTTTTGCTGTGCAAAACTCCGGTCAATCGCCGCTTTCCGCCGGATAGCGGATCAGGTCGTACAGCACGTCGTGCTCGCCGAAGCGGCGCGTTCCGGCAAGCTGCATGCCGGGGTGGACGTACTTGTCGCACTTGGACTTCGCGTCCGTTTCGAGGAGCACCGGCACACCGAGCCGGTCGCCCTCCCGAAACGCCATGTCCATGATGCGCCGCATATAGCCCTGTCCCTGATACGGCTCACGCACGCAGACCAGACCGACAAAAAGATAGGGCTTTTTCTCCCGATCAAACCGCTTGTCAAGTCCCGGCTCGCCCTCCGCCATGATTTTAGCAAAGTGAAAAAGCGCTTTCGGGGTCATGGAGCCGAGCAGCCCCTTTGCAAGCGGCAGCATGGCGCGCGGGCTGAGCTTTTCGCCGGGCCGCTTATAGGCTAGATAAAGGCCGCTGCGGCATCCCGGCCGGGAAAGGCATCGATCAGACCGTGCCCCGGGCCGTAGTCATAATATCCGAACGCGTGCCCGATGTCCTGAATGACACGCTCGTCCAGCTCTGTAACCTTCATGCCGGTTCCTCCCGTTTCAGAAGCACGGCCACCGCGCACGGGATCCGGCCCTCGCAGAGCGTGTATTCCGCATCCGGATAGCCTGCGTCCGCGAAAAACTGCCGGTAGGTGTCTGGCGTGAATTCGCGCTTGAAATCCGCGCCCGCTTTTCCGATCGCGCCGGAGACGCGGTTGGTTTTGCCTTCCTCCGTCCGCCTTATTTGTCCCTGAGCTTCAGGCAGAAATCGCAGCAGTCGCCCCCGCGGCCCAGCGTCTTTGTGCGGTGCTGCGGTGCGCTCGGCAGCTCCGCCCGCCCGATCTTCACGGTGTTTGACAGCATGAAGCAGGTGCAGGACGCGGTGCGCGAAGCCGCCATGCGCCGCTTTGCGGAGCAGAAGCTGCCCGATATGCCGCTGTTCAAGCAGGTCGGCATGCAGATGGTGCTGTTCGGCGCAAGAGAGCCGAAGCTGTATCAGCTGACGGAAAAGCCCGGGCACAAACGTGTCCGGGCTCAGCGCGTTTTATGCCGCAAATTTTCCGGATTGCCCGCAGGGGCGTCTTATACGCCGCTGGCGCCGTAGTTGGACAGGACACGGGCGGAGGGGTCTTTGACATCGCAGCCCTTCCAGGTCTTGTTCGGCATCCAGAAATCCTTGACCATTTCCGCCTGACCGGGGTAGTATTTCTCGAAAATATCGCGGTACAGAAGACTTTCCTTGGTAAACGGCTTCGCAAATTCATATTTCGCGCAGCCGGCTGCAAACGCTTCATCCGAATAGAGGCTCTCGGCGTACTCCTTCAGATCGTCGACCATGGAATGGCCGACCGCGTCGGAGAAGGCCGCCTTCTGCCGCCAGAGGATATCGTCCGGCAGGATATGATCGTCCGCAAATGCCTTGCGCAGCAGATATTTGCCCATGTCATACGTGTTCAGCTTCAGCTCTGGACGGATGGACATGACGTATTTTACAAAATCCAGATCGCCGAACGGAACTCTGGCTTCGAGCGAGTTGACGGAGATGCAGCGGTCGGCACGCAGGACATCGTACATATAGAGCTCGTCGACACGCTTCTTCGCCTCCTGCTGGAAGGCCTCGGCACTGGGGGCAAAGTCGGTGTATTTATAGCCGAACAGCTCGTCGGAAATTTCGCCGGTCATGAGGACGCGCACATCCGTCTGCTCGTGGATGGCCTTGCAGCACAGGTACATGCCCATGCTGGCGCGGATGGTCGTGATGTCATACGTTCCAAGCAGCGCGATGACCTCCTCGAGAGAATCCAGCACCTGCTGCCGCGTCATGGTGACCTCGGTGTGCTCCGCGCCGATGAAATCAGCGGTTTCCTTCGCATATTTGAGGTCGATGGGATCCAGGTCCATGCCGATGGCGAACGTGCGGATCTTCTTGCCGAGGAGCTTGGCCGAGATCGCGCAGACGAGGCTGGAATCGAGTCCGCCGGAGAGCAGGAAGCCGAGCGGCGCGTCCGCATCGAGCCGCTTTTCCACGGCGGAGATCAGCTTTTCACGGATCTTTTTGGTGACGGTATCGAGATCGTCGTCCGAATACTTCGTGACGGTGGTCAGATCGGCATAGCGGACGAATTTGCCATCCTTATAATAGTGTCCCGGCGGGAACGGGAAGACGTGCGCGCAGAGGCCGACGAGGTTTTTCGCCTCGCTGGCAAAGATGATGGAGCCGTCGGCAAGATAGCCGTAGAACAGCGGGCGGATGCCGATGGGGTCGCGCGCGGCGACGAGAGAATCGGACGCGGAATCATAGATGATCATGGCGAATTCCGCATCGAGCCCGGCAAACATCTCGACGCCGTACTCCTGCCACAGCGGAAGAATGATCTCGCAGTCGGAATCGGACGCGAAGACATAGCCCTTTGCCTCGAGCGCCTTTTTGACCGGGCGGAAGCCGTACAGCTCGCCGTTGCACACAGCCAGATCGCCGCCGCGGTGGAACGGCTGCATGCCCTCCGGGTGCAGGCCCATGATGGCCAGCCTATGGAAGCCCAGCATGCCGCTGCCTGCAATCTCGAGCCGGGTATCGTCCGGGCCGCGGGACTTTGTTTTTTCAAAATACGGGAGAACCTGTTCCTTTTTGAGACTGGGGGACGTAAAACCGATGATTGCACACATAAAAAAGCACCTCCGAATCATTTGCGCAGCATTGCCTAAAATAAAATTTTAGGACGAATTGCTGCCGATCCGCGGTGCCACCTAACTTACTGGTTGTTCCAGTCTCTTTTCCGGGGCTCTGACAAGCCCCTGCGCTTTAACGCCGCGCTGCGCGTCTTCCCTATTGCGGGTTTTCCGGTTCAGGTCGCTGCTAAGAAGTGTTCGTTCACGAAGGCGTTGGCGCCGGGATCTCAGCATCCCCGGCTCTCTGCGGCCATGTCCCGCGTTACTTTTCTTCCTCACTGCATTTTGCAATATTCTTTTATTGGGTGAAGCTTTAAATGATAACAAGATTCTACACCCGGCAGGCCAATTCGTCAAGCGTGCAGGTTTGACAAAATATGCGCCCGCCGGTTTTTTATTTTTGTACGTTCTGAATCGCCGCGATGCGCGCGGCAAATTCTGTGATCCGCGTGTCGATCCCCGCCGCAGTCCGAACGGAGCCGGGGTCGTGGGCCGTCTGCATCAGGCAGAATTTCGGCGGCAGAATGGCTGTCTTGTTCAGGCACATCGCGCCCAGCAGCTGCCGCGCGACGATATCGCTGCCGGAATAGCCGGAGACGACAATGCCATACAGGTATTTTTGATACAGATCCTGCTTGACGAGCAGATTCGTCAGACGGTTGAACAGCGCCATGATATTGGCGCTCACGGCATCGTTATAATTCGGGCACAAAAACAGCATCGCGTCGCAGGCGCTGACGGCGGGCAGCACCTCGTCGGAGATGCTGCCGCCATAGAAGCAGCGGCTCTGCGCGGCAAAGTGCAGACAGGCCTCATACGAGCAGCCCCGGCAGTCGTGGATGGAACCGTTCTGCAGGGAGATCGTCTTCGTCTCGAACGTATCCGGCAGGCGCGCAAGCACCTGCTCACCGAGCCAGACGGTATTGGAGCGCTTGTTGTCCGACGCGTGGAGCATGAGAAGCTTCGGCCGGGCAAAGCGCGGCAGCGCAAAGGTTAAAAGTCGCTGCGCCAACTGCTCCATCTGGTGCGCGTAGGTCTGCTCCCAGCTCAGATGCAGGATCCCAGCCTGAATATGCTGGTTGTAAAGAGAACCCGTCCCCTCGACGAGCGGCTTGCCGGGAAACGCGCAGCCTGCCTGATTTGCCGCAAGAACCAGCTCCCGCGCGGTCTGCTTCGTATAAAGCTCCCCTGCCCCATCGACGATCACACCGCCAAGGCAGCCGGACAGGCAATCTGGATGCTTCCGAAGCGTCCGCAGCAGGCGGTAAAACGTCTCGTCCGGGCCATACTCATCCAGTGCCGCCGCAAAAAGCAGACGGCAGCCCGCCGCCGAGGCGATTCTCTCCAGCGAAAGCTCCTTCACGCGGATCCCGGTCAGCGCCTGCGGCAGCAGGCGCTCCAGCCGCGCACTGCGGCCGATGCGCACCAACGTCAGTTCCTGTTCCATGTCAATATTCGAACGCCTCCAATGCGGCATGTGTCTTTTGCAATTCCTCCAGAAGCGCAGGGTCGAGCCGCTCCCGGACAAGACTGACGCCGAAGGGCGTCATGCGGCTGCGGCAGCCGAAATACGCACCGCCCAGCGGCACCGCGCCGAAATGCACCTGCCCGCGCACAAGTCGGAGAATGCTCACCGCGGCAGAGGACAGCGCAGGGGCCAGATATGGCTTGAAGCCGAGCTCCCGCACGCGCAGATTCGCCGTGCGGGTCTTTTCGGTCAGCTCTGCGGAGAGGGCCGCGTCATAGTCCGGCCCGCAGCTGTTCGCGCAGACGAGTCCCTGCCCGTGCGGGCCATAGACGCGAAGCGCTTCCTCATTTCGTCCCAGCTGCCGCGCATAATATGCGCAGCGCGCGGCCATCACGCCGAGGCCGAAGCCCTGCACCTGCTCGGGAAGAAGGCCGGCAAAATCCATTTCTCCCGCCTCGTTTTGATTGCTCTGCAGGAAAACGGAGCGCGACAGATGGTCGACCGGGTCGGAGATCTGGCAGAACAGGCCGGTGAAGCCGGTGCTGCGCGCCATGCGGGCATACGCGCCCGCCATGGCCCGGTTGGCCTCATACTGCGCCATGCGCACGTCCTGTACGGTCGTATCCAGCCCCGGTACGCCGCGCGAGGCCGTGAACGCGAACAGATCGCAGGCGAACAGCTCCTTTTCTTCGCAGATCACGACCTCCGGCAGCGCGCCGCCGTCCGGCGAGAGCACCTGATTCAGCTCCAGCGCATACCGGGCGCACTGGGCCCGGTTGGGGTCATAGATCTGGATTTTTGAAAACTCGCGCCCCAGCAGCTTCAGCGCCAGCAGCGCCGTGCCGCCTACGTCTCCAAGTCCAACGAGCGTGAGGATCAGGCCAGATTTTTTTTGCCTCTGCCACGCCTCCAAAACGGCAAACGCGTTCCGGAAACAGACGTTCAGGACGCCCGCGCCGTGCGCACGCACAAACTCAGCCAGCTCACCGGAGGCCGGTTCGACCGGCGTCAGGCAGCGGACGGTTTCTGCCTCGGAAAGCTCCGCCAGATCGTGAATGTGAAACAGCCCGCGCGAATGCAGCGCCTCCCGCCGCACAAGAAACATCAGCGGCGCAAACGCAGCGCCGCACGGCTGCGCGTCCGGCGGAAAGAGCGCGTCGTCCTCCGCGCAAAGACAGAATGCGCGCCATTGCTTCAGGAACATAAAATCAACTCCTATTATAGTGCGGGTCTTCCCGCGCCAGTTGTAGGGGCCGATGCCCACATCGGCCCGTGGGAAAGTTACGAATTCGCCGTAGATCCTCGTAAAGACCGGTGCATCCAGCGGGCAGACAGAGTCGTCCGCCCCTACGGAACACGGTGGATCGAAAATCCCGCTGTAGGGGCCGACGACTCTGTCGGCCCGAAAAATATAACGAATTCGCCGAGAATTACCGTAAAAACGGCCTGTTCTGCCGGGCCGATGTGTACCGGCAAGCGGCAGACCCACATCCGTAACGCTCCCTCGTCGCGAGCGGCTGTGACCGGCATCGGCCACTACAACCTGGCGTGGGAGCGCCCCGGCTCCACTTTGAATAAAGGTGAGCCTTTTACCGGCAGATGCGGTCGAGGCGGGCGAGGTCTTCTTCGAGGTAGGCGGAGGCCGGGAGGGAGAAGTCGAAGGTCATGCAGTCGCCCTTGTCGGGAAGGCGCGGCTGCGTGAGCGCTTCGCCGAGACGGCGGATGGTCAGGGCGGCGGAGAAGACCCGCTGGTGCTCGCGCTCGAGCGCGCGAAGGATCTGCATGGCGTTTTCCAGCGCCGTTTTCGAAAGGCCCCGGATGCTTCCCTCCGTCACGTCGAAGAAATAGCCGGGATAGACATACGGCAGGATCATATTGACCGACGGGAGCAGCCGCTCTTTTTGCCTGCGGCCCGCGACGCTGTCGCCGCCGATAAAGGGATAGAGCAGGCTTTCCGTGACCCAGTAATGGAGATTCGGGATGAAATACTCGCACTCGGCCCGCCTGCCCTGCACGCGCATCAGATCGCGGCCATAGCCGGACATGACGGCGACGACGATCCGGTCGACGGCAAGCTGCTCCTGCCGGAAGACGCGGTCGAGCTTTTCCATACGGTAGCCCTTGTGCAGCAGATCGTCGACCAGAATGATGGGCCGGTGGAACGAGCGGAGCGTGCGCACCTGATTCGGCAGCGGAGAATAATCCGGGTATTCCTCGATCGTAAAGCTGCGCACGTCGGGCGCGTAGCATTTTTCCACGTGGAGCGTCTTCGTGACCGTATTGGGGACGATGGCGTCCGCGAAGATCTTTCCGTAGGGCACGCACATATACGGCCCCAGCTGCCGCACGCCCTCCGGCACATCCTGCACGCCGTTCATGCGCTCGATGCGCTGGGCAATGGCCTGATTGAGCATTTCCGTGTCGAAGCACAGAAGGAGCTTGCCGGGGAACATGGCGCTGAGCGCCATGCGAAGGCGGGGGCGGGTCTTTAAAACAGCCTCGCGCACGGCGAGCGCGTCCCGGTGCGGCGGCTTGATGCAGAGCATGGCGTCCTGCAGAAGCATGGCGGGGTTGCGCATATCGACATAGTAGATCCCGCTCACAGCCTGCGCAAAGCCGAGCTGGCACAGAGCGCTTTGCAGCGCCGTCTGCTCCTCCCCGCAGCGGCAGAGCGCATAGGTATGCCCCTGCTCGAGACTTCTGGCAAGCAGCTCGTTGAGGAGCATGCGCAGCGCATCCTCCCCTTCGGCCTGCGCCGCGTCGATAAACAGGATCTGGCCGGAGGCATGCTGGCGCACATAGCTGCACGCGTCCAGAGAGCCGAGCGCGTCATACAGATCGTCAAGCAAAATCGTATGTCCCGCCGCCCAGCCGAGCAGGCGCGCAGGTCTTGCCAGCAGCAGCGCTGCACGGGGAACTTTTTTGCCCCGCATGCAGTCCCGGACGGCCTGCGGGAGCGTGTCCTCGGCCTGCGTGACGTTCTTAAAATACAGATCCTCGCGCCGCAGCACGTCCTTCTGCTCCGGGGAGCGGACATACAGACCGCATTCGTAGATATACGTCTGCACGACCGGCGCGACGAGCATGGAGATATCAAGATTCTGGTCGACCGAGGCGCGGATGCGCGTGGAGCTGACCGTCTCATAAAACGGCGGCAGCGACAGAAGCAGCAGCTTCCCCCGGATGATCGAGGCCAGCGCCGCGCGATCGGCGCTGCCGTCGCGGCAGAAGATGATGTGGTCATAATCTGCCGCCGTGCCGGGCTCCGTGCGTTTGTAGGCCGAGGCGTTGGCGATCACGTCGCTGCCCGCGACGAGATAAACGTCTCTGTCCGGAAACAGGTGCCGCAGCCGCGCAAGATCCTCCGGCATGGCGATATTGACGGGGATCTCGTCCGGGAACAGATACGTGTCCCACTGGTCGGCGGTCGAGATGGAGACGATGCGCCGGCGCAGGAGCTTGGGAAGCGTTTTCTTGCTCCATGAGAACTCGTCGACGGCCAGATAGACCTCGAAGCCGCGTGCGCGGATCTCCTGCACGATCTGCTTATGACCGACGGAGAACGGGTCGAACGTGCCGGGGAAAAACGCGGCGGGCTTTTCTGCCGGGAAGCGGAAGGGGCCTTCCAGCAGCTCCTGCCGGACGGTATAGCGGTAGAGATGGTTGAGCATGGCCGCACAATTGAAGAACGTGAGCTGGCCGGTGCGCGGTTCCGACAAAAGCGTCAGGAGCTTTTTGTGCAGATGGACGAAAATATCGTGCTTTCTGGCAAGGGAAAGCTGGTCGCGGCCGAAAATATCGCGGCAGAGGACGGCCAGCGCCGTCTGGTGGATGGTCTCGTCATAGTGGGAAATGCCGGTGAGGATGAGGCCGAGGATATGATCGGCGATCTGCGCCTCCTGCTCCGGCAGCACGTTCAGCGCCTCGCCGAGCGTGAACAGCGCCACGCGGGCGGGCCGGATGGACGCGCCGCAGGCAAGCTGCCCGATGGACTCGACCGACTCGCCCAGCTCCTTTTCCGGAAGCAGGCACAAAAGCCGTCCCAGATACGGCGGGATGAAGCGCGAGATCTGCTCCTGCCCGGATTCGAGCTCGCGCGTCAGGTCGATGACGATCTCGTTGATCTGGTCGACAAGCAGGCCGGGCGCGACGGAAAGCAGCGCGTTGCCCGCCGCTTCGCGCACGGGAAGATGCTCGCTGACGCAGAGCAGATTGGAAAAATGCAGGGCCGTATGGAACGCCGCCTCCGGGTGCGACTGCACGTATTCGGTCAGCATATGGATCTGCGTGAGCTTGACCGTCCAGTGGACGGCGTTTTTCAGATTGCTGAGGTGGATCTGTGAAACAGTCCGCGCGTCCAGCGCCGCGAACGGCTCCGCCAGCAGCCGCGCCTTGAGCCAGTCATGGGCCAGATGATCCTCCCAGCGGGGCGCATATTGCCGCACGGCGGCGCAGACGGCCGGCTGGAGGCCCGGCTCCGCGTGGGTCAGGCGCAGGAGCATATGCAGCGCGATGATGTCCAGCTCCGGGTTGCCTGTGCCGAGCATGGCGGTCAGCTGCCCGATCAGCTCCGGCAGATATGCCCGCGGCAGATAGCGGCACGGCACATGGCACAGCGCGTCAACCAGCACGAACCGGTCCTCCGTCCGCACGTCCGTGAGCGCGTCCAGAAGGGGCCTTACCAGCGGCCCCGCCTCCTTTTCCTCGCAGGAGGCAAACAGGCTCTGGCAGATGGTCTTAAGCGAATTGGAGATGCGCAGCGCATGCTTGCTGGAAATGCGGTAATCCGGGTGCAGGCAGAGGCCGATATAATGCGTCCACAGCTCGGCGGACTCCGACAAAAGCGCCATCACGGCGGGCGGCATCTGACCGTCTTTGGCGGAAAGCGGCCGCTCCTTGCGGTAGCGCGGGCCGGCGTTCGCGAGGATCTTGCCCATAATGCGCCCGGCGATGCGGCGTACGTCGCCATCCGGGTGCATGAGCAGCTCATACAGGAGCACCAGCGTCTTGCGCTTGTTGGTTTTGGTCATATAGGTGCTGTATTCCTCCAGCAGGCGCAGGTACATGCGGATACGCTGGAGATTTTTTTCGCCCTTGGCCTGCTCGAGCAGCTGTTCGAGCGTCTGGTCGGTCGAGAGCGTGTGCATGAGGCGGATGGAGCCGTCCAGCGTCAGATCGCGCAGCGCCCGAAGCGCCTCCTGCGCGCTCATGAGGGAGGGATCCTTCGCCTCATGCGGCAAAAGCTCGCTTTCCGTCAGCTCCGGGCTGACGCCGCGGCTTCGGAGCAGATTTTCAAAATCCGTCAGCTTGTGATAGACGTTCTGGTAGCGGAGCGTCTTTTCCGGCGTCATGTCGGCCAGCTTGCAGAAGATCATCTCATACGCGTCCTTGAGCGAATAAATGCGCATGCGTTCTTTTTCGCCGGGCGCTTTTGTGCCGCGGACGCGGAAATCCGCGTAGATGAGCAGCAGCGATTCAATGGGCAGGTTTTCAAATTCCAGATCCCAGGTGGAGTGGTTGGCGGAGATATAGCCGATCTCCTCCATGCCGTTCCGGCTGAACCACTGCCAGGTATAATAATAGTGCAGATAGGCAATGCGGCTCAGATCCTCGCCGCGGCAGCCGAATTTTCCGATGTCGTGCCCCAGCGCCGCCGCGCTGACCAGCGGCAGGTCGACCGGAAAGCCGGCCTTTTTCGCAAGGATGGCCGTGTGCAGGGCAATATTGTGCACGCCGATGGTATGCGACGCGGGGTCAAACGGCGTCGCCTCCATGCCGAGGCGCATGGAGGCCATGAGATGGCTCTCCCGCACCGCCTGCTCAAATCGGGCATACTGCGTCTCCACGCGGCTGCCGGAGACCGCGCCCTCCGGCAGCGGCAGCAGGTCGAGATAAGGGTCGAAGGTACCCGGCCTGTTTGCCAGCGCCGCTTCCAGCGCGGCAAGATACGCTGTCTCGTCCGCCGTCAGCGCGGGGATCTCCGGCAGTCCGTCCGGGAACATCTGCGCGCAGAGCTTTTGATAGAGCGCGGACAGAAAATCCTGCGCTGAGGCAGGCCGTTCCGCAAAATCCGGCGCGCAGAGCGCCAGAACAGCGGCACAGAGATCCCGCCGGTGTGGATCAAGCGTGTTAAAAAAAGCAGTATTTTGCATATTCATTCCTGTATGCAGCACCCTGCAGGGGCGGACGACTCTGTCCGCCCCCGGACGCTGTTTCTTTCCGTGTTCTTCGGCAAATCAAAGCTTACACACACGGGCGGACAGAGTCGTCCGCCCCTACAGCGCAGGCTATCTTTACCTCAAATTCTACGCGCTTTGGCGGAAAAAGTAAAGTTTTTTTCATTCTGCACAAAACGGCGTGCGCATGCGAATGGTTATACATCGTTTTTTACATAAATGAATATTTATAAATTTTATGCTTGACTTTTCTGCATAAAGTGTGTATATTACGTGCATAAAGAAAAACAACCGCACAACGGAGCTTTATGGAGGGTTTTCTAATGGATAAGAGCAAGATCAAAAAAATCGTTCTGGCCTATTCGGGCGGTCTGGATACCTCGGTCATTATCCCCTGGCTGAAGGAGCATTATCACGATCCTGAGATCATCGCCGTCGCGGCCGACGTCGGCCAGGGCGACGAGCTGGACGGTCTCGAGGAAAAGGCCATCAAGACCGGCGCGAGCAAGCTGATCGTCGCTGACCTCACCGACGAGATGTGCGACGAGATCATCGTCCCGTCCGTCATGATGGATGCAAAATATGAAAAGTACCTGCTCGGCACCGCGTTCGCGCGGCCCGTCATCGGCAAGAAGCTGGCCGAGATCGCGCTGGCTGAGGGTGCGGACGCCATCGCACACGGCGCGACCGGTAAGGGCAACGATCAGGTTCGGTTCGAGCTGGCCATCAAGCGCTTCGCGCCCGATATGCCGATCATCGCGCCGTGGAGAGAGTGGGAGATCAAGTCCCGTGACGAGGAGATCGACTACGCCGAGGCGCATCATGTACCGCTGAAGATCTCCCGCGAGACAAACTACTCCAAGGACAAGAACCTCTGGCACCTGAGCCACGAGGGCCTCGATCTCGAGGATCCGGCAAACGAGCCCGATCTCGACAAGGCGCTGTTCCTTGAAATGGGCGTGTCTCCCTATCAGGCGCCCGATACGCCCACGACCGTTTCCGTCAGCTTTGAGGCAGGCGTTCCGGTTGCCGTCGACGGCGAGAAGATGAAGGTCTCCGATATCATCCGCAAGCTCAACAAGCTCGGCGGCGAGAACGGCGTCGGCATTCTGGATATCGTCGAGAACCGGCTCATCGGCATGAAGGACCACGGCATTTATGAGACGCCGGGCGGCACGATCCTCTATTTCGCGCATGAGCAGCTGGAAATGCTCACGCTCGACAAGGAAACGCTGCACATGAAGGAAAAGCTCTCCGTTGACTATGCCGACCTCATCTACAACGGCAAATGGTACACCCCGCTGCAGGAGGCGCTGACGGCGTTCGCGAAGAAGGCCAACGAATTCTGCACCGGCACGGTCAAGCTCAAGCTCTACAAGGGCAACATGATCAACGCCGGCATCACCTCGCCGTATTCTCTGTATTCTGAGAATCTCGTCACGTTCGGCGAGAGCGATTTCAACCAGGCCGAGGCCGAAGGCTTCATCAACATCTGGGGCCTGCCCACCAAGGTGCAGGCACTGCGGGAGCAGGGGAAGCTGTAAAAATCCACCTCCCCTTACCATGCGGGGCATGGCAAGGGGAGGCTTTGCAAATATCATGCAGGGAGAACGCACCATGAACAAGCTTTGGGCAGGCCGGTCGGAGGCAGAGACCTCGGCGCTGGCTGACGCATTCAATTCTTCGATCGCCGTCGACGGACGGATGTACAAACAGGATATCACGGGCTCGATGGCCCATGCTGCAATGCTTGCAAAGTGCGGCATTCTGACGCAGGCGGACGCGGATGCGATCATTGACAGTCTGGCAGGCATTCTGGCCGATCTGGAATCCGGTACCCTGCAGCTCGATCCGCAGGCGGAGGACATTCACATGTTCGTCGAGGCGGAGCTCACGAAGCGCATCGGCGATGTGGGCAAAAAGCTGCACACCGCCCGCTCGCGCAACGATCAGGTCGCGCTCGATCTGCGCATGTACTTAAAGAACGAGATCAAGGCGCTGCAGACGCTGGTGCTGGCCGCCATGCAGGCGCTGCATGCACAGGCGGAGGCAAACAAGGACGCCATCATGCCCGGCTACACGCATTTGCAGCGGGCGCAGCCGATCACGTTCGGTCAGCAGCTGCTTGCGTATGCGATGATGCTGGAGCGCGACTATGGGCGGCTCGCGGACGCGTACAGGCGGACGGACGCCTCCCCCATCGGCTGCTGCGCGCTGGCCGGGACGACGTACCCGACCGACCGTGTCTGGGAGGCGCAGCAGCTCGGCTTTGCCGCCGTGTGTGAAAACAGCCTCGACGGCGTATCCGACCGCGATTTCTGCGTGGAGCTCATGAGCGCGTGCGCGCTCATCATGATGCACCTGTCGCGGCTTTCCGAGGAGCTGATCCTGTGGTCGAGCTGGGAATTCCAGTTTATCGAGCTGAGCGATGGCTTTACGACCGGCTCGTCCATCATGCCGCAGAAAAAGAACCCCGACATGGCCGAGCTCTGCCGCGGCAAAACAGGCAGGGTCTACGGCGACCTCATTGCCCTTCTGACGACGCTCAAGGGGCTTCCGCTGGCCTATAACAAGGACATGCAGGAGGATAAGGAGGCCGTGTTTGACTGCGTGGACACAACGAAGCTGTGTCTGCAGATCATGGCCCCGATGCTCTCGAGCCTGCGCACGAAGCCGGAAAACATGCTGCTGGCCGCGCAGAAGGGCTTCATCAACGCGACGGATCTGGCCGATTATCTGACAAAAAAGGGCGTGCCGTTCCGCAGCGCGTATAAAATTTCCGGCCAGCTGGTCGCATACTGCATCGCGCACGGCACCGTACTCGAGCAGCTGCCGCTGGAGACCTACAAGGCCTATTCGGACGTCTTCACCGACGATCTGTATGAAGAAATTTCGCTCAAGACCTGCGTGGCGCGGCGCATTTCCGCCGGAGGCACCGGCCCCGCGTCGGTGCAGGCGCAGCTGGATTCCGTCGCGGCCTTCCTCGCGGCACATCAATGAAGGAGAACGCTATGAACATCAAAAGACAGAGCTTTTTGAAGCTGCTTGATTTTACCCCGGAGCAGATCGCGGACTTTCTGACGCTGGCCGCCGAGCTCAAGGCGAAGAAAAAGGCCGGCATTCCCCACCGCCTGTGCGAGGGCAAGCAGGCCGCGCTCATTTTCGAAAAGACCAGCACGCGGACGCGCTGCTCGTTCGAGGTCGCGGCGCATGATCTGGGCATGACGGTCACCTATCTCGATCCGTCCGGCTCGCAGATCGGCAAAAAGGAATCCATCGCCGACACCGCGCGCGTGCTCGGCCGCATGTACGACGGCATTGAATACCGCGGCTACGGGCAGGAGATCGTAGAGGATCTCGCAAAATATGCAGGCGTTCCCGTCTGGAACGGACTGACGAACGAATTTCACCCCACGCAGATTCTGGCCGATTTCCTGACGATCCAGGAGCATTTCGGCAATCTGACCGGCAAAAAGCTCGTGTACATGGGCGACGCGCGGTACAACATGGGCAACTCCCTGATGGTCGGCTGCGCGAAGATGGGCATGCACTTTGCCGCCTGCGCACCGGAGGCATACTTCCCGGACAAGGCACTGATCGAAACGTGCCAGAAAATCGCCGCGCAGACCGGCGCGGTGCTGGACTTCGACACGGAGCCGATGCACGCGGTGCAGGGCGCGGATGTGATCTATACCGACGTGTGGGTCTCGATGGGCGAACCGGACGCGGTCTGGCAGACCAGAATTCACGACCTGCTCCCCTATCAGGTCAACGCGAAGCTCATGGCGCAGGCCGGGCCGCAGTGCCGCTTCATGCACTGCCTGCCCGCGTTCCATGATCTGAACACCACCATCGGCAAACAGATCAGCGAGAAATACGGACTCGACGCGATGGAGGTCACGGACGAGGTCTTCGAAAGCCCGCAGTCCATCGTCTTCGACGAAGCGGAAAACCGCATGCACACCATCAAGGCCGTCATGGCGGCGACGCTGGCATAATGATCAAAATCCCGGTGCAGTCTCAAACAGGAGACTGCACCGGTTTTTTTGATCGTAAGCAGCAAATCTGTCAGCCGGGGACGCCTCCGGCGGCCCATTCTTTTCCGCCTTGCCGGAAAAGAAGTAGGCAAGTCCTTATTTTTGGGTATTACGAACACACATACTCACCCTACGGGCGATTTGGTACGCGCCGCCTGTTACGGGACATCAGATTTACAAGTAGCTGCCTTTGAATGGCTGCTGTAAATCAGCCTTGCGTTTAAAATTTGTGAGGCAG
>CAKUND010000010.1 GCA_934668295.1 uncultured Oscillospiraceae bacterium
GCCATGGTCGTGCTGGAAAAGCCCCTGTCGAAGGTCTATCAGGAGATCGACATGGTCACCACGCCCAGCGGCAAGCCTGTCGCCATGGTGCACTGCAACAACTGCACAAATGACATGAACGCGTGGGTCTCCCTGCTCGGCGAGACGGCGAAGCTTTTCGGCGCGGAGGTCTCGACCGGCGAGCTGTTTACAAAGCTTTATCAGAAAAGCCTTGAGGGCGACACTGACTGCTCCGGCGTTCTGACCTATAACTACATGGCCGGCGAGGGCATCACGCATCTGGACGAGGGCCGTCCGATGGTCGTCCGCAAGCCGGAAAGCAGCTTTACGCTTGCGAATTTCCTGCGCTCCCAGCTTTACGCGACCATGGCGACGCTCAAGCTCGGCATGGACATTCTCGCGGGTGAGCATGTCGCCATCGATTCTCTGACCGGACACGGCGGTCTGTTCAAGACGCCGGTCGTGGGCCAGAAGTATATGGCCGCCGCCTGCCGCGCGCCGGTCACGTGCATGGAGTCTGCCGGTGAGGGCGGGCCCTACGGCATGGCGCTGCTTGCGTCCTATCTGGTGCAGAAAAAGGACGGCCAGACGCTCGAGCAGTATCTGGGGACTGAGATCTTTGCGGATGTCAAGCGCACGACGCTCGCGCCCGATCCCGAGGACGCCGCCGGCTTCGACCGCTATCTGGGCTGGTACCGCAGCGCGCTCAAGGCCGAGACGACCGCGGTAGAGGCGTTCTGAGGCAGCACGAGACGATGATTGAAGGCTGATATGTTGTAGGGACGGACGCTCTGTCCGCCCGGCAGACCGTACCGATTTTTCCAATTGATTCCGAAGAATCCGTATGCACTTCCCAACGTGTTTGTAGGGGCCCCGCCCCTACAAACATTGAGTTTTTCAACTGCTGCATGCAAAAACCCCGCTGCTTTGTGAAGCAGCGGGGTTTTTTGATGGAACTTATTTGCCGGATCTGAGCTCTTTCATGCAGTTTGCGCAGATGTTCTTGCCTCTGTAGTTTTCGACATTTCTGCCGTCGCCGCAGAAGATGCAGGTCGGCTCGTACTTCTTCAGAATAATGGATTCGCCATCGACATAGATTTCGATAGCGTCCTTTTCTGCGATGTCGAGCGTACGGCGCAGTTCGATGGGCAGAACGATTCTGCCGAGCTCGTCGACTTTTCTGACGATACCTGTGGATTTCATTGTAAACAACCCCCTTAATTCTTTCATGCACCTGGATCTGACTGACAGATGCTGCATGGACATCTGACAGCGCTCCCTCAAGCACCTTTATTCTACCATCCAATTATGTACAAATTTTGAACAAAACATCTTTTTCTTGTCGGGGAAGCAAATATGTTGTTGAATTTTCTTTGGTTTGGTCTGATTTTGCTTGCGTTTGCGTCTGATTTGCTGAGCGGAACGCCGTTTGTCTCCGGTATGGCGGGGCTGAGCGGCGCGCGGGCAGGGCTCGAGCTGGCGCTGACGCTGGCGGGGCCGGTCTGCCTGTGGTCGGGTGTGTCGCAGGCGATGGAGCGTGCGGGACTGACGGAAAGGCTGTGCGCGGCGCTGCGGCCTATGCTGCGGCGGCTGTTTCCGGTGTGCGCGGCAGATCCGGACGGCTTCTGGAACCTGTGCGGGAATCTGAGCGCAAATCTGCTGGGGCTCGGAAATGCAGCAACGCCGCTCGGCATCCGGGCGGCGCAGCGGATGCAGGCGCTGTCCGGCGGTCAGAAAGCGTCGGACGAGATGTGCCTGCTGGTCGTGATGAATACGGCGTCTTTACAGCTGATCCCGTCGACGGTCGCGGCCGTCCGCGCGCAGCTGGGCGCGGCGCACGCATTTGATATCCTGCCGGCCGTGTGGCTGGCGTCGGCGTGCTCGGTCGGAGCCGGGATCCTGGCTGCAAAGGGGCTGAAGCGATGCTGGAAAACCTGACTGAGCTGCTGCTGCCCGCACTTTTGCTGCTGGCGGGCGCAGTTGGGATCGCGAAAAAACAGGACGTCTACGGCGGGATGCTGACGGGCGCGCAGGATGGGCTACGGCTGATGCTCTCGCTGATTCCCACGCTGATCTTGATGATGACGGCCGTGACCATGCTGCGGGAGAGCGGCTTTTTTGCGCTGCTCACGCCCGTTTTCACGCCGGTCTTCCGGCTGCTCGGCATGCCGCCGGAGGTCGCGCCGCTGGTGCTGATCCGGCCGCTCAGCGGCAGCGCTGCGCTGGCCGTGGGGACGGATCTGATGCGGCAGTACGGGGTCGACTCTCTGATCGGGCGGACAGCGGCGGTCATGCTCGGCTCGTCGGAAACGACGTTTTACACCATCAGCGTCTATTTTGGTGCGGCAGGCGTCAGGAAAACGCGCTATGCGCTGCCTGCGGCGCTCATCGCCGATCTGACAGGCTTCTGCATGGCGGCGCTGAGCGTCCGGCTGTTTTTCCGCTGACGGCGCGTCAGCCCTCCAGATGGAACGCGGTTTTGAGCTCGGCGATCTCTGCTTCGCTGATATGGACGATGCTGCCGAGACTCTGGGAATCGAGGATGGAGTTGGCGGTCAGCTCCATGACCTCAAGACGGTCGAATGCCTGCAGGAGCGAATTGCCGGTGACGATCACGCAGTCGTTCTCCACGATGGCGACCGGGTGGGCCACGTCAAATTCCGCGGCCATTTTATCCGGCTCACGGTAGATCTCCTCATACGGCAGCGTCTTGACATCGCGCAGGAGGATATAGCTTTCAGGAATGGTACGGGCGTCGAAGGCCGCGTCGGTCACGGCAAAGGCCATGGCGTGGACTGGGTGGGCAAGCAAAATCGCGCCCACATCGGGATGCTGCTCATAGATCTTCTGGTGCAGCATCACGGCGCGGGACGGCGTTTTGCCGAGCTCCTTCATGCCGCCCTTAACGCGGACAAGATCGTCCTCCTCCAGATACGCGCGGTCGAAGCCGAAGGGCGTGATGAGGAAGCTGCCGTCGGACAGGCGGACGGAATACGTGCCGTGCGTGGCGGTAAACAGGCCCATTTTATACGAGCGGTGGATGAGCGTGATCATGTCGCGGCGGGCGGCAAGCTCCTCCGAGGTATGCGAACGGGGGATGAAATCGTCGAGTTTGGTGTGGGCGTTCGTCTCGCTCATGTGATAGGCGTTTTCGGGCAGGGAATGGATCTTACCGAGCTTGCTGGCCAAAACCTCGAGCGTCGCGGTATAGTTGAGCGTCTCGAAGCGCTGGAATGCCGTGAACATATCCGGTGCGCCGATGCACACGCCGTGGTTTTCCAGCAGCGCCGTGTCGCAGCCCTGCGCAAAGACCTTGCCGATCTCCGCGCCGAGCGCTTCGCTGCCGGGGACGGCGTATTTTGCGATTTTCATCTGCTCGCAGATATGGCGCACGGACGGGATCAGATCGAGGTCGGGCAGCTTGCGGACGATGGAGAACGCTACGAGCGCGGGCGGGTGCGCGTGCAGAACAGCGTTCAGATCGGGCCGCATGCGGTAGACCGATTCGTGGAACGGCAGCTCGGACGAGGGCTTGTGCGGTCCTTCGCAGCTGCCGTCCGGATGGACGCAGATGATGTCCTTGCGGGTGAGCGTTCCCTTGTCGATGCCGGCGGGGGTGATCCAGATGTTGCCCTGGGTGTCGCGGATGGAAAGGTTGCCGCCGGACATGGTGGTCAGGCCCTTGTCATAGATGCGCTGCATGAACATGACAAGCTGGTCTGCCGGATGAATATACTGAATGTTCAAATGATGACCTCCTAATCAGAATCGTCAGAGCGGCAGAATGCCGTCAAAGGTTTCGCCGAACAGCTCCTGCGCATACGCACGGAGCTTTGCACAGTAGCAGTCGTAAGCATCAAGCAGGGTTTCGCCCTCCGGCGTGAGACGGGCACCTCCTCCGTGTTTTCCGCCGGTCGTGGAATCGAGCAGCTTGAAGCCCAGCGACTGCTGCGCGTTTTTGAGGATTGTCCAGGCCTTCGAGTAAGCCATGCCGATGGACATGGCCGCCGCGCGCAGGGAGTGCAGCTCGCGCACCTTGCGCAGCAAAATTGCCACGCCGGGGCCGAAGCACTTTTCCTCGCCGAAGATCCGAATGGTCAGGACGGGTCTGAAAATTTGTTCCATATTGAAATCTTACCACGCTGCATTCGTCATTGTCAACAATATTCCGTGATTCTTGACGAAGACGCGCGTGAATGCTATTCTTAATATATAAAGAAGGGTGGCATGCACGGTGAAGCTATCAGAGGCGCTGAGGATCCAGCCCGGTGTGACCGCGATCATCGGCGGCGGCGGAAAGACAACGCTCATGGAATGCCTTGCAGCGGAGCTTTCCGCGCAGGCGCGCGTGATCGTGTGTACGACGACGCATATCTATCCTGAACAGACAATGCCATGCCTCGTCTCGCCGTCTGAGGAGGAGGTAGAGGCTGCGCTGGCGCGCACGCGCCGCGTCTGCGTGGGCTCTGTTTCAGAAAACGGAAAAATCTCCGCGCCGGAGCTGCCGTTCCGGACGCTCTGCGCGCTGGCCGATTATGTCATTGTCGAGGCGGACGGCTCCAAACGCCTGCCGCTCAAGGCCCATGCGGCGTATGAGCCGGTCGTTCCGCCGGAGGCGAATCAGACCATTCTGGTCGTGGGCGCGTCCGGCTTCGGAAAGCCGATGCGTGAAAGCGTCCACCGCGCACCGATTGCCGCGCAGGCGCTCGGCGTGGGCGAGGATACGGCCGTCTCGCCGGAGCTGTGGGCAAAATTCTTGAATTTGGAGGCGCTGCATACGCGCGTACTGGTCAATCAGGCGGACGGCGAACCGGAGCAGAAAACAGCAAGGGCGCTGGCCGAAGGGCTTTCCTGCCCGGTGTGCATGGCGGCGTTACAGAAGGGGTGGATCAAATGCTTGTGCTGATCCGGGGCGCGGGTGATCTGGCGACGGGTATCGCGCTCAGGCTTTTTCGGTCGCATCTGTGTGTGGTCATGACCGACCTGCCGCAGCCGACGGCCATTCGGCGGACGGTCTGCTTTTCGCAGGCGATTTTATACGGAAGCTATCAGGTCGAGGATGTGACGGCGGAGCTTGCCGCGACGGAGGCGGATGTGCGCCACATTCTGGCTGACGGCAATATTCCGGTTCTGGCCGATCCGAAGGCGGAGTGCCGCGCATGGCTGAAGCCAGACGTGGTGGTCGACGCGATTTTGGCGAAGAAAAACCTCGGCACAAAGATCACGGATGCGCCGCTGGTCATTGGTGTCGGCCCGGGCTTCTGCGCCGGGCGGGACTGCCATGCGGTCGTTGAGACGATGCGCGGGCACACGCTGGGCCGCGTGATCCGCGAGGGCGAGCCCATCCCGAACACGAATATCCCCGGCCTCATCGGCGGCTTTACGGGCGAGCGCGTGCTGCGTGCACCGGACGACGGGATCTTCCATCAGCTGCTGGATATCGGCGCGATGGTACAGGCAGGCGATATTGCGGGCGAGGTAAACGGCAAGCCGATGGTCTGCACGATCTCGGGCGTCATCCGCGGGATGCTGGTTGACGGGACGCCCGTGTTCAAGGGCATGAAGTCCGGCGACGTTGACCCGCGCGGGGAGATTTCCTATTGCCAGACCGCTTCGGACAAGGCCATCGCCGTCGGCGGCGGCGTGTTGCAGGCAATACTGGAATACACCGGCGTTTTGAACGCCGCGACGGGGAAAAATGCACTGGGGGTATAACCATGAAGGACGAGATCAAGCTGACGAAGCTTGCGAAATGCGCCGGGTGCGGCGCGAAGGTCGGCGCAGGCATTCTCGCGCAGCTGCTGGGCGATATCCGCGTGCGGCAGGATGAAAATCTGCTCGTCGGCTTTGACAAGAGCGACGACGCGTCGGTCTATAAGGTGTCGGACGAGCTTGCGCTCGTGCAGACAGTCGACTTCTTCCCGCCTATTGCGGACGACCCGTATACGTTCGGCCAGATCGCAGCGACGAATGCGCTGTCCGACGTCTACGCCATGGGCGGTGAGCCGAAGCTCTGCCTCAATATCATGGCCGTACCGGAGAGCATGCCGAAGGAGGCTGTGCACGACATTCTGCGCGGCGGCTACGACAAGGTCTACGAGGCGGGCGCGCTGATCACCGGCGGACACTCGATCTATGACGACGAGCCGAAATACGGTCTGGCCGTGACGGGCTTTGTCCATCCGGACAAGATCCTCACGAACTCCGGCGCAAAGCCCGGCGACGTGCTGTTTTTCACAAAGCCGCTCGGCATCGGTATTCTGACGACGGCGGAAAAAGCCGATTTGTTGTCCGAAGACGGAAAAGCGCTTGCCATCCGCCTCATGACGACGCTCAACAAGGCGGCACGGGACGTGATGGTACAGTACCGCGTTCATGCCTGCACGGATGTGACGGGCTTCTCCTTCCTCGGGCACGCGTCCGAGATGGCGACGGGCAGCGATGTGCAGCTGGAAATTGACACAGGCGCGATCGACCTGATCGGCGAAGCGCTGGACTTTGCCCGCATGGGCATCCTGCCCGCCGGCATGTACCGCAACCGCACGTTTGCCGAGCCGATGGTCGACGCGGGAGACGTTGAGCTTGCCGTGCAGGATGTGCTCTATGACCCGCAGACGGCGGGCGGTCTGCTCATCGCCTGCGACCCGGAGGACGCGGACGCGCTGTTTGCGGCGCTGAAGCCGGCGGTGCCGAGCGCGCAGCGCGTCGGTACCGTGCAGCCTTATACGGGCGGCGCGAGAATTTATCTGAAATGAGGCTGTCTGGATGAACCGCTATATTCTGATCCCTGAGGATTCCATCCGCGTCCTGCCGCCGGAGGACGGCGCGGAGGCGGCAATCGAAATTTTCTGCTCCCGCACGGTCATTTATTTTGACGTTTCGCAGGTGCAGGACGTGTGCCTGATGCACAATGTTCTATCAGGGCACAAGCGCGTCGACGCGCTCTGCTTCACGGCTGCAGACCGGTTGCTGGAGCGCGGACAGATGGTGCTCGTTCCCACAGACCGGGCTGATTACGCGGCATTTCTGGCCGATCTCCGGACATATGCGCCGGAAACGCTGGATTTTTCCAGGGAAGCCGATTATATCCCGGAGTCCTGTGACCACAACGGGCATCATCACGGATAAAAACGAAAAAAGCCGCACATCCTGAAAGAAAAGACAGGAGGTGCAGCATGAAAAAACGCGACAAAAAGGATCATCCGGAGCTTGTGCCGGAGATCTTCGCCCAGCAGCCCAGCTTTACCGACCCGCAGGGCAGCTGGACAGGGCTTCCGATGAACGAGCATGAGATCCCGGTTCAGGACGTGGATGATCTGTAACAACCCCCCGCCCCTTACCATGCAGCGCACGGTAAGGGGCGGATTTTGCAAATGTAAGGGAAATCACAGAATGGCGCGGAACAGCTCGTCGTTCTGGTCGTCGGCTTCGGGGTGGAACTGGACGCCGAGCATCTGCTCGCCGTATTCGAGCGCCTCAATGGTGCCGTCGTCCGTCCGGCCTGCGACAGTCAGGGACTGGGCCGGGTGCGTGATGCGGTAGTTGTGCATCGACGCGCCGAGGATCGTCTGCTTTCCCGTCAGGCGTTCGAGACGGCTGCCGGGCGTCACATGGATGGGATGCTTGAAGCGGTCGACGTTGTCCCGCGTGATATGGCCGTCCCAATGGCCGTCCACGGGTTCGGTGAACATGTAGCGCTCCTTTTTCATCTGTTCGAACAGGCCGAGCAGCGGACCAGTCCAGCCGCGGCGCTCGGCCTCCTCGGCGACGAGAAAATAGGTATTCATCATCTGCATGCCGAGGCAGATGCCGAGCACGGGCTTGCCGGAACGGGCGGCATACTCCATGACCTGAAAATGGTACGGATAAAACCGCGCCCCGCCGCAGAACACAAACGCATCGCAGAGCGAAAGACTGTCCTGCGCCGCGTAGCCGTCGCTGCTGAGAATGCCGACGGGTGTTGCGCCGTTTGCAAGAATGCGCTTCGGATAGCCGTTTACAAATAAATATTGATCTGCGTACAGATCCTCCGAGCCGAACAGCTTCGCGCCCGGCACGATCCCGATGATTCGCATGTGCGTTCTCCCTTCGTCCGGGCCATGCCCGGCGGTTTTTGGCCCATCTTAGCATATCCCGCGCGAAATTGCAATTCGCCGCCGTCTTTCCGCAATCCCGAACAAGCGGCAGTTTCCGCAAAAACATAACTTATTTTTTGTTTGGCAAACAGAAAATTTGTGTTGCTTCACGGATTCTAAACGCGTATACTTGATCCTTAGGCCAGAATAACGGCTGGTGCGGGGCACTTTTCCCTTTTCGGTCCCGCCGTCTGGCACATTGGCTCGCGCCTGCCCGTCGTGATGGGCCTGAGCTTCACGTTCCTGTCCGCCATGATGACGCTGGCCGCGAAGAACTACGGCCTGATGATCGGCGCGGTGATCGTGGGCGGCTGCATAGAGGGACTTCTCGGTCTGACCGCAAAATACTGGCGGCGCTTCGTCAGCCCCATCGTCTCGGCCTGCGTTGTGACGACCATCGGCTTCAGCCAGAATGTCGGCCTTGTGGCCATGACAAAGGTCGTCAACCGGTTCACCATCATGTTTGGCGCGCTGACCGAGGACACCATCGACAGCACAAAGCCCGAATAATCAGGTTCAAAAGCAGGAGCATCCCGCCGCGCGGGATGCTCCTGCTTTTTATTCCGGGTCGATCTCTGCCGCGCAGCCGGCGGAGAAGAAATAAAGGATGGTCTTTTTGACCGGGAGCTTGTAAATGCACGAGAGCGCTTTTGCATAGGCGCGCAGCTGCGGGGCATACTGCGCCGCCTTCCGCTGCAGATCGCCGCGGATATGATCGGTCTTGAAATCAAGGATGACGATCCCGTCCGGCTCCTGCCAGAAGCAGTCGACGACGCCCTGCAGCATGACCTGCTCCCCGGCGGCAGACGGGTCATACGCGGCAGCATCGGTCAGGATGGAAAACTTGAACTCGCGGCGCAGGCCGTCCGCGTGCAGGATCCGCTTTCCGAGGTCAGAGGAAAACAGCGCGAGAATTTTTTCCGTGTCTACCGCCTCGGCCTGCCGGGGCGTCAGGAATTTTTCGGTCTGCAGGCGGGCAAGCTCCTGCCGGATCCCCTCGCGCGTCGTACAGGCTTCATAGCGGACGAACTGCATGAAAAGATGCGTCGCACTCCCCTTTTCGCGGCCTGTCAGCGGCCTGTCCTGCAAAAACTGCGGGGTGCGCCATGGCTTTCGGGCCGGTTCCAGCTGTGCGGGCGCTTCCTCCGCCGCCTCCAAATCGAGTCCGCGGCCCTTGAGCTGTGTGGCGGTCAGCTTGGCCGGGAGGCGGGTCGCCGCCTCGTGGGCATAGCGGAAGCTGACGCTCTGCAGCACCTGCTCGCGGTCGAGCGGCTGCGTCCCGCGCGGCACTTCCGCCTCCGTTCCGCGCGCGGCGGGAGCGGCGGGAGAAACATCCTGCAGCGTGACCAGCCACGGATATCTGCGCACGCGGCTGTATGCACACGGGCCGCATGCGGCGAACAGCGCGCCGGATTCTGTGCGGCACAGCGCCGCAAGCAGGATCCATTCGTCCGGCTGGCGCACCGCCGCGCTCACCCACGGCCCCAGCGGGTCGGACAGGCGCAGCAGCAGCTTTTTCAGGCGCGAGGCGTAATGCGCCGAGCAGCTGGTCATGATGAGCTGTTCCTTTGCGCGCGTCATGGCGACATATAAAACGCGCATTTCCTCGGAGACGGTCTGCGCTGTCTTGCGGTCGATGATGGCTCTGCGCGCAAGGCCGTGGTAATACGAGCGGCTTGCAAGGTCGACGATGTTGCCGCCGATCAGCAGCTCCTCATCCGTCAGGACAGCGGCGGCGTTGTCCTTCATGTTCATTTTCCGGGCCAGGTCAGCCAGAATGACGATGGGGAATTCCAGTCCCTTGGATTTGTGGATGGTCATGATGCGCACGGCATCCGAGCGGACGGGCGCGTCCTGCGCGGGCAGCCTCGCGCCGCGCTGCTGCAGCTGCGTCAGCAGCTGCACGAGCTCGGAAAGGCTGCGAAGCTCCGCCTGTGCGCCGGCCGTCACGAAGGCCGCGAACGCGGCCAGACTGCCGCGCCGCCGCTCGCCGTCCGGGAGGGCGGCGAAGACCGTTTCCAGTCCGGAGGACTGCACGACGGTATTCAGAAATTCCGGCAGCGGTGTTCTGCGGCTCTCCTCGCGCATGCGGGAAAGCCAGGATAAAAACGCGCGCAGCTTTTCAGACGGCTCCGGGCAGGCTTGCAGGCAGTCGTAGAGATCCGCCTTTTGCGCCTGTGCGCGCAGCAGCGCCAGCTCCTCCGGGGTAAAGCCGAAAACGGGGCTTGCCATGGCTGCGGCCAGTGGGATATCCCGGTGCGGGTTGTCAATGATCTGCAGGAGCTGGAACAGGATCTCGATCTCCGCCGTCTGCATCAGATCGCCGTCCGCGCCTGCGTCGCAGGCGATGCCGCGCCGTTGCAGCGCCGCCTGATACACGCCGGCGATCATACCGGGTGAGCGCATCAGGATCACGATATCGGACGGTCTTGCCGGGCGCAGCGCGCCGTTTTCCGTGACAAGAGCCTCCTGCAGAAGACGCTCGATGCGCGCAGCGACGAATTCCGCCTCTGCGCCTGTTTTATCGCCGCGTTCGTCGTCCAACATGAGATAATTCAGGCAGTGCAGCTCGACCTTCGGGCCGGGCATCTCCGGGAACTGCGCGCCGGGGACGAGCGATTCGTCCTGCGTGTAGTCCAGCTCCCCCGCCTCTTTTTTCATGACGAGCGAGAAAACGTCGTTGGCCGCCTCCAGAATCTCGGGCCGGGAGCGGAAATTCTGCGACAGCAGCAGCTTGCGCGGCTCGCCGGGAGCCTGCGCGCCAAGGGGCGGATAGGCGTCGTATTTGGAAAGGAAGATCGTCGGGTCGGCCAGCCGGAAGCGGTAGATCGACTGCTTGACGTCGCCGACCATGAACAGGTTTTTCCCGTCACGGCTGACAGCCTGGAAAATGCGCTCCTGCACGGCGTTGGAGTCCTGATATTCGTCGACCAGGATCTCGCGGTAGCTCTGGGCAAGGCTTCTGGCGGTCTGCGTCGGACGGCCGGAGCCTTTCTTCGTCAGAAGACCGATCATGCAGTGCTCCAGATCGGAAAAATCGAGCAGATGGCGTCGGCGCTTTTCCTGCGTGAAGCGCTCGTCGAAGCGGCGGAGCAGCGTCAGAAGCCCCCGCAGCGCCGGGAGGGTCTTGCGAAGATCGCCCACGACCTGTTCTGACGGTGCATAAAAATAGCCCTGTATGGTCTTGAGGCTCTGCTTTGCCTCGTCGCGCAGCGTCTTGATCTGTTCTGCGTTTTCCGCGTCCTTCGGCATCCGCATGACGCCGAAGGACGGAAGCCCCGCATTCACGCAGCCGTCCCAGGTCGTCTCGGCCATGAGCGCGCGGACAGTTTCGCGGTTTTTTTGCAGCAGCGGCAGACATTTTTTCTCCAGTGCCTCATCTGCACGGCAGAGCGTTTCCGCCTGCGCGAGCATGGCGTCGGCCCGTTCGAGCGCGTCTGCGCGCGCTTTGATATAATACGCACCCCAGAGTGTCTGCTCGGCTGTGATGCCCTCCGGCAGCGCGTATGCGCGCAGGCAGTCTGCCATCCACGCTTCGGGATCGACCTTGCAGCGCATCACGCCGTAGCTGGACTCGGCCAGCTCCAGCAGCCGCCGGTCGTCGCGCCCGTAGCCGAGCGTGTCGATCATGGCGGCAAAGTCCGGCTCGTCGCCCAGCTGCGCGTAGAGCTCGGAAAGCACGTCGCGAAGCGCCTGCGCGCGCAGGGCGGCGGCCTGCTGCTCGTCCGCGACGCGGAAATCGGCGGGCAGGTCAGCCTCCGCCGCGTACTGGCGCAGCACGGTCTGACAGAAGCTGTGCACCGTGGAGATCTGTGCGAGATAGACGCGCGTGAGCTGCCGCTGCAGATGCCGGTCGTTCGGCGCGGCGGCAAGCGCGTCCGCAATGCGCGCGGCGATCTTGCCGCGCAGCTCGGACGCGGCCGCTCTTGTGTAGGTAATGATCAGGAATTCATCGAGGTCGGCGGGGTCGGTGGGGTCGGTCAGATAACCCATCAGCCGGTCGACCAGAACCTTTGTCTTTCCGGAGCCCGCCGCCGCCGCAACGAGCAGCGCGCCGCCCCGGTCCTCTGCCGCAGCTCTTTGCTGCGGTGTTGCGCGGATCTCAGCCATGCTGCAGCCTCCTTTCAAGCTCCTGCCAGAATTCCTCCGGCGTAACGGAGGCAAAGCGGCGCGGGTTCACGCCGCAGACATCCTTGTGGCAGGCCGAGGAAAAATCGCAGTATTTGCATTCGGAATCCGACGGGCCGCGGTCTATGGGGTTCGGCGCGGTCGCGCCGGAGAGGATCTCGTCGATCATCGCCTCGACCTGCCCGTTTACGAAGCGTTCGAGCTCCGCCAGCTGCGCAGGTGAGGCAAGGTCGCCTTTAAGGCCGTCCGGGCCGGTCTCCACGGGCAGATACTGCGGCTTTTGCGCATAGGCCTCCATCGCATGCAGAACAGACTCGTCGTTCAGGAGCAGTCCCTTACGGCGCAGAGCCTTGCGGCGCTCGCAGTCGGCCTGCGCGGGATCCTCGCCGGGCTTGAGCTTGACCATGTCGCACCGTCCCGGAACATAGAGCACGCCGGCCGGCTGCATGGGCGTTCCCGCCCGCTTCTGATAGGATTCCAGCGCGAACAGATATAGAAGCATCTGCAGATTTTTTCCGTAGAGCAGCTCCGCATAGTCAAAATCCTTGTGGCCGGTCTTATAGTCAATGATGCGGAAATAGCGTGTTCCGTCCGTTTCGTAGGTGTCCACACGGTCGATCTGGCCGGTCAGAAGTCCGGAGCCGGTCTTCGCGCGGTATTCGATCGGCGGAAGCGGGCCGCCGGGTGCAAAGCGCAGCTCCTCCGCCGCGGGCGCGAACTGCGACAGGCGCAGCTCCCGCGCCACATCCATGACGACGGCAGCGGCCTCCTGCCGGTTGCGGGCGGAGAGATAGCGCTCGCGGCTCGCGGCAGCCTGTCCCTGCGGGAGATAGGTCGCCATGCAGGCGTCCATGCAGCGCTCGGTCAGGTCGGAAATTTCGCTGTCGGTCATGGCGGCGAAGCCGCCCCGCTCCTGCGCCTCGCGGACGACGTGCTCCAGCACATCGTGCACGAACGAGCCGAACAGAGGCGCGTCAAATTCCGCCTGCTTCCATGGCGCGGCGCGCAGGCCGTATTGCAGGAAAAACGCATAGCGGCAGCCCGCGAAACGGTCGATCTTCGACGCGGAAAGCGGGATCGTCCCGCCGTAGAGCGCGCGCACTGCCTCCGGGCACATGGCGGCGAAGGAATACGCGCAGCGCTGCGAGAGCGTCCGCGCCTCCTGCCGCACGGCCTCCGGCAGCCAGTCCGGCAGCGCACCCTGCTGCAGAGCCGCGCCTGCGGCTGCGGCGCGATCCGGCAGGAACGAAAGCTCCTCCGCGCGGAGCGGCTGCAGGGACGGGAACAGCGCCGCCGTGCGGCTGTACAAAAACGACGGCTGCGCCGAATCGGTCATGAGGCACACGCGCTGCTCTGCCGCGCTCAGCGCCGCGCAGACCCAGCTCATTTCGCGGTCGGCGGATGCGCTGCGTCCCGGGCTGAGCTCCACGCCGAGACTGCGGAGCTTCTGGCGCTCCGGATCCGCAAGCAGCCCGCCGGGGTCGGAAAACGCGGGCAGCAGTCCGTCGTTCGCGCCGAGCACCAGCAGAACGCGGGTGCGGCGGTGACGGAGCATGGGCAGCGTCGTGAGCTGGACGGCGTCGCAGACGGAGGGGATGGAGCCGACCGAAGTATTTTGCAGCAGCATGGTAAGCAGCTGGACGAACAGCTCCGTTTCAAGGCTTGCCGCGCCCAGAACCTGATCCATCTGCTCGAGCGCGGAAATGAGCGCCTCGTAGAGCTGACCGCATTCCTGCGCGCGCTGGGCCTGTCCGGCGCGCGCGAGCGCGTCCTGCTGCGTCTGGAGCCGGCCGGCGACATCGAGCGTTTCCAGGAGGGCAGCGACGGCGCGTACCTGCTCATCCACTGTCCGCGCCTTTGAAAGCGCCAGCCGGAGCGCGTGCAGCGGGCCGACGGCCTGCTCACGCAGGTCATTCAGCGCCTGCAGCGCAGTCTCGTCCTCCGGCGTCATGGGCTGGCCAAGCCCGCGCGGGTGCAGCTGCCAAGGCTTTTCCCACGCGGAGCCGCGGATGCTCCAATAATAGACATAGCGCTCGAGCGTATCGCAGTCCGATTCGCAGAGCGGCGAGAACTCCGACTTCAAAAACGCCAGCACCGGGCCCGGCTCATAGCGCAAAACAGCCTGCAGCGCGGACAGCAGCGCCGCGATGAGCGGATTCTGCGCGACCGGGGCGCTGGCTGCACAGTAGACCGGGATCCCCGCGCGCGCAAGAAGCGTCTGCATGGGGAGCCGGTAGGCGGCCTCGTCTGTCATGCAGACGGTAAAATCGCGGTAGCGCAGACCGGCCAGCACGCCGCTGCGCACCGCACGGGCGGCGCTGGCGCAGGCCGCCTGCTGTGAGCCGGCACAGACGAGGCTGACGTTCTGCGGCGCTTCCTCCGAGCCGCTGCCGCTGAAAAACAGGCCATCCAGCCAAAGCTGCACGTCCGGCGCGCGGTGCGCGCGCGGCGGGATGCTCCGACGCACAGCCTCGATCCCCTGCCGGGCGGCCAGCTGCCGGAGCTGCTTTTCTGTTTCGTTTCCGGTCTGACAGGCGGCGTGCTGATCGCCGGAGGTCAGAAGCGCGATGCGGACAGTTTTCGCGTGCGCGAGAATTGCGCCGATGATCTGCATCTGCAGGGCGGTAAAGTCAGAGAAGCCGTCGAGAAAGATCTCGCGGCCGTCCAGAAACTCCGTCTCATCCAGAAGCTCGCACAGGCGCATCTGCCGCGTGACGGGGTCGCCGCGGCCCGTTTTGCAGACAGACAGGTAGCTTTCGTACAGCAGCGCCAGCTCTGTGATCTTCTGCGCCAGCCGCCCTTCGAGCCGCGCGGCGGCTGCATGCAGTGCGTCAGGCGTGACGCAGGCGGTCAGAAGCTCCTCCATGAGCGTGCCGAGCTGCTTTAAAAAGTCAGGCCGGGTCATGACGGCGGCATAGAATTTCAGCTGCTCGCGCACCTGCTGCGCGGCAAGATAGAGCGTCAGAATGCGTCCGTTTTCATCCAGATATTCCTCGCACACGCCGCCGTGGACGGAAAAGACCCGCGCGGCCAGCCGGGTAAAGCTCAGAACCTCGGCATAGCGACTGATCGTGTCGCCGCCGCGCTCGCAGAGCGCACGCTCTGTTTCGTGGGAATACTGCTCCGGCACGATGAGGATCTGTCCGGAAACGCCGCACGACGCGTTCTCGCAGATCCGGTCCAGCAGCTCCATGGAATTTGACGTCCGATCCGGCCCGTGCAAAAGCTCCAACATATGCCCGCCTCCTTTTGGTTTTGTCTTATTTTATCACGTCCTGCGCCCAAAGGAAAGCCATGTTCCAAAAAACCGGAGGCGGCAGGACGCCGCTTCCGGTCGGGGGGCAAGGGGTTGGTATTTATCAATGATGCACTGGCACAGGTGGTTTGTAGAGGCCGACGACTCTGTCGGCCCGAAAAAGTTGTGAATTCGCCGTGGATTTCCGAAAAACCGCTGCATCCTGCGGGCGGACAGAGACGTCCGCCCCTACGCAGAAAAAGGAAGGTGCTTTCGGATCCGCGGAAGATCTCTGTAGAACAGCTGCCTCCCGCCCCTGCCAGCTGCAGCCGGTTTCCCGGATCATTCTTTTGCCTTCCAATACTGCGCGCCCCAGTGCTCAAAGTCCCAGTCGGGGCTGTAGTCGTTGCATTCGTAATCGACATAGTAGAGCCGGCCGACGGACAGGACAAAATTATTCGGATAATAATCGATGTTGATCCCCGCGGGATACAGCCGGGCACACATGGCCTTTAGCTGCCGAAAGCAGAGGGTCGGGAGCCGCTTTTCTTCGATCAGCTGCGCTGCCGTGGGGCCGGGGATGTATTCCTTGAGAATACGCTCGTTTTCCGTGTCGACATCCAGCAGGCGCGGCATGGGGATCCCGACGGACAGGAGCCGCTCGTAATCGCGCTGTTCCGCAGCGAGCTTGTCCCCGAACTGATAATAGCTGCATGGCTCGTGGTGGATCTGCTTGACGACATACTCTCCGTGCTCATCCTTGACCAGATAGGAACAGCCGCCCTTTCCCTTGCCGAGCAGCCGCCGGATCGCAAATGCCCTGCCGTTTACCGTGATCTGTTCTTCCATGTTTTTCGCCTCCATACGCTTCAGAATAACAGACCTGCGGGGCGTTTGTCCAGCACAAATCTGTCTGACAGAAAATACTGGCAGATTGAATAAAATACCGCTCGAATTTCATTCGTTTTTCACAAGTTCTTCTTGCATTTTGCTTGGAAGCGCGTATAATGATGTGTGCAAAAAAGTAGAAATGAAGGAATTTGAAATGCGTACGCTGTTATCTTTATCCGTTGCGATTCTCGCGGGTCTGCTGATGACCCGTGTTGCAAAGCCGCTGAAGCTGCCGTCTGTGACGGCGTATCTGGTCGCGGGCGTTTTGATCGGGCCGTATTGTCTGGGTCTGCTCGGCATTGAGGGGCTTGGCTTCCCGACGCAGGCGGACGTGGACAGCCTGTCTCTGATCTCCGAGGTCGCGCTGGGCTTCATCGCGTTTTCCATCGGCAGCGAGTTCCGCGTGTCCGAGCTGAAGCACACGGGCAAGCAGGCGTTTGTGATCGGTGTTCTGCAGGCGCTGGCCGCGACATTCCTGGTCGATATCGCGCTTGTCGCCATCGCGCTGCTCACGAACGGCAAGCTCTCTATCACGCAGGCCATCACGCTCGGCGCCATCGCCACGGCGACGGCCCCTGCCGCAACGCTTATGGTCGTGCGGCAGTATAAGGCAAAGGGCCCGCTGGTCGATCTGCTGCTGCCCATCGTCGCGCTGGACGATGCGGTCGGCCTGATCGTGTTTGCGGTGTCGTTCGGCATCGCAAAGGCGCTCAACACCGGCTCGTTCGATGTGATCTCCATCGTCGTCGATCCGCTGATCGAGATCGTGTGCTCGCTGGCGCTCGGCGCACTTGGCGGCTGGGTGCTCACGCAGCTGGAAAAGCTGTTCAACTCCAACACCAACCGTCTGAACATGACCATCGCATTTGTTTTCCTGACCTCGGCGCTGGCCATGGCGGAATTCAAGATCGGCCCTGTGACCATCGGCTTCTCGTCGCTGCTGACGTGCATGATGCTGGGCACGCTGTTCTGTAACCTCTGCCCGCTGTCGGGTGAGATCATGGAAAAATCCGACCGGTGGACAAGCCCGCTGTTTGCGGCGTTCTTCGTCATCTCCGGCGCGGGGCTGGATCTGGGCGTGTTCAAGGACGGGATGATCGTGCTCATCGGCGTTGTGTATATTCTGACGCGCTCGCTCGGCAAGTACCTCGGTGCGCATTACTCCGCGAAGTTCATGAAGTGCGAGCCGCAGATCTGCAAATATCTCGGCATTACGCTGCTGCCGCAGGCGGGCGTTGCGCTCGGCATGTGCGTGACGGCGCGTGAGCTTGGCGCAGAGGGCGATCTGATCCGCAACATTACGCTGTTCGCGATCCTGATCTATGAGCTGGTCGGCCCGCTGCTGACCAAAATGGCCCTGCAGGCCGCAGGCGAGATCCACCCGATGGACGACGCCGTCAAAAACCGCCGCCAGATCAATCTGGAAAAGGCCGGCGCGGGGAAGAAATAATACGCAGGCAAAACACAGCCCCGGCCATACGGCCGGGGCTGCTTCTGTTCGGTTTGCTTACTTGACAACGCCCTTCTGGAGAATGACGTTGGCGTAGATGGCGGTCTCGCCGGACTGGAGGATGCAGTAGGTCTTGCGGGCTTCGTCGTAGAACTCGAAGCGCTCGTAGCTGCCGAAGGCGGCTTCGCCTCTGGCGTCGTACTTGGCGACGATCTTCTTGTATTCGTCCCAGATGGGGATCTCCATGCCCTTGTCCTTCTCGGCGACCTGCATGATCATGACGGGGTGCTCAACATACTCGTCGAGCGGAATGAGCTGCAGGATGGCGTCGAGCAGCTCGGGCACGCCGTGGCCGTCAGCACGGAGGAAGACGCAGTTGTTGGGCTTGGCCATCGAGGCGCCGGGGAAATTGCCGTCGCCGATGCAGATGCGGTCGCCGTGGCCCATTTCGGCCAGGACCTTCAGAAGCTCGGGAGAAAGGATGGGGGGAATGTTTTTCAGCATAGTTCAAATACCTCCTGTTTGATCGGGCCGCCCGTTGACTTCAGGCGGCAAAGGCAATAAAATATGTACATCATTTTGAATTTTGGGAGAAACCGCAATGGACTACGCACAGCAGCTTGCTTTTTTTGCAAATATTCTCGAGCAGAAGCGCCTTGTGACCGCGCTGGAGGGAAACGCCTCCATGATCGACCGGAAGACCGGGCTGACGTATATCACGCCGTCCGGGCGGATGAAGCTGCTGCTTCAGAGGGAGGACATCAGCGTCATGGATGCAAGCGGTGCGCAGATCGGCGGGCGCAGAAAGCGGTCGAGCGAATATCTGCTGCACGAGGCCGTCTACCGGGCGAGGCCGGATGTGAACGCCGTGGTACATTGTCACTGCCCGTATCTGACCGCGTATGCGCTGCGGTACCGGGACTTTATCGTACCGGAGGACTGCTCGCTGCACGGTGTGTTCCAGCGGTTCGTGTGCCTGCCCTACGGCAGAAACGGGACGCATGAGATCCATCATGGCATTGGGGCCGCATTGGAACACAGCCCGGTTTGCCTGCTCGGCGGGCACGGGGTTGTGTGCGTAAGCGATTCCATGGAGAGCTGCATCGGTCTGCTGGAAGCAGCGGAGGGACTGGCGAAAACGCTGTGGATCGCGGGGCAGATCTAAAAATCTCCGCTTAGAAAAACGCTGTCCTGTAGGGGCCGACGACTCTGTCGGCCCCAAAATGTTGCGAATTCGCCGTGGATTACAGAAAAAGCACTGTGTTCTGCGGGCGGACAGAGTCGTCCGCCCCTACAACGAAGTGGTGTCACGCTCTGGTGTGGAAGGCTTCTTTGAGGCTGGGGTAGAGCATGGCGTAGCGTTTTTTGGTGAGGGCATAGGTTTCCTGAAGCGCTGCGTCGGGTTCAATATCGCCGCTCATGCGGATGTGGCTGCAGGCTTCCGGCAGGTTCTTGAACAGGCCGATGGCGACGCCTGCGGCGGCTGCCGCGCCAAGGCTCGTGGCGCTGTCGGAGAAGGTCGAGACATCGTGGAGCGTCACATTGCACACGTCGGCAAGGATCTGCTTCCAGAGCTTCGACTTGGCCCCGCCGCCGATGATGCGCAGCTCGCCGATCTGCTGCTTTTCGCGCATGACGTCCAGGATCTGGCTCAGGCCGCAGGCCGTGCCCTCCAGAACGGCGCGCAGGAAATGCTCGCGCTTGTGCGTGGTGTTCATGCCGAAGAAGACACCCTGCGCCTGCGCGTCGAAGACGGGAGAGCGCTCGCCCTCCAGATACGGCAGGTAAATGAGCCCGCCGGCTCCTGCCGGGGCGGTCGCCGCGGCGGAATCGAACGCGCGCGCGGAGGCGACGTCGAACAGCTCCATGGCCCACGAGACGGAGCGCCCGGCGCACTGCTCGGTGCCGAAGATGTTGCAGCCGTGGCCGTCGAGCGTGCAGATATGGAACACGCGGTGCTGCGGGTCGATGAACGGCGCGTCCATCTGGCCGGCGATCCAGGCCGTGGTGCCGAGGCTGAGATAAAAATCGCCCGACTTCGCCACGCCCGCGCCGACATTGGCGCAGGCACCGTCGCCGCCGCCGACGGACACGGGAATGCCCGTACGCAGACCGAGGCAGCCCGCGGCTTCCTCGGATAGCCGGCCCGCGATCTCGCAGCTGGTGTGGATCTGCGGGAATTTGTCCATGTCGATGCCCACGTTATGGAACATCTCCGCGTCATACTGCCGCGTCTGCAGGTTCATGAGCAGACCATGGGACGCGTCGGACATGTCGGTCGTCTCCATCCGTCCGGTGAGGCGGTAGACAAGATAATCCTTGGACTGCAGGATGCGATAGGTCCGGGCGTAGAGCTCGGGCTCGTTTTCCTTCAGCCAGAGCGTCTTGCAGAGCGTGGACGCGGGCGAAAGGACGTTGCCGCAGATCTCATAGAAATAATCCCGGCCGAATCTGGCGCGCAGCGCGTTGGAGATCGACAGCGCGCGGGTATCGGCGTGGATCATGGCGGGACGGAGCGTCTGCCCTTCTTTGTCCATAGGCAGGCAGCCGAGCATATGGCCGGAAACGCCGATGGCGTCGACGCGCTTGACGTATTCGGGCGCAAGCTCCCGCAGCATCATCATCGCGCGCACGGCGCTCATCCACCAGTCGGCGGCCTCCTGCTCGCAGCCGCCGTCCGGGTAGTGGTGCGTGGGATAGGTCGTTGTAACATTGCGGATGATATTGAGGTTTTCATCGACCAGCGAGGCCTTCAGGCCGCTGGTCCCGATATCGAATGCCAGTAGTGTGCTGTGCAAATTGAATCACTCCATGTTCGGGATACCGGATGGACCGGCGGGGACTGGCCCCGTTTTATTGTACAATATCCCGGCGAAAAAGCAAAGAACTATTTCACGATATAACCAAAAAAGGCGGGCCGAGGCCCGCCTTTTTCATGAATGCTCAGCGAATGTTTTTGTACATCGGGCCATAGGCGGCGCAGGCGCGGTAGTCCTGGCCTTCCTTGTCCATGCCGAACGCGTTCCATGCGGCCGGACGGAAGACGTCCTGCTCGGGCACGTTGTGCATGCAGACGGGGATGCGGAGCATCGAGCAGAGCGTGATGAGGTCTGCGCCGACGTGACCATAGGAGATCGCGCCGTGGTTCGCGCCCCAGTTCTGCATGACGGAGTAAGCGCTCTCAAACGGGCTGCCGACTTTGCCGTCGCAGCGCGGGGTGAACCAGGTGCACGGCCACGTGGGGTTCGTGCGCTCCATGAGGGTGTCGGTGACTTCCTCGGGCAGATGCACGGTCCAGCCTTCGGCGATCTGCAGGACGGGGCCGAGGCCCTTGACGAGATTCAGACGGATCATGGTCGCGGGCATTTCCGCACGGGTGACAAAGTGGCTGGAGAAGCCGCCGCCGCGGAAGTTGTCGAAGCCGGCCTCGCACCAGACGGTCGCGTCGGTCATCTTCTTGATGTCCTCGTCCGTGACCTCCCACCATTTCTTCATGACGGCATTGCCGTTTTCATCGGTGCACTCGCCGCAGGCGTCGAGGCAGGCTGCGCCGGAGTTCAGCAGATGGATGATGCCGCCGTTCTCCTTCGCCTTGCCTTCGAGATCGTAGCCGGTGACGCGCTTCGTCGCTTCGGGCGACCAGTAGGTGCGCACGTCGGCGAAGATCTGTGCGCGGTTCGTCAGCAGCTCCATAAACAGCATGCCGAGTCCGTTGAGCACGTCGTTCTCCGTTGCGAAGACCATCGGCTCCTTCGGGCCTTCGAAGTCGAACGAGGAGTTGAGCACAGCCTCGGGATAATCGCAGTTGGGCCAATGATCGGTCCACTGTCTCTGGCCCTGGAAGCCGGCAGCGATGGCGTTGTGGCCGACGGATTCCTCAATGAAGCCTGCGGGCAGGTTCTTGTTGCCCTGGATCAGATCCTTGATGATGCAGTACATCTTGATCGTGAATTCCCACTGCTTCTCTTTTTCTTCCGGGGTGAACTTGATGCGGCGGGTCTCGCCGAGGAATTCCACGGATTCAGGGTTGTCGTCGCGGCCTTCCTTGCAGTGCTCCTTCGTCCAGGCCAGAGCCTTCTCATAAGCCTCGTGGTCATAGATGCCTTCTTCCATGCGGCGGAGGATCTCGACCTCGTCAACGGACTCGACGCGCAGGCCCAGATATTCTTCCATGAAGTTCTGATCCATGATGGAGCCGCCGATGCCCATGGTGACGGAGCCGATCTGCAGATAGCTCTTGCCGCGCATGGTAGCGACTGCGACAGCGGCACGGCCGAAGCGCAGGAGCTTTTCCTTGACATCGTCGGGGATGTCCGTGACCTGATCGCGGTCCTGTACCTCATGGCCGTAGATGCCGAAGGCGGGCAGGCCCTTCTGGGCATGGGTCGCCAGAACGGAGGCCAGATACACAGCGCCCGGACGCTCGGTGCCGTTGAAGCCCCAGACGCCCTTGATGGTCATGGGATCCATGTCCATGGTCTCGGAGCCGTAGCACCAGCAGGGCGTGACAGACAGGGTGATGGCAACGCCCTCGCGCTTGAACTTCTCAGCGCAGGCAGCGGATTCCGGCACGCGGCCGATGGAGGTGTCGGCCATGACGACCTTCACATGCTCGCCGTTGGAGTAGTACAGATTTTCCTCAAACAGCTTCTTCGCGGCCTCGGCCATGGCCATGACCTGGTCTTCCAGACTCTCGCGCAGCTGCATCGGGCCGCGGCGGCCGTCGATGATGGGGCGGATGCCGATCACGGGGTATTCGCCGATATAACGATTCTTTGCCATACAATAAACTCCTTTACGTTTATAGAATTCTTTTTGAACACGCCCTTCCGGGCGGGGATCACAGACTGGACAGCTTCGCCTTCAGGCGCAGCAGCTTTGCGGGCGATGTGTCGCCGCCGAGCCTTGCCAGAAGCAGCTCTGCTGCGCGCAGGCCCATTTCGTCCATGGGCTGCTCGACGATCTCGAGTCTTGGCGAGACGACGGAGCACAGGTCGACATTGTCATAGCCGATGAAGTCCACGTCGCCGGGCAGCGCCACGCCGCGCTCGTGCGCGGCCATGATCGCGCCGAGCGTCATGTCGTAGTTGGTGACGCACACGGCTGTCGGCGGCTGGGGCATATCGAGAAGGGCGCCGAACAGGCGCGAGCCGGATTCGAGATCGTAGTTTCCCGCGGCGATGAGGCTCTCGTCGACCGGCAGGCGGTAATCCGCCAGCACGCGGCGATAGCCCACGGTGCGCTCGCGCGCGGTGGAGATGGTCTGCGGGCCCGCAATGAGGCCGATGCGGCGGTGGCCGCGGCCGATCAGATGCTCGACCGCCATATAGGCCGCGTTGAGGTTATCGACCACGACGGTATCATACTGCGCGCCCTCCAGCGACCGGTCGATCAGCACGACGGGGGTCGAGCCGACGCGGGCGCGGACCTCCTCGGCAGTCGCATGCTCCGGGACGTAGATGATGCCGTCGACGTGATAGCGCGCGAGAAAATCAAGCTTGCCGAGCTCCTGCTCCCGGTCGAAATCAGAGCTGCAGGCGAAGCATTCATAGCCGCTGCGCCGCAGGATCAGCTCCAGCGCCGCGACGACACGGCCAAAAAAGGGGCTCGAAAGCGTCGGCAGCAGGACGCCGACGGTCATGGAGCGGTTCGCCTTAAGGCTGCGGGCAAAAACGTTGACAGAATAGCCCAGCTCCGCAACTGCCGCGTCGATCGCGAGGCGGTTTTCCTCGCGGACGTTGCCGCCGTTGAGATATTTGGAAATAGTGGACAGAGAAAGCCCCGTCCGGCGGGCGACGTCCTTGATCGTTGACATTGGCGGCTCCTGTTTGCGCATAACGTTTCGCTTTTTCTCTATTGTACTCCATCGATATTTCTTTCGTCAAGAAGCAGTTTGCTCAAATTATTCCGCCGTTTTTGTTGATATCGCTCAAATATGTTCTGCGAATTCCAGCCGTTCCCTGACATGTTTCCGGTTTTTGTTCGCGAAACGTTTTGCTTTTGTGTGAGGCACTGACGCCGGAGCATTCAAAAGAGCACTTTTATAGGGAGCCGACGACTCTGTCGGCCTTAAAAATGTTGCGAATTCGCCGCAGATTCCCGTAGAATCAGTACATCCTGCCGGGTCGATGTGGGCATCGGCCCCTGCGAGCAAATGGGAAAGTGCATCCGGAATCGCCGAAGATTTCTGTAAAACAGCTGCGTTCTGCCGGGTGGAGCAGAGCCCTGCCCCTTCGGATCATGCTTCCTGGGGCGGGTGCTTTGGGGAAGGTGCGAAATGACCGTGCCGCCGGAGGGCGGCACGGTCTGTGAGTTGGGGAATGACGGTGCTGTGGCTTGCCGATCAGTCGTAAACCAGCAGGGCGATCTTTTCGTCGTCGATGTTGGAAGCGTCATACCACTGCGCGCCGGTGTCGACGTCTTCAACAGCTTCGCCGTTGGCAGCCGCGACGGCCAGAGCAACAGCCTGGTAGCCGATCTGGTACGGATCCTGGGTGACGGAGCCGTAGAACCAGCCCTGACGGACCGCGTTCTTCTGAGCCGCGCCTGCGTCGAAGCCGGCGACGACCAGACCTGCGTACTTGCCGCCCTCAGCGAGATCCTCGCCGTCGGAGACAGCAGCCAGGAAGCCGGTGACAGCGCCCTCGTTGGAGCAGAAGATCGCAACGGGGTT